>NZ_JASGES010000232.1:0-4595 GCF_047606205.1 Propionicimonas sp. | reverse complement strand
GGTGCCGGCCGGACTCCGAGTCCGCCCGGCACCGCCGCAGCTGCCCGGGAGGTCCGCTCCCGGCGGCAACCCGGCCAATCCGATAAATGCACGAAAGGAGGCGCCCGCATTCTCGACAGCGCGAAACAATGAATTTTCATGGCTGCTCGGGTGGCCTCGGGGCCGCTCCGGAGCCCGGCTCGGTGCGAGCGCGGCCGGCCGTCCCTGCCCCGGGGCGCCGGTCAGGCTCGTTCAGCCAAGCCAGCGACCGCATCGCCGCCGTCCGCCCCTGGGCCGGGCCCGCGCGCGCAGCTCAGGGAAGGGGTCTGCGACGGCGAGATGTTTCCGGTAACATCCGCTGTGGTGTTTGCGGTCACATCGTTGCCAAACTGTGACCTTCCGCACGCTGCGTCCGCGTTGACTCGGTGACCGCGGGATGAAAACATGGCGGCACGCACACTTCCCGGCAAAGGCTGCCGGAACGACCATTCAGGTCGGTACTCAAGGACGAGAAGGAGCGCACAAACAATGCGGAAGATTGGAATGGCGATCGTCAGTATCGCCACCGCACTCATGCTGGCCGCCTGTGGCGGCACCGGTGCCGGGGGTGGCGCAGCCACGTCCGCAGGCGCCACCGGCAGCGCGGCGGCCGCCGACACCCTCGTGGGTGTGGCCATGCCGACGCAGACCTCGGAGCGTTGGATCGCCGACGGCAACGCGGTCAAGGAGGGCCTGGAGAAGGCCGGCTACAAGGTCGACCTCCAGTACGCCAACGACGACATCCCGACCCAGACCCAGCAGATCGACGCCATGATCACCGCCGGCGCCAAGCTGCTGATCATCGCGGCCATCGACGGCACCGCCCTCACCAGCCAGCTGGAGACGGCCGCGTCCAAGGGGATCAAGGTCATCGCCTATGACCGCCTGATCCGCGACAGCGAGAACGTCGACTTCTACGTCTCGTTCGACAACTACAAGGTGGGCGTGGCGCAGGCCACCGCGCTGCTGTACGGCCTCGGCGTGACCGACAAGGACGGCAAGGCCACCGGCACCGCGACCAAGGGCCAGAAGGTCGAGCTGTTCGCCGGCTCGCTGGACGACAACAACGCCCACTTCTTCTGGAACGGCGCCATCGACACGCTGAAGCCCTACATCACCGACGGCACCATCGTCGTGGGCTCCGGCCAAGACACCATCGAGCAGGCGGCCACGCTGCGCTGGCTGCAGGAGACCGCCCAGAAGCGGATGGAGGACCTGCTGACCTCGACCTACGGCGGCAAGGGCACCGGCCTCAAGGGCGTCCTGTCTCCGTACGACGGCATCTCCCGGGGCATCATCACCGCTCTGCAGGGTGTGGGCATGGGCCCGTCGATCAAGGAAGGCCTGCCGGTTGTCACCGGACAGGACGCCGAGATCGCCTCGGTCAAGCTGATCGCCGACGGCGTGCAGCAGTCCACCATCTTCAAGGACACCCGCAAGCTGGCCGCCCAGGCCGTCACCGCCGCGCAGGACTTCCTGGCCGGCAAGACCCCCGAGCCGAACAACACCACGGACTACGACAACGGCAAGAAGGTCGTCCCGTCCTACCTGCTCGAGGTTGACACGGTCTACGCCGACACGATCCAGGCCATGCTGATCGACTCCGGCTACTGGACCGCGGACGAGGTCAAGTCCGGCGTCGCCAAGTGATCGAGTCCTGACCAACCGGGGTGGGCCCTGTCGAAACGACGGGGCCCACCCCGGGCAACTGTCTGTCTGAGGAAGTGAAATGAGCGAAATCCTCCAGATGCGGTCGATCACCAAGGAGTTCCCCGGCGTCCTCGCCCTCAAGGACGTGACGCTGACGGTGGAACGTGGGGAGATCCACGCGATCTGTGGAGAGAACGGGGCCGGCAAGTCGACCCTGATGAAAGTCCTTTCGGGGGTCTACCCCCACGGCACGTACACGGG
Organism: Propionicimonas sp.; assembly: GCF_047606205.1. GTDB lineage: Bacteria > Actinomycetota > Actinomycetes > Propionibacteriales > Propionibacteriaceae > Propionicimonas. Next base: position 2,666 of record NZ_JASGES010000232.1, on the reverse strand, counting down.
AGACATCGTCCTCGACGGGGAGGAGATGAGGTTCGCCTCGATCAACGACTCCGAGGCCAGGGGGATCGTGATCATCCACCAGGAGCTGGCGCTGGTGCCCTACCTGTCGGTCGCGGAGAACCTGTTCCTCGGCAACGAGGTCAAGGGCTTCGGCGGCCTGATCGACTGGAACGCCGCCAACGCGCAGGCCACCGAACTGATGAACCGGGTCGGCCTGCACGAGAACCCGACCACGCCGGTGTCCCAGCTCGGCGTCGGTAAGCAGCAGCTGATCGAGATCGCGAAGGCGCTGGCCAAGGACGTCCGGCTGCTGATCCTCGACGAGCCCACGGCCGCGCTCAACGACACCGACTCCGAGCACCTGCTGGGTCTGATCCGCCAGCTCAAGGAGCAGGGGATCACCTCGATCATGATCTCCCACAAGCTGAACGAGATCGCCGAGATCGCCGACAACACCACGATCATCAGGGACGGTCGCACGATCGAGACGATCGACATGTCCGACCCCGCCTCCACCCAGGAACGGATCATCCGCGGCATGGTCGGCCGCGACCTGGAGCACCGGTTCCCGGAGCGGACGCCCGAGATCGGCGAACCGGTCCTGGAGGTGAAGGACTGGACGGTGTACCACCCGACCCAGACCGGCCGGGTGATCATCGACCACGCCTCCTTCAGCGTCCGGGCCGGCGAGGTCGTCGGCATCGCGGGACTGATGGGCGCCGGACGCACCGAGCTGGCGATGAGCCTGTTCGGCCACTCCTACGGGCGCGACATCAGCGGCGAGATCAGGATGCACGGCCAGGTCATCGGGGCGCCGACCGTCTCCGACGCGATTCGGCACCGGATCGCCTACTGCACCGAGGACAGGAAGCGGTACGGACTCAACCTGATCGCAGACATCAGGGAGAACATCTCCTCCGCAGGGCTGTTCAAGCTGGCCAGGGGTGGCTGGGTGAACGGCAACGAGGAACTGAAGGTCGCCGAGGACTACCGCAGGGACCTCAACATCAAGACCCCGACGGTGATGGCGCAGGTCGGCAAGCTGTCCGGCGGCAATCAGCAGAAGGTCGTGCTGAGCAAGTGGCTCTACACCGACCCGGAGGTGCTGATCCTCGACGAGCCGACCCGCGGCATCGACGTCGGCGCCAAGTACGAGATCTACACGATCATCAACCGCATGGTCGCGGCGGGGAAGGCCGTGGTGGTCATCTCCTCCGAGCTGCCGGAACTCCTCGGCATCTGTGACCGCATCTACACCCTCGCGTACGGACGGATCACCGGCGAGGTGCCGGTGGGCGAGGCGTCCCAGGAGCGGCTGATGGCGCTCATGACGCTCGAACGCGACCAGCCGATCCCGGCGACAGGTTTCACCACCTACCCCGCGGGCACCGCGGACTCCACCACAGACTTCACCGACGAGACGAAGGGACTTCAACGATGACTGCCACCTCAGTGGCCGAGACTGCAGGGGTCGGCGAGATCCTGAAGAGGAACCTGCGCCAGAACGGCATTCTGATCGCCTTCATCGTGGTCTTCGCCGTCGCCGCGCTCCTCAACCCGAGCTTCCTCAGCGGCGGCAACATCACCAACCTGGTTCTGCAGTACTCCTACATCCTGATCCTGGCGATGGGCATGCTGCTGGTCATCGTGGCGGCGCAGATCGACCTCTCGGTCGGCTCGGTCGTGGCCCTGGCCGGCGCCGTGTCGGCCGTCCTGGTGATCAAGAACGGCATGCCGTGGTGGGTGGGCGTCCTCGCCGCACTCGGCGTCGGCCTGCTGGTGGGCGCGTGGCAGGGCTTCTGGGTGGCGTTCGTCGGCATCCCCGGCTTCATCGTCTCCCTCGGTGGCATGCTGCTCTTCCGCGGCCTCACCTACCTGGTGCTGAACAGCATCTCGCTCTCGCCGTTCGGCGGGACGTACTACGAGATCGCCAACGGCTTCCAGAACGGGCTGCTCGGCGGCTACGGCGTCGACAACTTCACGATGCTGGTCTTCGCTCTCGGCGGCCTCGCCTTCGTCTACCTCCAGTGGCGTACCCGGCAGGGCCGGCTGCGCTACAAGCAGCAGGTCGACGGGTTGGCGCTGTTCATCGGCAAGCAGGTGATCGTCTTCGCCGTGCTGATGTGGTTCGGCTACCAGCTCGCGACCAGCCGCGGGCTGCCGAACGTGCTGGTGCTGCTGATCGTCCTGGTGATCATCTACACCCTGGTCAGCCAGAAGACCGTGTTCGGACGTCACGTGTTCGCGATCGGCGGCAACCTGAACGCCGCGAAGCTCTCCGGCGTCCGGGTGCGGCGGATCAACTTCTGGGTGTTCGTGAACATGGGCCTGCTGGCCGCCGTCGCCGGCATCGTGTACTCGTCCCGGATGAACGCGGCGCAGCCCAACGCCGGTGACGGCGTGGAACTGGACGCGATCGCGGCCTGCTTCATCGGCGGCGCGTCCACCACGGGCGGCATCGGGCGCATCGGGGGCGCCATGATCGGCGGCATGATCATGGCCGTGATGAGCAACATCATGCAGCTGATGGGGTGGCCGCAGCCGACCCAGAAGGTGGCCAGGGGCCTGGTCCTGCTGCTCGCCGTCGCGTTCGACCTGTGGAACCGCCGTCGCGCGGAGACGGCGGCCTGACCGAACTCGCCGTGCGCCCACCCGGCCTCCCGGGT
>NZ_JASGES010000231.1:0-4038 GCF_047606205.1 Propionicimonas sp. | reverse complement strand
GGCGAGGGCGGCGGCGGACGAGACGGCCGCCGCACGCCTGGCCGGGCGTGCGCCGGACGCCGGAGCGGCGATCGCCGCCGCCCGGCGGGTGCTCGATGCGGGTGGGATGGAGGGCGAGGTCCGGCTGGTGGGCACCCGCGTCCAGGTGAGCACGAGCACCGGCGCCGACACCGTCTTCCTCAGCCTGATCGGGATCACGCGGCTCGCCGCGAAGGGATCGGCCCAGGCCGATCTCGTCTCCAACCGCTGAGGGGAATGCGCGGAAGGCCGCGACGTTGTACCTGCCGTGAAGAAGATCGGATTCCTGTCCTTCGGCCACTGGTCGGCCGCGCCGGGCTCGCGGGCGCGCACCGCCGCGGACGTCCTGCTGCAGTCGATCGACCTGGCCGCCGCCGTCGAGGACCTCGGCGCGGACGGCGCGTACTTCCGCGTCCATCACTTCGCCAGGCAGCTCGGCTCGCCGTTCCCGCTGCTGGCGGCGGTGGGCGCCCGCACGAAGCGGATCGAGATCGGCACCGGGGTGATCGACATGCGTTACGAGAACCCGCTCTACATGGCCGAGGACGCAGGGGCCGCGGACCTGATCTCCGGAGGGAGGCTGCAACTCGGGATCAGCCGGGGATCGCCGGAGCAGGTGATCGAGGGCTACCGCTACTTCGGCTACGCGCCGGCGGAGGGGAAGTCCGATGCCGACATGGGGCGCCAGCACGCCGAGGTGTTCCTGCAGGTGATCGAGGGCAAGGGGTTCGCGGAGCCCAACCCGCGTCCGATGTTCCCCAATCCGCCGGGGCTGCTCCGCATCGAGCCGTACTCCGAGGGCTTGCGGCAGCGGATCTGGTGGGGCGCCGGGTCGGACGCGACCGCGCGCTGGGCGGCCGAGTGGGGCATGCACCTGATGAGTTCCACGCTGAAGAACGACGAGTCGGGTGAGCCGTTCCACGTCCAGCAGGCCAAGCAGATCCAGGTGTTCAGGGACGCGTGGGCCGCGGCGGGGCAAGCCGGAGAACCGCGGGTCTCGGTCAGCCGCAGCATCTTCCCGCTGGTGAACGACCGCGACCGGCAGTGGTTCGGTGGTGACGAGGAGTCCCGCGACTCGATCGGTTGGATCGACTCCGGCACCCGGGCGGTGTTCGGGCGCAGCTACGCCGCCGAGCCGGACAGGCTGGTCGAGCAACTCGCTGAGGACGAAGCGATCGCGGCCGCCGACACGCTGCTGCTCACCGTCCCGAACCAGTTGGGCGTCGACGACAACGCCCACATCGTCGAGTCGGTGCTCACCCACGTCGCCCCGGCGCTCGGCTGGCGCTGAACGGCGGCGTCGCGCCGGACGGATCGCACCACCCGTCCGGACAGCCTTCCCGGACGTCCGGGGACGGTTCCTTACTCGGTCCATCTCGCCGGTCGTGGCGAGTCGGCGGTCGGCCTGGACCGAGAAGAGAACCGTCCCCGATTCGGTCCGGCGGTCGGCCTGGACCGAGAAGAGAACCGTCCCCGATTCGGTCCGGCGGTCGGTCTGGGCCGAGAAGAGAACCGTCCCCGATTCGGTCCGGCGGTCGGTCTGGGCCGAGAAGAGAACCGTCCCCGGTTCGGTCCGTCCCCGGTTCGGTCCACTCGGTCCCACCCCGCCGGTCGGGACGTCCGGGGACGGTTCCCTACTCGGTCCAACCTCGGGACCGATGGTTCCCTAGGCGCTGGCGGCCATCCGGCGGACGCCCTCGACCACCAGTTCGGGGGAGCAGGCCAGGTTCACCCTGACCCACTGCTTGTGGGAGCGGGCGAAGTTCACGCCGGGGGAGAACGCGACCCGACCCACCGTCGCGAAATGGCGGGACGGGTCGGGCAGGCCCAGCGCGGAGCAGTCCACCCAGGCGAGGTAGGTGCCGGCCGAGGGGGTGTAGGCGACCTCGGGCAGCCGCGCGGACAGTTCCGAGGCCAGCAACTGCTTGTTGGCCGCGATCTCGACGACGATCTCGTCGATCCAGCCCTGCGCCCGGGTGAGGGCCGCGGTGTGAGCGAGGTTGGCGAGGTGGCCGGTCGACTGCTGGGCCAGCGGGGGGAGCGCGGCCAGAACCTTCGTGGCTGCCGCTCCGGCCACGATCAGGCCGGCCTTGAAGCCGGCGAGGTTCCACGCCTTGCCCGCGCTGGTGACGCTGATCGCGGCCTCTCCACCCGGCACCGTGAGCAGGGGCACGAACGGGGTGCCCGGATCGACCAGGCACGCGTGGATCTCGTCGGTGATCACCTGCACCCCGTGCTGCGCGGCGAGGGCCATCACCGCGGCGAGTTCGTCCGCGGTGTGCACGGCGCCGGTCGGGTTGTGCGGCGAGCAGAGCAGGTAGGCCCTCGGGTGGTCGGGGCCGGCGAACGCCGCTTCGAGGGCGCCGAGGTCGAGGCGCCCCGCCGCGGTGAGCGGAGCCTCGCAGATGTGGCGGCGGTAGCCGGACACCACCTGCTGGAACGGCGGGTACACCGGCGGGTTGATCACAATCGCGTCGCCGGGGGAGGTGGTGGCGTCCAGCGCGGCGAGCACGGAGTTCATCACGTCGCCGGCCCGGCGCACCTGTCCCGGCACGTCCAGGTCCCAGTTCCAGCGCGCCCCCGCCATCGCGGCGAACGCCTCGGCGTAGGCCGTCCCGTACGGGTAGCCGGTGTCGCTGCGCTCGATCGCGCCGAGCAACACCTCCCGGACCGCGGGATGCAGCTCCGTGTCCATCTCAGCCACCCACATCGGCAGGACGTCGGGGTCGTAGGTGTGCCACTTCAGGCTGGTGCGGGAACGGAGCTCCGCCTCCGGGACGGAAAGGATCGGCATGACCGCACCCTACCGGGCGCAGGGTGCGGGACCCCGCGCCGTCCCGTCCGCCCGCGGTTCGACCCGTCCCCCGGCTGGGACGGCGCGGGGAGCCTAGGCTGGCGACATGGCCCGCTACTTCGACGTGCATCCCGACAACCCGCAGCCCCGCGCCCTCGGCCAGGTGGCGGAGATCATCCGGGACGGGGGGCTGGTGGCCTACCCGACCGACTCCGGCTACGCCCTGGGTTGCCGGCTCGGCAACAGGGAGGGGCTGGAACGTATCCGGACACTGCGCCACCTCTCCGACAAGCACCACTTCACGCTCTGCTGCAGCGAGTTCGCCCAGCTGGGCCAGTACGTACAGATGGACAACGACGTGTTCCGGGCGGTCAAGGCGGCCACGCCCGGCGCCTACACCTTCATCCTGAAGGCGACCAGGGAGGCGCCGAAGGTGATGCTGCAGCCGAAGAAGCGGACGGTCGGCGTCCGCGTGCCCGCGCACACCACCGCGCTGGCTCTGCTGAACACACTGGGGGAGCCGCTGATGTCCTCGACGCTGATCCTGCCCGAGCACGAGGAGCCGATGACCGACGGCTGGACGGTCAACGACGAGGTGGGCAACCAACTGGACGCCGTCCTCGACTCCGGCGACTGCGGCCTCGAGCCCACCACGATCGTCGACCTGTCTGAGGGCGAAGTGGAGATCACCCGCTACGGGGCCGGCGACCCGGCTCCGTTCGAGGCGTAGCCGGACGCGGAAGCAGCGTCCGCGTCGCGGACCAGCCCTGCCCGGTGCGGGGGGCCGGGGTTGCCGTCGGTGTTCCCGATGACCGCCGCGACCACCGCCTGGCACAAGCGCGCACCGGCGGTGAGCGGCGGGTCGCCGGAGGCGATCATCTCGGGCCGATCACGGACACGCGTCCGGGTGCCTGCAGACCCCGCCACGGACATCCCGGGCCGCCCCGAGCGCCATCCGGTCCGGCCCGACCGCCGGCGCGGTCAAGGAGCCGCCGACGCGTCGTCGAGCAGCCGACGCTGCTCGGCGAGCAGGTTCGCCGTGGCCCGGGCCGACCAGAGCCGGCGGCCGGTGGCGGTGTGGAACAGCGGACCGGCGAGGAGTTCGGCCAGCCGGGCCAGCCGGGCGTCGCGCCACCGGGCGCCCGGGACGAGCGGAGACTCGGCTCTGAGCGCGGCCACGGACGCCGCGTAAGCGGCCGGATCCGCGCCGAGCACGGCCAGGTCGG
>NZ_JASGES010000230.1:0-22305 GCF_047606205.1 Propionicimonas sp. | reverse complement strand
GGCCACCGCCCCCGTGCCGGCTGCCGTCCCCGCTCCGCCCGCCGCGCCGCTCGACCTGCGCCCCCCGGTCACGGTCGCCAGAGGCTTCGGGCGGATCCCGGTGACCGGTGTCAGCCCCGTGGTCGAGGGTTCGGCCTACCCCGCCAAGGCCGTGGCCGGCGAGCTCATCCCGATCCGGGCCAAGGTCTTCCGCGAAGGCCACGATGCCGTCAACGCCTCGGTCGTCCTGACCTCGCCGGACGGGGTTGAGTACCGCACCGACATGACCCCGATCGAGCCGCGCGGGCTGGACCCGTGGGAGGCCTGGGTACGTCCGGACGTCGAGGGTGCCTGGACCTTCCGGGTCGAGGGCTGGTCCGACCCGTGGCAGACCTGGCTGCACAACGCCGAGGCCAAGCTTCCCGCCGGCGTCGACATCGAACTGGTCTGCCTCGAGGGACGCGACCTGCTCGAGCGCACCGCCGTCCTCGCCGAGGCCGCCGGGGACCCCGTCCAGGCGTCGATCCTGAAGGCCACCGCCATGCTGCTGATCCCCGAGCGCCCGGCCGACGACCTGATCGAGGTCGCGACCGCCCACGGGATCTCCGGGGCGATGAGCCAGTACGGACCGCGGGAACTGCTCACCCCGACCGCCGACCTCCCCCTGTTCGTCGACCGGCCCAGGGCGCTGTTCTCCAGCTGGTACGAGTTCTTCCCCCGTTCCCAGGGGGCGAGCTACGACGAGGCGACCAGGACGTGGACCTCCGGCACCTTCGACAGCTCCCACGAGCGGCTCGAGCACGCGGCGGCGATGGGCTTCGACGTGGTCTACCTGCCGCCGATCCACCCGATCGGGACGGCCTTCCGCAAGGGCCGCAACAACACCCTGATCCCCGGCCCGGCCGACCCCGGCTCACCGTGGGCGATCGGCGCCCCGGAAGGCGGCCACGACGCCATCCACCCCGACCTCGGCGACTGGGACTCCTTCGACCGATTCGTGGCGAAGGCGAGGGAACTCGGGCTGGAGATCGCTCTCGACTTCGCGCTCCAGGCCTCTCCGGACCACCCGTGGGTCACCGAGCACCGCGAGTGGTTCACCACCCGGCTGGACGGAACCATCGCCTACGCGGAGAACCCGCCCAAGAAGTACCAGGACATCTACCCGATCAACTTCGACAACGACCCCGACGGCATCTACCACGAGGTGCTCCGGATCCTGAAGCTGTGGATGTCTCACGGCGTGCGGATCTTCCGCGTCGACAACCCGCACACCAAGCCCGTCCAGTTCTGGGCGTGGGTGATGCGGCAGGTCCGGGAGTCCGACCCCGACGTCCTGTTCCTCGCCGAGGCGTTCACCAAGCCGGAGATGATGCACGCCCTGGGCAAGGTCGGCTTCCACCAGAGCTACACCTACTTCACCTGGCGCACCACCAAGTGGGAGCTGCAGGAGTACCTCACCGAGCTGTCCACGCAGACCGACGCGTTCTACCGTCCGAACTTCTTCGTGAACACCCCCGACATCAACCCGTTCTTCCTGCAGTCCGGCAATCCGGCAGCGTTCGCGATCCGGGCAGTCCTGGCTGCGACGCTGTCGCCGTCCTGGGGGGTGTACTCCGGCTTCGAGCTGTTCGAGCACGAGCCGCTGAAGGCGGGCGGCGAGGAGTACCGGAACTCGGAGAAGTTCGAGTACCGCCCCCGCGACCACGGCTCCCAACCCAACCTGAACGTGCTGCTGGGCAGCCTCAACCAGATCCGGCGCAGCCATCCCGCGCTGCAGCAGCTGCGCCAGATCCGGTTCCTCGACACCCCGCACGACGGCGTTCTCGCCTATGCCAAGCGGGACGGCGACGACGCGGTGATCGTGATCTGCAGCCTCGACCCCGACCAGGGCGTGGAGAGCGAGGTCCGCCTCGACCTCGGCTGGCTCGGTATCGACCGCCAGACCGTCGACCTGCGCGACGAACTCACCGGAGCCACCTTCACCTGGGGCGAGCGCAACTACGTCAGGCTGAGCCCGGTCAACCCCGCCCACATCCTGCACGTCCTGGGTCGGTGAGGGGGCGGGCGTGACCATCGCCGCCGCGTGGCAGGAGCACCTGCGAGGAGCCCGCTGGTTCGGCGGGAAAGGTCTGGGCGCCCGCGTGGCCAGGATCACCGCACTGCCCTGGTACACCGCGGCGGGGGCGTGGCCGGCGGTGCGGTCCGAGCTGGCCGAGATCGCCTACGACGACGGACGCACCGAGATCTACCAGCTGGTGGTGTCGTACCTCCCGGCGGGAACGGCACCGGCGGGCCTGGCGGTCGCGACGGCCACCGTGGCCGGGCTCGGCCGGGTCGACCTGCTCGACGCCCCGTCCCACCCCGAGTCCGCTGCCGCCCTGGTCCGGGCGCTGCGGGAGACGCCGGGCCCGGGCATGCACTGGCAGGACGCCTCGCCGGTCGAGGTGGAGGCGGAGATCCGGCTGTTCACCGGAGAGCAGAGCAACACGACCGTGATGGTCGGCCAGACCACGCTGCTCAAGCTGTTCCGCAAGCTGGAGCCGGGACGCAACCTCGACGCCGAGGTCCTCGGCGCGCTCAGCGGATCGGGCATCACCCCCGACCTCTACGGCACGCTGTCCGCGGACGGCTACGACCTGGCGATCTTCTGTCAGCGGATCACCGGGATCACCGACGGCTGGGTCTACGCCACCGACGCGTGTGCGGCCGGGCGGGACATCTCGACGGAGTGCCGCCAGCTCGGCGAGGAGCTCCGCGACCTGCACGCCCGGCTGGCGACGGCGTTCGGCACGTCCACCCGCCCCGGGTCCGACCTGACCGCCGACATGGTGCACCGCTTCGACCGGGCCGCCGACCAGGTCCGCGAGCTCGACGCCTACCGCCGCGCGGCGCGCCTGCTGTTCGAGGCGCCGTCGGGTCACGACCTCGCCACCCAGCGCGTCCACGGCGACTTCCACCTCGGCCAGGTGCTGCACCGCGACGCACCCGGCGCGAGCCCGTGGGTGATCATCGACTTCGAGGGAGAGCCGCTCAAGACGCTCGCCGAGCGCCGCGCGTTCGACTCGGTGTGGCGCGACGTCGCCGGCCTGCTGCGCAGCCTCGACTACGCACGGAGCGCCCATGCCGACCCCGACGGCACCGAGGCGCGCGAGTGGTGCACGGCCGCGCGGGAGGCGTTCCTGTCGGGCTACAGCGGCCGGCACCGCGCCGAACCCGCCCTGCTCCGCGCCTACGAGCTGGACAAGGCCGTCTACGAGGTCGTCTACGAGGTCCGCAATCGGCCCAATTGGGCCCACATCCCCTGGCGCGCAGTCCAAGATGAGGCCAGACGGGTTTCCCTTGACCCGCCGGCACCGACCCAAGAGGAGCAGTAATGGCACACGACGTGGTGGGCGGGCTCACCGGCTGGGACCTGGAGGGGTTCGCCAGCGGCGGCGACACGGAGTGCTGGCGACGCCTGGGCGCCCACGAGGTGACCGTCCATGACGACGAGCGGGGCGACGTCCACGGCACCCGGTTCGCGGTCTGGGCGCCGAACGCCCGCGAGGTGCGGCTCAACGCCGACTTCAACTGGTGGACCGGGGACGCGATGTCGCGGATCCCCGGCACCGGCGTGTGGGGTCTCTTCGTCGAGGGCGTCGGGACCGGGGCGCTCTACAAGTTCAACATCCTCTGCTCCGACGGGGTGTGGCGGGAGAAGGTCGACCCGATGGCCTTCTTCGCCGAGCAGGCGCCGGCGAACTCCTCGATCGTGTACACCAGCCAGTACCTGTGGGACGACGCCGAATGGGTCGCCCGGCGCTCGACGTCCCAGCCCTACAAGGAGGCGATGAGCATCTACGAGGTGCACCTCGGCTCCTGGCGCAAGGGCAAGACCTATCTCGAACTGGCCGACGAGCTGGTCGAGTACGTGACCTGGCAGGGCTACACGCACGTGGAGTTCATGCCGGTCACCGAGCACCCGTTCGAGCCGAGCTGGGGCTATCAGGTGACCAACTACTTCGCTCCGCAGTCGCGCCTGGGCCGTCCGGACGAGTTCCGCTACCTGGTCGACCGGCTGCACCAGGCCGGCATCGGTGTCGTCCTGGACTGGGTGCCCGGCCATTTCCCCAAGGACGAGTGGGCCCTGGGCCGGTTCGACGGGACGGCGCTCTACGAGCACGCCGACCCGCGCCAGGGCGAGCACAAGGACTGGGGCACCTACATTTTCAATTACGGCCGCAACGAGGTGAAGTCGTTCCTCGTCTCGAACGCGCTGTACTGGGTGACCGAGTTCCACATCGACGCGCTGCGGGTGGACGCGGTCGCGTCCATGCTCTACCTGGACTACTCGCGCAACGACGGCGAGTGGGTGCCGAACATCTACGGCGGCAACGAGAACCTCGAGGCGATCGACTTCCTGCGCTACGTGAACAAGCACCTCTACGAACGGGTGCCCGGCGTGGTGATGATCGCGGAGGAGTCGACGTCCTTCGGCGGCGTGACGAAGCCGGTGCATCAGGGCGGGCTCGGGTTCGGCTTCAAGTGGAACATGGGCTGGATGAACGACTCGCTGCGCTACCTCGCGCTGGAGCCGATCCACCGGCAGTACCACCACAACGAGATGACCTTCGCGATGGTGTACGCCTACTCGGAGAACTTCGTCCTGCCGATCTCCCATGACGAGGTCGTGCACGGCAAGGGTTCGATGATCAACAAGATCCCGCAGGACACCTGGCGCCAGTTCGCCACCCTGCGCGCGTTCTACTCCTACATGTGGGCCTTCCCGGGCAAGAAGCTGATCTTCATGGGCTGCGAGTTCGGGCAGCGCAGCGAATTCAACGAGGCCGTCAGCCTGGAGTGGTGGGTCTCAGACCTGTGGGGCCACCACGGGCTGCAGCGGATGTTCAAGGACCTCAACGAGCTGTACCGCGCGCACCCGGCCCTCTGGGAGCTGGACTCGGACCCGGCCGGCTTCCGCTGGATCAACGCCGACGACGGCAGCGCCAACACCTACTCCTGGCTGCGCAGTGACGCCTCCGGCCGGCAGGTCGCCGTCGTGGTGAACTTCTCCTCCGAGCCGTGGACGCACTACCGGATCGGCTTGCCGAAGGCAGGAGTCTGGAAGGAGATCTTCAACTCCGACTCCGGCACCTACGACGGCTCCGACGGCTTCGGCAACCTCGGCCAGGTCACCGCGACCGACGAGGGCTGGAACGGGCTCCCGGCGAGCGCGACGGTCGTGGTCCCCCCGCTCGGTGCGGTGTTCTTCGAGTTCGACGACCAGGAGTGATCCGGGAGTCCCTGCCGTTCGTCGTGACGGACGGCAACGCGATCATCGACTTCGGGGGCGACGACGCGCCGCAGCGGCTCCACCTGCTGGTGCTCAACACCTGCCGGCTGGCACTGGCGGACCCGGCCGTACGCCGGCTGGAGACGTCGGTGGCTGTCGACGACCGGCCGCGCCGGCGCGCGCTGCATCGCGCGGGGTTTCGCCTGGAGGGCGTCTCCCGCGGTCGCTGGATCACCCCGGACGGGCGCGTCGACCAGGCCTGGTACGCCTTGCTGCGCGGCGAACAGACCGAGGGGCGGGAGGCGTTCACGGCGGTGATGAACACCGTCACCGCGCGCAAGCGGGTGATCAGTCACCTGCTGCTCACCGACAGCGCGGGCAGGGTGTGCGTCCTGGAGACCACCTTCAAGCCGGACTTCGAACTCCCCGGGGGGATCCTCGAGGTCGGCGAGAGCCCGCGGGTCGGCCTGGTCCGCGAGATCGAGGAGGAACTCAGCCACGCGGTGAGCATCGGGCGGTTGCTGGTCGTGGACTGGCTGGCCCCGTACCTGGGCTGGGAGGACGCCGTCGAACTCATCTTCGACGGCCGCGACCTCGCCGACCACGCCGTGGGACTGCTCCGTCCCGATCTGCGCGAGATCCGTGCCGTGCACTGGCTCGACGTCGAGGAGGCCGTCGCCACGATGGCCCCGTTCGCCAGAGGACGCCTCCGCGCCGCCCTCGCGGCCCGCGAGGAGGGCCGCACCCTCTATCTCGAGGCCGGCGAGCGGATCAGCTGACGCCGCCGCGCCCGGAGGTCCGGCAGGGAAACGCTGATCAACACCCGCCCCTGCTGGTTGAGCCTGTCCAAACCCCGCTCACCAACCGGCAACCGGTGATCTCGACAAGCTCGACCAGCCGGCGATCACAGCTCCCGGCGCTGAGCCGAACGAGCTGGCCATCGTTCGCTCTCGGCTTTCGCCGGCGAATCGCCGGGGAAGCGTCGCTGCCCAGCCCCTGGCCGGAAGCCGCCTCAGTTGATGATCTCGGCCCGGTCGTCGGCGGCGATGGCCGCGAGCCGCTCGCGCCAGTCCTGGAGCGCCGCCGGCGTCAGCCGCGTCCAGTCGACGACCTCGCCGACCACCCGCAGCGGGTCCCGGCTGCGGTAGGACCTGGTCGGGTTGCCCGGGAACTTCTTGTCGGTGACGTTCGGGTCGTCCTCGAAGGCGCCGGTCGGCTCGACCTCATAGACGCGAGGGTCTCCCTCCCCCGCCGCCAGTTCCGCGGCCAGCCCGGCTCCGTCCCGCAGCGCAGTGAAGTAGATGTGGTTCATCACCACCTCGGGCCGGTAATTCGAGCGGAATCCCGCCGTGAGCAGTCCGCCGACCCGGAGGTCGGCCTTGGTGCCGTGGTAGAAGGGCCCGGTTTCGGCTGCCGCACTCACCCGGCGAGCCTACCTTCGATGCCGGCTGGCCGGATCGCCGGCGGGCGCGGGCCGTCGATGTAGCGCTTGTGCAGATCCCGGTGTCAGCACGTGCTGCCCACAGCAGTGGACCCCGGACCCCGCGGTCAGCCGCCGTCGAGTGTCTGTACACGAACTTGCTCGAACACTGCCCACGGCGATCGCGAACCACGCCTTCAGCGGGATGGCAGGATGGCCGCATGCCGCAGCTGCAGATCCTCCTGTTCGACGGGGTCGAGGAACTCGACGCCATGGGTCCCTGGGAGGTGCTGTCGGCCTGGACCCAGCAGTTCCCGCAGGACGGCTGGCAGGCCTTCCTCGTGTCCAGGGACGGGCAGGCGGTCACGGCAGCCAAGACCGCGCTCCTCACGCCGCACCGGACCTGGTCGGACGACGCCGACCTCCTGGTCGTCCCCGGGGGGCAGGGGACGCGTCCGCTACTCGGGGACGCGGACGTGCGCGGCTGGCTGAACCGCGCCCACGATCGCGGCGCGCTGGTCACCAGCGTGTGCACGGGAGCCCTGCTGCTGGCCGACGCCGGCCTGCTGGCCGGGCGCCCGGCCACCACTTACCACAGCTGCTTCGACGAACTGCTCGCCGTCGAGCCCACCTGCCTGCCCGACCGCGAGGCACGCTGGCTCGATTCCGGAGGGGTCGTCACGTCCGCCGGAGTCAGCGCGGGCATCGACATGGCTCTGCACCTCGTCGACCGGCTGGTCGGCACGCAGCGCGCCCGTGAGGTCCGCCGCGCCATCCAGTACGACCCGGAGCCGCCGGTCTGAGCCACCGCCGGATCATCGGCATGATCCGTCATCCCGGTGAAGGCCGGGATCTGGCCCCAGGCCGGCGCGCGGCACCCACCGCACCCCGCACACGACGGGGTCGCTCAGACGACAACCGACTGCGCGGCAGCGCGCGAGGGCGGAGTCCTGACGCACTCGGCGGTTGCCGACCGAGTGGGGATCAGAACAGGGCGCTCATCAGATCTCGGCGTGCCTTGATCACGGCGGGATCGGACGGACCGACCGTCTCGAACAGCTCCAGCAGGCGCACCCGGACGGCGTCGCGACGGGGACCGGAGGTGTTCCGGATCGTCTCGATCAGTCGGTCGAACGCCTGCGCAGTCGCACCGCCGAGGAGTTCGGCGTCGGCGGCAGCCAGCTGCGCGTCCACGTCGTCCGGGGCGGCGTCCGCCCTCGCCAGCACGGTCGCCGGGTCGAGCACGCTCGCCCTGGCCAGCAGCGCGGCCTGCGCGCGGCCGGCCTTCGCCTCCGGGTCGTTCGGGGACGCGGCGAGCAGCTTGTCGAACTCCTCGACGGCCTTCGTGAAGTCGCCGCTCGAGAGTGCCTCGTCCGCCGCGGCGAACCGCGGATCGGGCCCGGCGTCGGCGTCGATGCTCACCGGCTCCGCCCGACCGACGACACCGCTGGCGGCAGCGGCCTGGAGGAGCTGCGCGATGTAGCTCTTCGCCTCCTCCTTCGTCTTCGTCCCCTGCCACAGCGGCGCGAGCTGGCCTCCGACGACGCCGATCACCGCGGGCACGGCCTGGATGCCGAAGGCCTGCGCGATCTGCGGGCTGGCGTCCACGTTCACGCGCCCCAGCAGGTAGGCGCCGGCGGCCTCGTTCGCGAGCTCGACCAGCGCGTCCGACAGGGCCTGGGCGTTCGCTCGCGGCGAGTTGAGCTCGAGCACCACCGGATAGCGCACGGACTGGGACAGGACGGCCTCGAAGGACGCTTCGTCGACATCGATCACGTAGCTGGCGCCCGGGGGCGGGGGGACGGCCTTGGCGGCAGCGACGATGCCGGAAAGATCCACGGCGCGGGACGGGTTGAAACCTGCAGTACTCACGACACTGCATTCTGCCAGCGCACCCAATCGCGGGCGAATGCGGACGCTTCCTCGCCACCGACCCCGGCAGCGGGCAAGATGGCCTCATGGTTCACGAACGCGCAGGGCAGGTCGCGCTGCCCCAGGATCTCATCGACGTCGACGCCCTGATCAGCGCCTACTACGACCTCGTCCCCGACCCGGACAATCCCGACCAGCAGGTCGTGTTCGGCACGTCGGGGCACCGCGGTTCGAGCCTCGACGTCGCGTTCAACGACGCGCACATCGCCGCCACCACGCAGGCCATCGTGGAGTACCGGGTAGGGCAGGGCATCACCGGCCCGCTGTTCATCGGGAAGGACACCCACGCACTGTCCGGTCCGGCCTGGCGGACGGCGATCGAGGTGCTGCACGCCCATGGTGTCGCGATCCGCGCCGAGCGGGACGAGGACTTCACCCCGACCCCCTCGGTGTCGCGGGCGATCATCGTGTACAACCGCGACAACGCCGGCCCGCGCGCGGACGGCATCGTGGTGACGCCGTCGCACAATCCGCCCAGGGACGGCGGCTTCAAGTACAACCCGCCGCACGGAGGGCCGGCCGACACCGACGCCACCGGCTGGATCGCCGCCCGCGCCAACCAGCTGCTCCGCAACCCCGGCGGGATCCGGCGGACGCCCTATGAGCAGGCCGCCCCGGACGTGCTGCGGGTCGACTACCTCGGCGCCTACTGCGAGGACCTCCGCAATGCGATCGACCTCGACGCGATCGCGTCCGCGGGCGTCCACATCGGCGCCGACCCCCTCGGTGGGGCGTCCGTGCAGTACTGGGGCTACATCGGCGAGCGGCTGGGCGTCGACCTGACGGTGATCAACCCGAGCGTCGATCCCACCTGGCGGTTCATGACCCTGGACTGGGACGGCAAGATCCGGATGGACTGCTCCAGCCCGTACGCGATGGCCAGCCTGATCGCCAACCGCGACCGCTACGAGATCTCCACCGGCAACGACGCCGACTCCGACCGGCACGGCATCGTCACCCCCGACGCAGGGCTGATGAACCCGAACGCCTACCTCGCGGTGGCGATCCAGTACCTGTTCGGTCACCGGCCGAACTGGCGCGCGGACGCCGGGGTGGGCAAGACGCTGGTCTCCTCCTCGCTGATCGACAAGGTGGCCGCCGACCTCGGCCGCACGCTGGTCGAGGTCCCGGTCGGCTTCAAGTGGTTCGTGCCCGGCCTGATGAGCGGCGACCTCGGCTTCGGCGGCGAGGAGTCGGCCGGAGCCTCCTTCCTGGCCAGGGACGGGTCCACCTGGACCACCGACAAGGACGGCATTCTGCTCGCCCTGCTGGCCAGCGAGATCAAGGCGGTCACGCAGAAGTCGCCGTCGGAGCACTACGCGGATCTGGAGGCCCGCTTCGGCGCGTCCAGCTACGCCAGGGTGGACGCGCCGGCGACCCGGGAGCAGAAGGCGAAGCTGGGCCGGCTCAGCGCGTCCGATGTGACCGCGACCGAGCTCGCCGGCGAGCCGATCACGGCGATCCTCACCCACGCGCCGGGCAACGGTGCGGCGATCGGCGGGCTGAAGGTCACCACCGCGTCCTCGTGGTTCGCGGCCCGTCCCTCGGGTACTGAGAACGTGTACAAGATCTACGCGGAGTCGCTGCAGGGTCCCGAGCACCTGGCACAGGTTCAGGCCGAGGCCAAACAGGTGGTCGACGCGGTATTGGCCTGACCAACAGGAATAGGGTGAATGCATGAGCAATGACGACATCTTCATCTGTATCGACCACGTCGGCTACGCCGTCCCCAACCTCGATGACGCCATCAAGGTCCACACCGAGGTGTTCGGCTGGCGCGTGCTGCACCGCGAGATCAACCAGGAGCAGGGCGTGGAGGAGGCGATGCTGGGCACCGGTGACCAGCTGCCCGAGAACGCCCAGATCCAGCTGCTCGCTCCCCTGGACCAGAACAGCACGATCGCCAAGTGGCTGGAGCGCAACGGCGGGCGCGGCGGCGTCCAGCAGGTCTGCTACCGCGTGGCCGACATCGACGCGGCCTGCGCGACGCTGCGCGAGCGCGGCGTGACCCTGCTCTACGACGAGCCCAAGATCGGCACGGGCGGTTCCCGGATCAACTTCGCCCACCCGAAGAGCACCGGGGGCATCCTGCTCGAGATCGTCGAGCCGGCGGCCGCGGCCCACTGAACGACCTCGTACGCACGTGGGGCTGGCCCGGTTCCGTGTGGGACCGGGCCAGTAGCATCGACGCCAGAGTGAAAGGGAATGACGCGGATGAGCGATGTGACCTCCGGCCTTGACCTGTTCGACGAGACGGCTTCGGCCGTGGGCAACTTCCCGCAGACGCTCCGCGGCTACGACCGCGGCGCTGTGGACGCCTACGTGCGCGACGTCGAGGCCCAGCTCGCCCGTGCCAAGGCCCAGTTGCGGCACCAGCACCGCCAACTGGCCGAGTCCGCGGCCAGAGAGGGCGACACCGACTTCGCCAGGCTCGGTGGGCACGCCAGGGCGCTGCTGAAGACCGCGGAGTCCCAGGCCGACGAGCTCGTCGACACCGCCCAGCGCAGGGCCGCCCAGGTCGTCGCAGAGGCGAGGGCGGATGCGGAGAAGACCGCGGCGGAGGCGCAACTCGCCCTCGACATGGCGCAGAGCACCTCGACCGCGGAACTCGACCAGCTGCGCAGGCGCCTCACCGACCAGACCGCGGCCGAACTCCAGGCAGCAAGGGACGAGGCGCAGTCGATCCGCGAGTTCGCCGAGCGCCACGCGGCCCAGGTGCTCGCCGAGGCCGAGACCAGGGCGAAGGCGGTCGCGGAAGAGGGCAGGCAGGCCGCGGAGGCGAGCCGGCTGGCCGCCGACAGGGAGGCGGCAGAGCTGCGTCTGGCCGTGATCGCCGAGAAGGAGTCCTCGCTGGCCGAGCTGACGGCCGCCCACGAGACCGCCGTCGCCCACCTGGACGAGTTGCAGGCCACCGCCCGCGCGCAGAGCGAGAGCTACGCGGCCAAGCTCGAGCAGGACTCCTTGACCTGGCAGCAGCGCAGGGAGGCCGCGCACGCCGAGGCGGACGAGCTGCGGGCCGCCGCCCGCGCGGAGGCTGCACAGATCGTCGCTGCCGCGCACAACCAGGCCGCCGCGGAACGGGTGGAGGCGCTGCGCGCCACGGAGGCGGCGAAGGCGCGCCTCGAGGCCGAGATCGCCGCCCTGGTCGAGCGCAGGAAGGCTGTCGTCGCCCAGCTCGGCGAGCTCTCGGCGCTCGCAGGAAACAGCGCCAACGACTTCGGGGACCCAGAGAGCACCACGTGACCACCAGCGAACCGGAGTCCACCCCGCAGGCCGGTTCGGAGCGGACCCCGTCCGCCCGCACTCCCGCCTCCGCCCAGACCCCGTCCGGGCCGCCTTCGACCCGCAGCTGGTTGCGGAAGTGGCGCCGGACCACGCAGCCCACCCCGCCCGACCTCTCCGAGGGCCTCGGCACCGGCGGCGAGCGTCGCGTGACTCTGCTCGACCGTAACCCGTTCCAGATCGGCTTCTACCTCACCATCGGCGGGATGGCCGCGTACGGGCTGGTCATCCTGGCGGTGTCGGTCCGCACGGTGATCGTGCTGCTTCTGCTCTCGATGGTGATCGCCCTGGGCCTGAACCCCCTCGTCGAGTGGCTGCACCACCGCGGTGTGCGGCGCGGGCTGTCGGTGCTGATGGTCGCCCTCGCCGTGATCGCCCTGATCGTCCTGGCCGGCTGGGCGCTCGTGCCGCTCGCCAGCGAGCAGGTCAGCAAGCTCATGCTGCAGGCACCGGGCTACCTGGACAATCTGCGCCAGAACCCGCAGATCGCTGCACTCGACGCCCAGTTCCACGTGATCGACAAGGCCGTCGCCTTCCTCGGCTCCGGGGAGCTGATCAGCGGGCTGTTCGGCGGCCTGGTCGGCGCCGGACAGGTGCTGGCCAACACGATCTCCTCGCTGATCATCACCATCGTGCTGACGTTGTACTTCCTGACCACCCTGCCGACCATGAAGGAAGTGATCTACCAGCTCGCACCGGCGTCGCGCCGGCCCAGGGTGAGGTACCTGGCCAGCGAGATGTTCAAACGGGTGGGTGGCTACGTGTCGGGGCTGTTCGTCGTGGTGCTGCTGTGGGCGATCGTGTCGTTCGTGTTCCTGAACATCGTCGGGCTCGGCCAGTACTCTCTCGCCCTCGCCGTGATGGCCGGGATCCTGGCGTTCGTGCCGCTGATCGGCACCTCGATCACGATCATCGTCCTGTCCATCATCGGCTTCGCGGCCTCACCGGCGGTCGGGGTGGCCACGCTGGTCTTCTTCCTCGTCTACCAGCAGGTCGACGCCTACTTCCTGCAGCCGCGGATCTTCTCCCGATCGGTCAAGATCCCGGCCATCGTCGTCATGCTCGCGGCCATCTCCGGTGGTCTGGTCTTCGGCCTGATCGGCGCGATCCTCGCCATCCCGATCAGCGCGGCCCTCCTGCTGCTCTACCGCGAGGTCCTGGTCCCCCACCTCGACCGGACCTAGGAGACTAGGACCAGCACTCGGGAGCGGACCGCGCGGATCAGAAGAGGCGGTCCTCGGCGTTGTCGAGGCCGCGCAACGCGTCGTAGTCGACCAGGACGCATCCGATGCCGCGGGTGGTGGCCAGCGTCCGCGCCTGCGGCTTGATGAGTTGGGCGGCGAAGACCCCCCGCACCGGCGCCAGCAGCGGATCGGCATTCATCAGGGCGAGGTACCGGGTGAGCTGCTCCACCCCGTCGATCTCGCCGCGCCGCTTCACCTCCACCGCGACGTAGGCGCCGGTGTGGTCACGGAGCAGCAGGTCGACCGGGCCGATCGGGGTCGGGTGTTCGCGGCGGACGAGGGTCCAGCCGTCGCCGAAGGTGCCTGGGTTCTCCGCCAGCAGGACCTGGAGGTGCGCCTCGACGCCGTCCTTCTGCAGCCCCGGGTCGATCCCGAGGTCGTGGCTGGAGTCGTGGAACACCTCGCCGATCGTGATCTGCAGGGTGTCCCCGTCGCCGTTGCGGACCTCCCACACCTCGGCCAGACCGGGCCCCTCCGGAGGTTGCACCGACACGGTGCAGGGTGCACTCATCCAGTTCAGCGGCTTGTAGGCCCGGTCGTCGGCGTGGACGGAGACCGATCCGTCGGCCTTCACCATGATCAGGCGGGTGGCCATCGGCAGGTGGGCGGAGAGGCGTCCGGCGTAGTCGACCTGGCAGCGGGCAATCATCAGGCGCACCGGGACAACCTACTACGCTCCCGTGATCGCCGACTTGCCACCCGGGCGGGACGTGGCATAGGACTGCGGGTATGCACAAACGGCCCTCCAAGCACCTGCGCGCGCCCCGACCGCTGTCGTCGGGCGCCTTCGCGCGCCTGGAGCGGAAGGCGGACGGCGACTGGATGGTGCAGACCCAGCCCGCCGACGCGGCCACCAAGACCTACACCTGTCCCGGTTGCAGCCAGCCGGTGACGCCCGGGACGGCGCACCTGGTCAGCTGGCCCACAGAGGCGTCGATCGGTTCGACGTCCGCGATCGAGGAGCGACGGCACTGGCACAGCTCCTGCTGGCAGCGACGCCGCTGATGAGCCACCTGCACGCCGATCTCGTCGGCAGCGGCCGTCCCCGCTTCGCCTTCCTGCACGGTCTGTTCGGACGCGGGCGGAACTGGACCCAGATCGCGTCCGCACTCGCCGACGCGGGGTATCCGTCCGTCCTGTTCGACCTACCCGATCACGGAGAGAGCAGCTGGACGACGTCCTTCTCCTACCCGCGGATGGCCGAGACCGTGGCCGGGGAGATCGACGCGCGACTGGGTTCGGCCGCCCGGCTGCTCCTGGTCGGCCACTCGATGGGCGGCAAGGTCGCGATGCTCACCGCCCTCGCCCACCCTCACCTGGTCCAGGGGCTGGTCGTCGTCGACATCGCCCCGGGACGCTCGGCGCAGGTGGACGCCTTCGGGCCCCTGGTCGAGGCGATGACCTCGCTCGATCTGGCCACGCTGGGATCCAGGGCCGAGGCGGACGAGCGGCTCCGCGTCGCGGTCCCCGATGACGCCGTCCGGCTGTTCCTGCTGCAGAACCTGCGCAGGAAGGGCGGATGGCACTGGCAGCCGAACCTCGCCCTGCTGGGCAGCTCGCTGGAGGAGATCGGCGGCTGGCCCGACACCGGCGCCGCCGCCTACCCCGGCCCGGTGCTGTGGCTCACCGGCGAACGTTCGCCCTACTGCGGCCCCGAGCACGAGGCGGAGATGCGCCGGCTCTTCCCCGGCGTGCAGAGGGTGGTCGTTCCCGGAGCAGGGCACTGGGTGCACGCCGACGCGCCCGCGGCCGTGATCGGCGAGCTGCTGGCGTTCGCCCAGGCGTGCGAACCGTAGCCGCCGTCCCCGGGCAGTAGGTTGGGAGCCATGGTCAACCTCACCCGCATCTACACCCGCACCGGGGACGCAGGGCGTACCCGGCTCTCCGATCTCTCGGAGACGACCAAGACCGATCCCAGGGTGGAGGCGTACGGCCACGTCGACGAGGCGAACTCGATCCTCGGCATCGTCACCACACGCGACGACCTGCCCGAGGAGATCCGCGCGGTGCTGCGCCATGTCCAGAACGAGCTGTTCGACTGTGGCGCCGACCTGTCGAACCCGCTCAACGAGAATCCGCCCTACGAGCCGCTGCGAATCATCCCGTCCAACATCGAGCGGCTCGAGGGCTGGTGCGACGAGTTCGGCGATCCGCTGCCCGCGCTGCGATCGTTCATCCTGCCGGGCGGCAGCCAGACCGCGTCCTTCCTCCACCTGGCGCGCAGCGTCGTGCGCAGGGCCGAGCGCGCGGCCTGGGCCGCCGTCGAGGCGTACGGGACCGAGCCCGCCTCCGGCGTCCGCCCCGGTGGAGTGAACCTCCTGGCCGTCGGCTACCTGAACCGCCTGTCCGACCTGCTGTTCATCCTCGCTCGCGTGGTCGGCCAGACCGCGGGCGACGTTCTCTGGGTGCCCGGCAAGGACCGCAACGTCACCGAGCCGAGGGCCAAGAAGCAGCGCGAGCGCATCACCGGTGACGCCGGCTGACCACCGGACCTGATGGGGGACGGTTCTCTACTCGGTCCGCCCACCGGCAGGCCGGACCGACGTGACGGACCGCACTGGCGGCGCACCTCACCGTGGTGGACCGAACGGGGTGGACCGGACTGGGGACGGTTCCTCACTCGGTCCACCCTCGACCACAACGCTGCTCCGGCTTGAGTGACGGCGCTTCAGAGTACTGGTGCTCAGTCCGGTTGCCCGAGCGATCTGGGCAAAGCTGACCGAGCGCGTCCGAAGCTCACGAACGGCAGCCTGCTGGAGTTCTCTGCCCAGCCCGAGAAAGTCGTCGGGGCATCGGGCACCGCAGGCCTGTTCAAGGAGTGCCCGCACCTCGTCATCGCAGTGAAGTGGACGCGGTCCCCGAGGCAACGGCTCATCCATCGACCAGGTCCTCGTGTCCGGCTGACCGGCGAGCGGGTCATCGGGAAGCAGGCGATCCAACTCGGCCGCGTCGATCAGATCCGACACCTTGCCGTACAGGTGCCTACTGCTCCACCGGTATGCATCGGCGTTGTTGACGATCCCCGCCTCCACCGGGTTCTTCCAGACATACCGCATCAGACTGGCGAGGTGCGCATCGTCCTCGACAGGGACGCTCTTGAAGCGGTCCTGGAAGAGATGGCCCACCCGTCCGTACTTGCGGTTGAACCAGCCCGCGTAGCGCACGCCGACGCGCCGCACCGACTCGCCCAGCGCCTCGTTTCCCACCCGCAGAACGAGGTGAACATGGTTGCCCATCAGACAGTACGCCAGGACCGTCCAACCGCAGGCGTCCTTGGCCGCGGCAAGCGCACCCAGGAACCTTCGCCGATCCTCGTCGTCGAGAAAGATCGGATCCCGATTCACCCCGCGCAGCATCACGTGATGGATGCCTGTTCCAGCAAGCTTCCGTCTCCGCCTAGGCATGGCCCCTCCTTGTGTCCTCCTGGACGGCGACCTTAAGGGCATGATCACAGCGGGAGACCAGTTATCCACAGGCAACTTTCGACGGGGGCATCCTCACATCGCACCGCCGCGGTTGCCGGACCGAGTAGAGAACCGTCCCCAACTCGGTCCACGCGGTTGCCGGACCGAGTAGAGAACCGTCCCCGACTCGGTCCAGCTCGGGGCGGTTCAGGCGAGTCCTCCGTCGGGCGGACCGAGTAGAGAACCGTCCCCGATTCGATCCGGGCGCTGGCGGCGCCGCCGGGTCAGCGGTAGCGGGCGCCGGGTGGCGCAGACTCCAGCCAGCTGAGCAGGCCGGTGAGGGAAGCGACCGACATGGCGAGCTCCCAGGAGCTGCCGTCGACGAGTTCGAGACGCAGGATCCGTTGGTCGTCGTAGAGGACCACGGACTCGATCGGATCGGGATCCCGTTGGACGCCGGCCGACGCCTGCGACCGGGGGACGATCACCCGCGGTCGCAGGGCGATCGAGAAGGCGCGGAACCACTCCAGGTTGTCCCCGGAGTAGCGCGCGACCCCGAGCACCCAGCCGGCGCCCGGCGTCTTCTCCGAGAGCCGTAGCGAACAGTCGAACAGCCCGCCCTGACGGGACAGCCAGCGGCGACGCACGCCGAGAAACACCACCGGGAGCAGCAGGACGACGACCAGCACCAGCGCCACCCATTCGGTGATGCCCAGCCAGTCCATCCCTGTCGACTCCCGGGGCTACTTGGCGTGTTGCTGGGCCAGGTGCGCGGCCCGGACCTGGGCCTGAGCCCGCAGGTAGTGCTGGCGGGTCTCCTCGTCCAGCTCACCGGCGTTGAGCCGCTTCTCCGCTGCCGCCAGTTCGTGCTCGGCCGCGTTCAGGTCGATCTCCCTGGCCACCCTGGCGAATTGGGAGAGCAACGAGACCCGGTTGTCGGCCACCGAGAGGAAGCCGCCGTCGATGGCCAGCACCTCGCGCGTGTTCCCGGTCGTGAGCACCTCCGCCGCACACGGCACCATGGCTGCCAGGAACGGCTCGTGGTTAGGCAGGATGCCGAGGTCGCCCTCGCTCGACCGGGCGGTCACGCTCAGCGCGTCCCCCTCCCAGACGATCCCATCCGCCGAGACCACCTCGACGCGCAGCACGTCCGCCACGTCAGCCTTCCTTCTGGATGCGGTCCCAGTTCTCCATCACCATGTCCATGCCGCCGACGTTGAAGAACGCCTGCTCCGCGATGTGGTCGACCTCGCCGTCGCAGATCATCGTGAACGACTCGATCGTGTCCTTCAGCGGGACGGTGGACCCGGGCACGTTGGTGAACTTCTCGGCCATGTAGGTGTTCTGGGAGAGGAACTGTTGGATCCGCCGCGCCCGGGCGACGATGATCTTGTCCTCCTCGCTCAGCTCATCGACGCCGAGGATGGCGATGATGTCCTGCAACTCCTTGTTGCGCTGCAGGATCTGCTTCACCCTCGTGGCCGTGTCGTAGTGGTCCTTGCCGATGAACTGCGGGTCCATGATCCGCGAGGAGCTCGACAGCGGGTCCACGGCCGGGTACAGGCCGCGGGAGGCGATCTCACGACTGAGTTCGGTGGTGGCGTCCAGATGGGCGAAGGTCGTCGCCGGGGCCGGGTCGGTGTAGTCGTCGGCGGGGACGTAGATGGCCTGCATCGAGGTGATCGAGTGGCCCCGGGTGGAGGTGATCCGCTCCTGCAGCTGGCCCATCTCGTCGGCCAGGTTCGGCTGGTAGCCCACCGCGGACGGCATCCGGCCGAGCAGCGTCGACACCTCGGAGCCGGCCTGGGTGAACCGGAAGATGTTGTCGATGAACAGCAGCACGTCCTGGTTCTGGACGTCCCGGAAGTACTCCGCCATGGTCAGCGCCGAGAGCGCCACCCGCAGCCGGGTGCCCGGCGGCTCGTCCATCTGGCCGAAGACCAGGGCGGTGTCCTTCATGACGCCGGCCTCGATCATCTCCGCGATCAGGTCATTGCCCTCACGGGTGCGCTCCCCCACGCCGGCGAACACCGACGTGCCACCGAAGTTGTGGGCGATCCGGTAGATCATCTCCTGGATCAGCACCGTCTTGCCGACCCCGGCCCCGCCGAACAGGCCGATCTTGCCGCCCTGGACGTACGGGGTGAGCAGGTCGAGCACCTTGATGCCGGTCTCCAGCATCTGGGTCTTCGGCTCCAGGGCGTCGAAGGGCGGCGGCTCGCGGTGGATCGGCCAGCGCTCGGTGACCTCGAACGTGCCGGCGTCCTCGTTGAGGCACTCGCCGGTGACGTTCCACACCTTGCCCTTGGTCACGTCGCCGACCGGCACCTCGATCGGGGCGCCCGTGTCGACGACCTTCGCGCCGCGGCGCATGCCGTCGGTCGGCTTCAGGGAGATCGCGCGGACGATGTTGTCACCGACGTGGAGGGCGACCTCTGCCGCGATGGTCCGGCTCTCCTCGCCCGCCTCGATGTCGATGAGCAGCTTGTTGTTGATGTCGGGCATCTGGTCGGCGGCGAACTCCACGTCCACCACGGGTCCGATCACCCGGGCGACCCGCCCGGTCGCGGACGGGGTCTCGGTTCCGGTCGGGGTCTGCGTCGTCACGGTCATTCCTCTGCCTTGCCTAGTCGTTATCGGTGAGGTCGGCGAGCGCGCCCGCGCCACCGACGATCTCGCTGATTTCCTGGGTGATCTCGGCCTGCCTGGCCTGGTTCGCCTCGCGGGTGAGGCGCTCGATGAGCTGCTGGGCGTTGTCGGTGGCCGACTTCATGGCCCGCTGCTGCGCGGCGAGCTGGGACGCCGCCGACTGGAGCAGGTAGAACCAGATCCGGCTGCGGATGTAGATCGGCAGCAGCGCGTCCAGCACGGTGTTGGGGTCCGGCTCGAACTCGTACAGCGGCACGACCTCGGTGGCGCCCACCTCGTGCACGCCCTCGACGACCTCCAGCGGGAGGACGCGACGCACCCGCGGGGTCTGGGTGAGCATGGACTCCATCCGGGTGTAGACCGCCCAGATCTCGTCGACCCCGCCCTCCTCGTAGGGCTTGAGGAAGTCCTCCTGCAGCCGGTTGGCGATCTCCACCGCCCGGTCGTAGGTCGGAGCGTCGGAGAAGCCCTCCCAGTGCGCGGCGACGGGGAGGCCGCGGTAGCTGAGGTAGCTGATCCCCTTGCGCCCCACCACGTAGCGGACGAGTTCCTTCCCCTCCTCCTCCACGCGCTGGCGGAAGCTCGCCACCGTCTTGATCACGTTGGCCGAGTAGGCACCGTTCATGCCCCGGTCGGAGGTGATGAAGAAGATCGCGATCCGCTTGGGGTCCTGCGACGGCCGGGTCAGCGGATGGTCCTGATGGGAGTAGTTCGCCACCGCCGACACGGCCCGGTTCAGCTCGCGCGTGAACGGCAACGCCCGCGCCGCGACCTGCTGCGCCCTGATGATCCTCGAGGACGCGATCAACTCCATCGCCCGGGTGATCTTCTTGGTCGCGGTCACCGACTTCCGGCGCTGTCGCAGCTCCCGCAGGCTGGCTGGCATCCGATCAGCTCCGCTTCTTCTGCACGACGATCTGCTCGTGGTCGAGATCCTCGGCCGCGATCGCCTTCGCGTGCGTGTCGCCACTCACCATCGGCTTGCCGTCGCTGCCGACGAACTGGGTGTTGAACTCCTCCAGCGCCGCCACCGTCGCCTGCTCGGTGTCGGAGGTGAACAGTCCGGTCTCGCCGATCGTCTCGAGCACCTTGGTGTGGTGGCGCAGGTAGTCGAGGAACTCCTGCTCGTAGCGCAGCACGTCGGCGACCGGGACGGCATCGAACCGGCCGGTGGTGCCCACCCAGACGCTGACCACCTGGTCGGCGACCGGGTACGGGCTGTACTGCGGCTGGCGGAGCAGCTCGACCAGCCGCGCGCCGCGATCGAGCTGGCGTCGCGACGCGGCGTCCAGGTCGGAGGCGAACATCGCGAACGCCTCCATGTCGCGGTACTGGGCCAGGCCGATCTTCAGCGTGCCGGAGACCGACTTCATGGCCTTCACCTGGGCGGCTCCGCCAACGCGGGACACCGAGATGCCCACGTCGATGGCGGGTCGCTGGTTGGCGTTGAACAGGTCGGACTGCAGGAAGATCTGGCCGTCGGTGATCGAGATCACGTTCGTCGGGATGTAGGCCGACACGTCGTTGGCCTTGGTCTCGATGATCGGCAGGCCGGTCATCGAACCCGCGCCGAGCTCGTCGGACAGCTTCGCGCAGCGCTCCAGCAGGCGCGAGTGCAGGTAGAACACGTCGCCGGGGTACGCCTCGCGACCCGGCGGGCGGCGCAGCAGCAGCGACATGGCGCGGTACGCCTCGGCCTGCTTGGTCAGGTCGTCGAAGACGATCAGGACGTGCTTGCCGGCGTACATCCAGTGCTGGCCGATGGCCGAACCGGAGTACGGCGCGATGTACTTGAAGCCGGCCGGATCGGACGCCGGGGCGTGCACGATCGTGGTGTACTCCAGTGCCCCGGCCTCCTCCAGCACCGTCCGCAGCGCGGCGATGGTGGAACCCTTCTGGCCGATGGCGACGTAGATGCAGCGGACCTGCTTCTTCGGGTCGCCGGTGGCCCAGGCCGCCTTCTGGTTGATGATCGCGTCGATCGCGATCGCGGTCTTGCCGGTCTTGCGGTCGCCGATGATCAGCTGGCGCTGGCCACGACCGATCGGGGTCATCGCGTCGATGGCCTTGATGCCGGTCTGCAGCGGCTCGCTCACCGACTGCCGCTCCATCACGCCGGCGGCCTGGAGCTCGAGCGGGCGGCGCTCGGTCACGTCGGTGATCTCACCGAGCCCGTCGATCGGGTTGCCCATCGCATCGACGACGCGGCCGAGGTAGCCCTCGCCGACCGGGACGCTGAGCACCTCTCCCGTGCGCTTGACGACCGAGCCCTCCTCGATCCCCTCGGACTCGCCGAGGACGACCACGCCGATCTCGCGGACGTCGAGGTTGAGCGCGATCCCGAGCGTGCCGTTGGCGAACTCCAGGAGCTCGTTGGCCATCGCGGAGGGCAGTCCCTCGACCCGCGCGATGCCGTCGCCGGAGGTCACCACCGTGCCGACCTCGTCCCTGGTCGCAGCGTCGGGGTTGAAGTTGGACACGAACGATGCCAGCGCGTCCCGGATCTCCTCGGGGCTGATGGTCAGTTCCGACATTGGGTGCACCTTCTGCTTTCGATTCTCTACTGGGTCAGTTGCTTCTCTGCGGCGGCGAGGCGAGCGGCGACCGTCCCCTCGATCACCTCATCGCCCACCTGGACGCGGGCTCCGCCGATCACGGACGGCTCGACGACGACCTGCAGGTTCACCTGCCGGCCCAGCTGCCGCTCGATCGCGGCCTGGAGCCGTGCCTTCTGTCCGCCCTCCAGCGGCCGGGCGACGGTCACGACCGCGACCGCGCGCTGCCGGATCGCCGCGGCCAGGCCGAGGTACTCCTCCGCCGTGGACTCGAAGGACACCGTCGCCGTCGCGACAGCCCTGCGGGCGAGCTGGACGGTGTCGGGGTCGGCCTTGTCCTCCAGCAGGTCGGCGACCAGTTGCTGGCGGGCCGCCGCGGGAACGACCCGGTCGTCGATGGCCTGCCGCAGGGCGGTGTCGCCGACGACTGTGCGCGTGAACCGGAACAGCTCGTCCTCGACGGTGTCCAGTGTGTCGGCGGCGCGGGCGTGCTCGAGCAGCGCCCGGACGCCCTGCCGGTCGAGCGCCACGACCAGCCCGGACGGGCTCCCCCAGCGCAGGCCGGCCG
>NZ_JASGES010000229.1:0-4160 GCF_047606205.1 Propionicimonas sp. | reverse complement strand
GGCTGAGCCCGGGGCCGGGCTCGGCCGGGTCGCGACGCTCCGGAGTGACCACGCGGCCGCCCGGGCCGGGTCGGGCCCGCCGGTCGGGATAGGTTTGTGCACGCGATGAACGACTTCACGACCCGCCACATCGGCACAGAAGCAGACGACCAGGCCCAGATGCTCGCCGCCCTCGGCTATGCGAGCCTGGACGACCTCACCGACGCCGCGGTGCCCGAGGCGATCCGCCTCACCGCACCGCTGGACCTCCCCGCCGCCCTGAGCGAGTTCGAGGTGCAACGCCAGCTCGCCGCGCTGGCCGCCCGCAACGTGCCCGGCACGTCGATGATCGGCCTGGGCTATCACGGCACCGTCACCCCACCGGTGATCCGCCGGACGGTGCTGGAGAACCCGGCCTGGTACACCGCCTACACCCCCTACCAGCCCGAGATCAGCCAGGGCCGGTTGGAGGCGCTGGCGAACTTCCAGACCATGATCTCCGACCTGACCGGGCTTCCCGTGGCCGGTGCGAGCCTCCTCGACGAGGGCACGGCCGTCGCGGAGGCCGTCGCGGTCGCCCACCGGGTCTCGCGGAAGGGCGGGGTCGTCGTGGTGGACGCCAACCTGCTGCCGCAGAGCCTGGCCGTCCTGCGCACCCGCTGCCTGGCCACGGGGGTCGAGATCGTGGTCGCCGGGGACGGGCTGGCCGCCGCCCTCCGCACCCACCAGGCCTTCGCCGTCGTCGTCCAGGTGCCTGGAGCCGACGGCCGGCTCCCTTCGGCGGCCGAGCTCGGCGAACTCGCCGGCCTCGCCCACGACAACGGCGCCCAGCTGGTCGCCGCGGCCGACCTGCTCGCGCTCACCCTGATCGAAGCCCCCGCGCAGTGGGGCGCCGACATCGTGGTCGGCTCCGCCCAGCGCTTCGGCGTCCCGTTGTTCTACGGCGGGCCGCACGCGGGCTACATCGCCGTGCGGCAGGGGCTGGAGCGCCAGCTGCCCGGACGGATCGTCGGGCTGAGCAAGGACGCCGACGGCGTCCCCGCCTTCCGGCTCGCCCTGCAGACCAGGGAGCAGCACATCCGCAGGGAGAAGGCGACCTCCAACATCTGCACGGCCCAGGTGCTGCTCGCCGTGACGGCCAGCTGCTACGCCGTCCACCACGGCCCCGACGGGCTGGCCGCGATCGCTCGTGGCGTCCACGACCGGGCGCGGCGGCTGGCCGCGGCGCTGCTCGCCGGGGGGCTCTCGCTGGCGGGAGACGCGTTCTTCGACACGCTCACGGTCGCGGTGCCCGGCCGGGCGGCGGAGGTGGTTGCCGCCGCGCGGGCGTCCGGAGTGCACTTGCGGCTCGTCGACGCCGACCACGTGGGGGTGAGCGTGGGGGAGGACACGGGCGCGGCCGAGCTGGCCGTCGTGGCGTCCGCGTTCGGCGTCGAGCTCACCGGCGCGGTCGCCGGGGGTCTGGGCGACCACCACAGGGAGACCGACTACCTCACCCACCCGGTGTTCCACGCCTACCGCAGCGAGACCGAGCTGCTGCGGTACCTGCGCGGGCTGTCGGATCGTGACTTCGCCCTCGACAAGGGCATGATCCCGCTCGGCTCCTGCACGCTGAAGCTGAACCCCGCGGCGGCGATGGAGCCGATCAGCTACCCGGGGTTCGCCGGGCTGCACCCGTTCGTCCCCGAGGCGGACGCGGCAGGGTACGCGGAGCTGATCGGGCAGCTGTGCGACTGGCTGGCCGAGATCACCGGCTACGACCGGGTCAGCCTGCAGCCGAACGCCGGCAGCCAGGGCGAGTTCGCGGGCCTGATGGCGATCCGCTCCTACCACCTGGCCCACGGCAGCGCGAACCGCACGGTGTGCCTGATCCCTGCCTCTGCTCACGGCACCAACGCCGCCTCGGCGGTGATGGCGGGGATGCGGGTGGTCGTGGTCGCGACCGCCGAGGACGGGTCGGTCGACCTCACCGACCTGGCGGCGAAGATCGCCCAGCACGCCGACGACCTCGCCGCGGTGATGGTGACCTATCCGTCCACGCACGGGGTGTTCGAGGAGACGATCACCGAGATCTGCCGGCAGGTGCACGAGGCCGGGGGACAGGTCTACGTCGACGGCGCGAACCTGAACGCCATGCTGGGCCTGGCCCGTCCGGGCCGGTTCGGGGCGGATGTCAGCCACCTCAACCTGCACAAGACATTCGCGATCCCGCACGGCGGCGGCGGGCCCGGCGTGGGCCCGGTGGCCGTGCGCGAGCACCTCGCGCCCTACCTGCCCAACCACCCGCTGGTCGCCTCCGCCGGACCCGCCGGCAGCTACGGACCGGTCAGCGCGGGACCGTTCGGCTCGGCGGGCGTCCTTCCGATCACCTGGGCGTTCATCGCCCTGATGGGCGCGGACGGTCTGAAGCGGGCCGCTCAGTCGGCGATCCTCGCCGCGAACTATGTGGCGAGGCGCCTCGAGGCGGCCTTCCCCGTGCTGTACTCGGGCGCGTCGGGACTGGTCGCGCACGAGTGCATCCTCGACCTGCGCGACCTCACCCGGCGGACCGGCGTCACGGTCGACGACGTCGCGAAGCGCCTGGTGGACTACGGGTTCCACGCACCCACGATGAGCTTTCCCGTGGCAGGGACGCTGATGGTGGAGCCCACCGAGTCGGAGTCGCGGGCTGAACTCGACCGGTTCTGCGAGGCGATGCTGGCCATCCGGGCCGAGATGGACGCGGTCGCCGACGGCACCTGGCCGGCCGACGACAACCCGCTGCACAACGCCCCGCACCCGGCGTCGAGGATCGTCGCCGCCGACTGGGTACACCCCTACAGCAGGCAACTGGCTGCCTACCCGGCGGGGGTCCGTCCCGGACCGTTGGGTTCGGGTGGGCGCGACAAGTACTGGCCGTCGGTCGCGCGCATCGACCAGGCCTTCGGCGACCGGAACCTGGTCTGCACGTGCCCGCCGGTGGCGGCCTACGAGAGCTGAGTCAGGGGAGCGGCCATGCTGCAGTGGTGGGAGAGGTTCTCGAAGCGTCCGTTCGTCGCGCACCTGCTACGGGCCGTCGAGCGCTTCAACATCCGCGGCGGGATCCAGCTGGCGGCGGCGATCACCTACTTCTCCGTGCTCTCGCTGGTGCCGATCCTCATGCTCGCGTTCTCCGCGCTCGGCCTGACCCTGACCGTGTTCCGGCCCGAGTTGCTCGGCCAGATCGAAGGATGGCTCCGCGGTCAGCTCGACGCGGACAGCGACCTGGGCAAGAACGTGTACACGATCATCAACGGGGCGCTCACCAACTGGGCGTCCATCGCCCTGCCCGGCCTGGCGATCATGATCTGGGTCGGGTCGGGCTGGGTCGGCAACCTCAAGCGTGCGGTGCGGCTGCTCATGCGTGAGGACGTGGACAAGCCGGGCAAGCAGCTCCCGATGCCGCTGGACATCCTGGCCAACTTCGCGGGGCTGCTCGGAATTCTCGTCGGCGTGGCGGCCACCTTCGCCGCGTCCGGGGTGTCGACCTGGCTGGCCGGCTCCGTCGGCCAGTGGCTGGGGTTCCAGGAGCTCCCCGGCTGGTCGTGGGTCCTGCGGGTGCTCGGCCTGCTGGTGTCGTTCGCCGTCGGCGTGGTGCTCTTCCGGCTTCTCTTCGGGTGGTTCAGCCCGGGTCCCGTGCCCAGTCACCTGGCGTGGGTGGGTGCGGCGATCGGCTCGCTCGGGCTGATCGTGCTGCAGTCGCTCACGGGCTACCTGATCGGTGCGTTCTCCCGCAACCTCGGGTTCGCCGTGTTCGGTTCGACGCTGGTGCTGATGCTGTTCCTCAACCTGTTCGCGACCCTGATGCTGTACATCGCGGCCTGGCTCGCCACGAACGATGCGCCGGCGCCCGAGCCCACGCCGCTGCCCGAGATCGAGGCGGAGCAGCCCGTCGAGGCCCGGCCGGGAGAGCTGTCGGTGTCGAGCGAGGTCGCTCGGCGGTCCCTCGGTATCGGCCTCGGCACCGGCTACGTCGTGGGGGCGGCCACCGGACTGGGCGTCGGCGCGGTGCTCACCTCGATCCTGGCCCGCCTCTTCGGTCGCCGCGAATGAGGGGCCCGTCCGAGCGTGGGAAGGTCGAGCCGTTCCACGTGATGGAGGTCGCCAAGGCCGCAACCGAAAGGCAGCGCACCCACGGCGACGCGATCCTGCTGTGCGTCGGC
>NZ_JASGES010000228.1:0-16739 GCF_047606205.1 Propionicimonas sp. | reverse complement strand
CTTGCCACCAATTGCCCTGCCATGCCTGTCTCCTTCCTCCGGCGTCCGTGCGGACGCACCTTCACCCTCGGCAACGAGGTCCCGGACCGCTCACCGACTTCTGGGTCCTGTGGACAAAGCTCCGGGAGACGCCCTGCTGTGGAAAACCCCGCGGTTCACGGACCGGCGGTTCGCGCACGAGCGGTTCACGGGAAGAGATGGAGCACGACGCCGCCGATGATCGGAACCACTCCGAGCAGGAGGAACGCGGGGAGGAAGCAGACCATCAGCGGCAGGACGCTCTGCACGCCCACCCGCCGCGCCCGTACTTGAGCGGCCGCAGCCAGTTCCTGCCGCGCGTCGACGCCCAGCGCCCGCAGGCTGCGCGCAAGACCGAGCCCCGTGCCCACCGTACGGCCCACTTCCCGCCCGAGCGCGGCCAGGGACGGCTCCACCGCCCCGAGTTCGGCCCAGGCCGCGGCCTCGTCCGCGCCCAGCCGTACCCTGGCCACCACCTCCCCCAGGCACTCGCCCAGGGGTCCCCCCATCGCCTCCGCGACCACCTCGGTCGCCGTGCGCAGCGGCAACCCCGACTCCAGACAGACCGCCAGCAGGTCACAGGCCTCGGCAAGGTCGTCGCCGATCCGTTCCCTTCGCCGCGCCGCGACCGGGTCGGGCAGGCGGCCCAGCACGACGTAGCTCGTCACCGCGACCAGCACCGCCGGGCCGACCGCCCACCAGCCCAGGCCCGCGACCAGGATCAGGGAGGCGCCGCCGGTTGCCAGCGAGGCGAGCAGACGCTCGCGGGGCGGCCCGTCCCGCGCGGTCCTCGTGCCGCCACGCGTCGGGTCGTCCAGCCGCGAGCCGGGCGTGGGCCGCCACGCCTGCACCGCCAGCGCGACCAGGCCGGCAGCGATCGCCACCCACGGCATCTCAGTCCGCCTTCGGGTCGGAGCGGGACGCCGCGACCGGCGCACGCTCCGCGTCCACGGCGGTGCCAGG
The DNA here is from genome assembly GCF_047606205.1 of Propionicimonas sp. GTDB lineage: Bacteria > Actinomycetota > Actinomycetes > Propionibacteriales > Propionibacteriaceae > Propionicimonas. The sequence goes on along the minus strand of NZ_JASGES010000228.1, from coordinate 15,758 downwards.
CGGGGCGGCGATGCGTTCGGTCCACAGCACCCCGAGGCAGCCCAGCCCGGAGCCGACGACCAGGCAGACCTGTCCGATCACCGAACCGGTGAGGAACGCGAACGGGTCGCCGCCGAAGGAGTAGCCCAACAGGATCCCGGCCACCGGCAGAACCGCGAGCAGACGACCGGTCGCCCTGGATGCGGAGAGCTCCGTGGCGATCACGTCCCGCACGGCGCGACGGACGGAGAGCCGCTCCGCGAGGGAGTCCAGCGTCGCCGTCAGCGACGCACCCGTGCGCTCGGCCACCTCCCAGGCCGCCCCCAGCTCGGCAAGGCCGCCACAACCGGGCTGCAGGCTGCGCCGACGCAACACCGGACCCACCGAGCCACCGATCCGCAGGACGGCTGCCGCCTCCGCGAGCACCGGTGCGTCCCTGGCCGCCAGGTGCAGGGCCGCGGCAGGGACATGCCCCACCCGCAGCAGCCCCGCCAGCAGCTGACCCGCGTCGCTCACCTCGCGAGCCAGCTTCTCGACGCCCGCGCGCCGCCGGTGCATGCGCCAGACCGCAACGGTGGTGAGGACGGGACCTACGACGGCCACGGCGACCGCCGCGCCGCGAGGTCCCTGCAGGAGCAAGCCGAGGACTCCGACCGCCCCCACGACCGCGGCCGGCAGCATGAGGCGCAGCCGGACGGCTCCCGCCGGCTGGGCACCCGCCGCCGCGTCGCGCAGGCGAACCGTGGCCGGCGGTCCACAGCAGAGCCACCCGGCCAGAGCGGCCGCCAGCACCGCGAGGGCGGTCATGGCGCGTCCGCCCCGCCGACCAGGTGGCACAGCTGCTCGTACCCGTCCCCGGGCACGCTCGCCCCGCCCGGTCGGAACCGGATCGCCGGCACCACGAGACAGCGTCCCGTCGTCGGGTCGGGCCGCACCAGGCGGATCTCGTCGACCCAGCGCCGCCCGTCAGGCAGCCTGCGCACATGGACGAGCACCTGCAGGGCGGCGGCCACCTGGGCGTGGAGCGCGTCCCGGCCCAGCCCGCCGAGCGCCGCGAGTGCCTCGAGCCGCGCAGGCACGTCGGCGGCGGAGTTGGCGTGCACGGTGCCGCAGCCTCCCTCGTGCCCGGTGTTGAGTGCGCTCAACAGGTCCGCGAGTTCCGCCCCACGCACCTCACCCACGACCAGCCGGCCCGGACGCATCCGCAGCGCCTGCCGGACCAGATCGGTCAGAGTCACGGCGCCGATCCCCTCGGCGTTCGGCGGACGCCCCTCGAGCCGCACGCAGTGCGGATGGTCGGGCAGGAGTTCCCGGGAATCCTCCGCGATCACGATCCGCTCCCCGGCGGGGACGAGACCGAGCAGCGCTCCGAGCAGGGTGGTCTTCCCCGCGCCGGTGCCGCCGGAGACCAGGAATGCCCGCCGCGTCGCTACCAGCCCCGTGAGCAGCGCGGCGCCCTGGTCGGTCAAGCTCCCGGAGGCGACCCAGTCGGCCAGGCTGAGCCGGTTGCGGTTCGGCACCCGCAGCGACAGGCACGTCCCCGAGCCCGCGACACAGGGCAGGACGGCGTGCACACGCACGCCGCTGGCCAGCCGCGCATCCACGAACGGCGAACCGTCGTCGAGGCGGCGGCCGACGGACGCGGCCATGCGCACGGCGAGGCGCCGGACCTCCGCCTCCCCGGCGAACCGGACCTCTGAACGCTCCAGCCCGTGGCCACGGTCGAGGTACACCTCGTCGGGAGCATTCACCAGGACGTCGGTGACCCCGGGAAGCTGCAGCAGAGGGTCGAGCACCCCGGCACCAACACTGTCCCGACGTAGCGCGGAGACGGTCTGCCGGACCGCCGCGTCACTGACGAGCATGCCGAGCGACCGCAAGGCCGCCCCTACCTCCACCGGGCCGGGGTCCTGTCCCGACCTGCCCAGGTGCGCACGCACGGCCTCGAGGTCGACGTCAGCCATTGCCGGGCTCCTCGCCCACGAGATCCGCCACGAGTTCCCCGACCGCACGCCGGTATTGACGACGGGCGCCCCTGGCCGGCGGTTCGCCCCGCTCGGCCGCAGCCAGCAGGCCGGGCTCGTCGGGCAGCCGGACGACCACAGGGCAGCCGACCGCCTCCGCGACGAGGCCGGAGGAAAGCGCGCCGTGGCCCGCCCGCACGACGAGCTCGGCCCGCTCGAGCCCGAGGACGGCGATGGTCTGGCGGGCCGCCGCGGCGCCGCGCACTCCGGCTCCCACGACCACCAACTGTCGGCCGGCCAGACGGACAGCCTCCCGCGTGGCCGGCGCGAGCGACCGGCCGGGGTCGACCACCACCAGCGAGTGCCACGCCCGCAGGGACGCAACGATGGCGGCGAGTGGCTCCCGGGCGAGGTCGACCGAGGGTCCTCGAGCCATCGACACCACGGAGACACCGTCGACCACGGGCAGGTAGCCGCGCAGGTCGCCCAGCTGCCCCTCCGCTCCACTGAGCCGCGGCCACCGCCAGCCACCGGTGCGCTCCGCGCCGAGCAGGAGGTCGATCCCGCCTCCGGTCGGGTCGGCATCAACCAGAGCCGAGCCGCCGGAGCCTCCCGGCGCGACCCGCTCGCCCGCCACCTGAGCGATGGCGGCGGCAAGGGTGGACGCCCCCACTCCACCCGAGCCGCCGACCACCGCCACCACCGGCGCCCTCGCCCTGGCCGCACCGTCGGCGAGCACGGATCCCAGCCACGCCCCTCCCTCGGGCAACGGGATCACCTGAGCCGCCAACGGCGCGGACCAGACGGAGAGCTCCGCGGGATCCGCACCCACCAGGAACACTCCTCCCCGGTGTGGCAGCGCCCGCGCGACGACCCGTTCCGCCTGATCGTCGGCCACGAGCACAGTGCCGGCGGACCGCCATGGCCGGGGGAGCCGCTCGAGGTCGGTCAGCACCTCGGCATCGAGTTCCTGGGCGGCGACCGCCGACAGGATCGCGTCCTGCGTGTCACCTGGACCCGCGACGACCAGTACGTCCCGACCCCGCTCCACCCCATCCACGCCCCTCATCCTCGGCAGCGGCGGGCCGTACCATTCACCCCATCCCGCCGCTTGTGGACAACTCCGCGGCCGGCCCGAGTTGTCCACAGCCTGGCCCGTCGACGGAGGTTCGGCCGGGCCGTCCGGGGATGCCTCGCCTACCATGCGGACATGACCAACGGGAGCACCGGGTCCTTCCCCGCGGCGGCACTCGACTGGCTGGCTCCGGCCGAGCCGGGAACCGTGCTCGCCATCGGGCGGCCCTCGGCGGTCACGGCGAACCGGCTCGCCGAACGAGGGAACACGGTGCTGCTGAGCGACAAGTCCGGGTCCGCCGTTCGCGCCGTCCGCCGCCGCTACCCGTCCCTGCAGACCGTCGCCGCCGCGCCGGACGCGCTGCCGTTCGTGCCCTGCTGCTTCCACCAGTTGCTGGTCGCGCAGGGGCTGCACCTGCTGCCGAGCAGCCTCGTCCTGGACGAGTTCGCGCGCGTCCTCGCCCCGGGAGGACAGCTCGCCGTGCTCCACACCGCACGCGACGACTCCGTCCCCTGGGTACGGCGACTCGCGAAGATCCTCCAGGAGTACGACCCGGACGCCATGACCGGCGGCGCCGAGTTGTACTCGGTGGCGGCGATCGCCGCCTCACCGCACTTCCCGGTCGTGGAGCACCGCTCGTTCCGGCTCTGGACACCGATCACGAGGGACGGCCTGCTGGAGATGGTCAGTTCCGCGCCGCGCCTGTCCGTCCTCGAGCAGCCGGAGGCCGACCACCTCCTCGGCGAGGTCGGACGCCTCTACGACACCTCCGCCCGCGCACCCGAGCCGCTCCTGCTGCCCTACTCGGTGCTGTGCTGGCGGGCGGTCGTCGACCACAGCGAGCTCAGCGCCGCGATCCGCACCGGGGACGAAGGGTTCGGAATCACCTTCCCGTGGTGACACCGGGGGCCATCGGGGTACCGGTGCAGCCGTTAGGCTGGCAACCACAGCGCGCCGAAGGAGCTCGAATGGCCGAACAGTCCGACCTCGCCGAGGTGATCAAGAACATCCAGGCCGACGTCACCACCATCATCAAGGGTGAGATCGAACTGGCCAAGGCAGAACTGGTGCCACAGGCGAAGGCTGCCGGCGTCGGCGCCGGACTGTTCGGCGCGGCCGCCTACGTCGCGCTCAGTGGAGCTGCGCTGCTGTTCAGCGGCCTGGCGTTCTGGCTCTCGGTCGGGTTCCAGGCGTGGTTCCACCTCGAGATCCTGCCCGCTCTCGCCTGGGGTTTCGCCGTGATGGCGGTGCTGTTCTTCCTCCTCGCCGGCGTCCTTGCGCTGGTCGGGAAGAGCCGGCTGACCTTCTCGCCCCCGGAGGCGACGGTGGCGAACGCGGAGGCCTCGCTCGCCGCGGTGAAGTCGGCCGTCGCGAAGGGGAAGGCGGACGTGGACGCGCTCTCCCTCACCGGCAGGCAGCCCGCGCTGGAGGCCGGCGCCGACACCGCGGCGACGCCCGGGAGGTCGTGAGCGGACTCCGCAGTCAGGACGCGGCTCGGCCGCCGGGACCATTCCCCGGCGGCCGAGCCGGTGCAGCGGTCACTGACCCCCGATCAGCCCTCGATGGAGATGTCGTTGAAGCTGATCCACCAGCTCTTCGGCTGGACGAAGCCCTTCACCTTGGCCGACATCGCCCGCGGCGCGGTGTCGTTCACCACGAACATCCAGGCCGCGTCCTCGGTGACCAGGTGCCCCACCTGGGTGAGCATGGCGGCACGCTCCTTGTCGTCGACGGTGACCAGCGCCTGGTCGTAGAGCTTCTCGGCCTCCTTGTTGCAGTAGCCGAAGAAGTTCCCCTCGCAGCCGAACCAGAAGCCCTTCCAGCTGGAGGGCTGTTCGAGGCTGAACGCCTGGTTCGCGGCCTGCCAGCCGGTGTTGCCCCCGCCGAGCTTGGCGTACATGCCGGAGAAGTCGACCGGATCGAGGGTCACCCGGATCCCCACCTTGGCCAGCTGCGCCTGCAGGGCCTCGTTCATCGCCTTGGCCTGCATCGCGCCCGAACCGGCGGTGATGTAGCCGACCTTGACGTCCACGCCGTCGGGATAGCCGGCCGCGCTCAGCAGCTGCGTGGCCTTGTCCGGGTCGTAGGAGTAGAGGTTGTCATCGGCGGTGTAGTACAGGCTGGCCGCGGCGAACATCTGGTAGGCGGGGACGGCCGTGCCGTGCAGCAGGTCGTTCGCGATGGCCTCACGATCGATCGCGTAGTTCATGGCCTGACGCACTCGGATGTCGTTGAACGGCTTCTCCTTGGTCATCAGCTGCCACGACCACTCCCAGTCGAAGGCGTTGCCGGTGGCGACGAAGCCGGCCTGCTCCAGGCTGGCCAGGTCGTCGGGCTGGGCGGCCTCGATCCAGTCCACGCGTCCGGAGCGGAGCGCGGCGGTGCGAGCGGACGGGTCGGGGATCAGTTCCACGGTGAGCCGGTCGAGTTTGGGCACGGTGCCCCAGTACTTGTCGTTGCGGACGAACGAGATCGACTGGTTCTGCTCCAGGGAGTCGAACACGAACGGGCCGGTGCCGACCGGGTGGGACGCCTGGCCGGTCAGTCCGTCCTTGTCCAGCGACGTCGGGCTGGCGAAGTAGACGTTGTACAGGTCGGCCAGGAAGTAGGCGAACGGCTGCTTGAGGGTGAACGTCACGGTCATGTCGTCGACCTTGTCCACCTTCTTCACGAAGGTGAGCACCGTGTAGTAGGTGATCAGCACCGGGTCGAAGTGCGGATCGTTCTTGTCCATGTAGCGGTGGATGTTGTAGATCAGGGCGTCGGCGTTCCAGGCGGTCCCGTCGTGGAAGGTGACGCCGTCCTGGAGGCTGAAGGTGTAGGTCAGGCCGTCGCTGGACACCTCCCACGACTTCGCCAGTGCGGGGGCGACCCCGGCAGCGGCGTTCGGGTCGGAGATGTCGCGCTTGGTCAGACCCTCGTAGACGAGATTGCCGATCAGCCGCTGCCCCTCGTACCCGGCGGTGGTGATCGCGCCGGTGTCGAGGCTGGGGAAGGACGCCATCTGGGAGCCGATCACCAGTTCCTGGGGCGCCGCCGAACCGGCCTCCCCGGGCGCGGCCGGGGCGCACGCCGCCAGCGTCAGGGCCAGCACGGTGGCGATGCCTGCGGCGATCAGCCCGGTCAACCGTCGATGTCTGCGGTGGGTGGTCATGTCTCTCCTTGTCATGGAAGGGATCGGGGGCGGGGGCGGGCTAGACGTGGACGAGCCGGCGCGCGGCCAGCAGTTCGCGGGTGTAGTCGTCCTTCGGGTCGGCCAGGACCGCTGCGGTGGGCCCGGACTCGACCACGTGGCCGCGGTTGAGCACCAGCACGTCGTCGGTGAGGTGCTCCACCACGGCCAGGTCGTGGGTGATGAAGAACATCGCCACACCCAGCCGCGACTGCAGCTCGGCGAAGGTGTTCAGCACCTGCGCCTGCACCGACTTGTCCAGCGCGGAGACCGCCTCGTCGCAGACCAGCAGCCGCGGCTCGTTGGCGATCGCCCTGGCGATGGCGATCCGCTGGGCCTGGCCGCCGGAGATCTCGTGCGGGTAGGCGTACAGGTAGTCCTCGGGTAGCGCGACCAGGTCGAGCAGCTCCCGCATCCGGTCGCTCCACCGCTTACGGGGGACGCCCTGCGCGCGCAGCTGGAAGGTCAGCGACTCGCGCACGGTCATGGTCGGGTTGAGCGCGTTGCGCGGGTCCTGCGGCACCAGCTGCACCAGATGCCGGGCCTGGCGCAGCTCGGAGCGGCTGAGCCGGTACAGGTCGCGTCCCTCCAGCCGGACGGTGCCCGCGTCAGGCTGCAGCAGCCGCATCACGACCCGTCCCAGGGTGGTCTTGCCGCTGCCGGACTCGCCCACCACTCCGAGGGTCCGCCCGGCCTCGAGCTGGAAGTCCACGCCGTGCAGCGCGGTGAAGCCGCCGAACCGCTTGACGATGCCGGAGCCTTCCAGAATCGGCGTCATGCTGCTCCCTCGTGCTCTTGGAGGTCCTGCTCCTCGGCCACCGCGTGGCCCGGGGCCACCTCGCGCAACGCACCCCAGTCGCGTCGGTTCCGGATGCTGTCGGGGACGACGGCGAGCTGGCCGCGGGGGATGCCGGCCGACGGCTCGGCTGCGATCAGTGCCCTGGTGTACTCGTGCCGCGGGGACGCCAGCACGTCGGCGGCGAAGCCCAGCTCGACGATCCGCCCGCCGAGCATGACCGCCACCCGGTCGCGGGGCTGGGAGGCCACCTGCGCGGCGATCCCGATGTCGTGGGTGATGAACAGGATCGCGGTGCCCATCCGACGGCGCAGGTCGTCGAGCAGCCCGACGACGTGCACCCCGACCGATGCGTCCAGCGCGCTGGACGGCTCGTCGGCCACCACGAGTTCGGGGTTGCAGCTGAGCGCGATGGCGATCGCGATCCGCTGCCGCATGCCGCCGGACACCTCGTGGGGGTAGCAGCGCAGCACGCGCTCGGGGTCGCGGATCTGCACCAGCTCCAGCAGCGCCACCGCCCGGGCCCTGGCCAGGCGCGGGGTCTGCTCCTGATGGTGCTGCAGGATCGTCTCGGTGATCTGGGCACCGATCCGGCGCATCGGGTCCAGGGAGGAGTTCGGGTCCTGCGGGACCATCCCGATCCGGGCGCCGAGGACGCGCCGCAGGGCCACCGCGTCGGCGTGGATCAGGTCGATTCCGTCGAACATCGAGGTGCCGCTCACCCGTGCGGTGCGGGCCGCCAGGCCGATGATCGCGCGGGAGAAGACGGTCTTGCCGCTGCCGGACTCGCCCAGCAGCACGGTCACCTGCTCGCGTTCCATGCCCAGGCCGAGGTTGCGCACGACCGTGCTCAGGCCACCGCCGGCGCGCGGGAAACTGACCGAGACCCCGGTCGCGTCCAGCGCCAGCGGGACGTCGGCGCCCAGCGCTCCCGCCGGGCCTTCGGGACGGAGGTCGCCGGGACCCGTGGGCTCCGGGCGGTGGACTTCGGGACGGGTCATGACGCGGTTCCCCTTCCGGCGATGGCGTCGCGGACGCCGTCCCCGACCAGCGGGAACAGCATGGACAGCAGCAGGATCACCAGCACCGGCAGAATCGCCAGGCTCACGTCGACGTAGATCGCGGCCTGCATCTCGTACAGGATTGACCCCAGTTCGGGTTGCGGTGACGGCACCCCGAGCCCGATGAACCCGAGTCCGCCGGAGATGGCGACATTCGCCCCGACCAGCGAGGTCGAGTAGGCCAGCACCGCGGGCAGCGAGACCGGTATCACCTGCCGGAACAGGATCGCCGGCTGGCCGGCCCCGCTGGCCCGGGCAGCGGTGACGAAGTCGAGCTCCCTGATCCGGGCCACCTCGGTCTCCGCGATCCGGGCGACCGGGGCGATCCAGACCAGGCTCAGCGCGAGGATCAGCGTGCCCAGGCCGACCCCCAGCGTGATCGCCAGCAGCAGCGAGAGCAGCACGCCGGGGAAGGCGAACAGCAGGTCGACGCCCCGCATCAGCACGGTGTTCACCGTGCGTCCGGCCAACCCGGCGACGGTGCCGATCAGCAGGCCGATCACGGTGGCGATGACGATCGGGACGACGCCGGCGAACAGCGAGGTCCTGGTGCCGTAGACCAGCCGGCTGACCATGTCCCGTCCCTGGGTGTCGGTACCCAGCGGATGACCGGGGCTGAAGAAGGGCAGCAGGCGCTCGCCCAGCGATCCGGACAGCGGATCGGACAGGGGCAGCAGCGGTGCGGCGAGCACGACCAGCGCCATCGCGGCGATGATCAGCAGCGCCACCCGGGAGCGCAGCGGCATCCGGCTGAACAGGCTGCGGCGGCGGAAGCGGACCGGCGTGGCCGCCGCCGGAGACTGGGCCGAGGCGAGCGCGGGCATTCTGGGCGAGTCGTCGGCGGTCATGCCCTGCCCTTCCGGATCCGGGGATCGAGGAGTGCGTTCACCACGTCGGCGGCGAGCATCACCACCACGAAGATCAGCGCGATGATCAGGGCGACCGCCTGCACCAGGGTGTAGTCGCGCAGCGTGACCGACTGGACGATCAGCGCGCCGAGGCCGGGAATGGTGAAGATCTGCTCGACGAACAGCGCCCCGCCCAGCATCGTGCCGACCTGGATGCCCAGCACGGTGATCATCGGCGGCAGCGCGTTGTGGTGGGCGTGCACGGCCATCCGCATCGGGGACAGGCCGCGGGCGCGCAGCGTGGGCAGGAGTTCGGTCGCCTGCAGGGTGCTGATCGACGTCTTGAGCGAACGCGCCATCTGCGCGCCGGGAGCCAACGCCAGCGCGGCGGCGGGCAGGACGAGGTGGCTGGCCAGGCCGAGGACGGAACGGTCGCCCCGGGTCGCCAGCCCCCCGGCGGGGAACACGGGCCAGATCACGGCGAGCAGGATCAGCAGCAGCAGGGCGACCGTGTACTGCGGCGCGGACAGGAACAGCGCTTCGGCCCAGTCGACCACCCGGCGTACCGGCGTCCAGCGCGACGTGGCGAGGTTGCCCATCACCAGCGCGATCACGATCGCCAGCAGGCTCGCGGTGCCGCCCAGCAGCAGGGTGTTGTTCAGCGCCGGCCCGATGATGGTGACCACCGGGCGTCCCTGGCTGTAGGAGTAGCCGAGGTCGCCGGCGGCCATCCGTCCCAGCCAGGCCCAGAACTGCTCGGCCAGGGGCCGGTTCAGGCCCATGGTCAGCCGGAGCGCTTCCCGCTCCTCGGGGGTGCTGTCGGTGCCCAGGATGGTCAGGGCGGGGTCGCCGGGAATGGCCCGGATCGCGAAGAAGACCACCACAGCGACGAAGACGGCGGTGACCACCGTCATGACCGCACGTCCCGCGATCAGGCGGATGAGCCGGTTCTGTGTGATTGGCCTGTACTCCATAATGGGAGTACCGTATCGGCCTACCGTTTCGCTGGCGTTACGGTGGAGTAAAGGTCGCGACATGGGCGTCGCCGGCCCCGGCCCGGCCCGGTCCCAGTAGCATGATGGCGGCCGAAGGTCGGAACGCACCCCGGTCCCAGACGATCATTCGGCACGTGAGGAAGGGAGGAGCGATGGCGCTCAGGCATGCGATCCTCGCAGCACTGTCCCGTGGCACACCCCGCACCGGCTACGAACTGAACGCCAGCTTCAACGACCTCAAGGACCTCGCTTGGCACGCCAGCCCTTCGCAGGTCTACTCCGAACTCACCAAGATGGAGAAGCTCGGCCTGATCGAGATCTCCGAGCGCAACGAGCGTGGACGCACCAGCTACCTGATCAACGAACAGGGCTACTCCGAGCTGCGCCGCTGGTTGGTGCACGAACAGCCCGACCACGGGATCCGCGACGACGCGGCGCTGCGGCTGCTCAACCTGTGGGTGCTGGACGCCACGACGGCCGGCTACCTGCTCGACGCCGAGGTCAGCTTCCAGCGCCAGCGCCAGCTCAGCCTGCAGCACCTGCTCGACCACTGGGACGAGGAGCACGAGGACCCCGACAGCCCCGTCTGGCGCAACCGCCGGGCGCTGTACACGCTGTGGTTGCGCCGGACCGAACTCACCCTGGCCTGGCTGGACGGGTTGCGCGAGGTGCTCGAACACCCCGAGCGGCCGGTGCCCGAACTGCTCGACCTGCCGGTCACCGACCTGGTCTGACGACCTGGTCCGGCGACGTGGCCCGGCGGCCTGGCGGTCAGGCGGCCGCCGGGACCCGCTCAGGCCAGCATCGCCAGGTCCTCGGTCTGGCGCCCGTAGCCCGGGGTGGTGAACCGGCGCTCCCAGGGCGCGTCGTCGGCGAGCAGCTCTCGCCACCCGGCGACCTCGACGTAGAGCACCCGCAGCGAGTCGAGCCCGTTGACGTGCAGGGCCCTGCCGTCGGTGGACACCGCGTCCTCGGGCACCGCCACGTCGAAGTTCTTCATCATCCCGGTGCGGGAGGTGGTCTCGACGCAGACATTGGTCTGCAGCCCGGCCACCACCAGGCGCTCGACGCCCAGGTTGCGCAGGATGTTGTCCAGGTCGGTGTTGAAGAACGCGTCCCAGCGGTGCTTCTCGATCACGATGTCGCCCGGCTGCGGCGCGACCGCGTCGAGGATCTCGCTCCCCCACTCCGAGTCCGCACCGATCGGCGAGTCGCCCCTGGCCTCGACCTCGGCCAGAACGCGGCGCATGCTCGGAGTGGCATCCGCTCCGTCGGCCCGCGCGGTCTGCCGGGTGTAGATCACCGGGATGTCCTTCGCCCGCGCCGCCGCGAGCAGCTCGGCGCACTCGGCCACCACGGTGTCGAAGTTCCAGATCGGGGGCCAGCCGAGCGCCGCGCGACGGTCCTGCTGGAGGTACATGTTCTGCATGTCGATCATGATCAGAGCGGTCTTCGTCATTTGGATGCCCCATCTCTAATATTGTTTCGTAGTCCAATATTGCTATATTGAGCCGTGCACTCGGAGACTGTCAACAGGGAGGACGCCGCCATGGCCGTTGCCGTCGACGGGGTCGCGACACCCGATCGCCGCTGGCGCACCTTCTCCGCGCTGGCCGCCGCCGCCGCCCTGACCATCTTCGACGTGTCCAAGGTCGGCGTCGCGCTGCCCGCTATCCAGTCGACCATGGGCGGCAGTCCCTCGATCATCCAGTTCATGCTGGTCGGCTACACCCTGGCCTACGCCGCCACCCTGCTGCCGTCCGGACGGATCGGGGACGTGCTGCCGCGCCGCACCGTCTTCCTGATCGGCTCCACGGTGTTCCTGCTGGCCAGCATGGTCTGCGCCCTCGCCCCGAGCGTGGAGTGGCTGGTCATGGGACGGATCGTCGAGGGCATCGGCGCCGGCCTGCTGATGCCCCAGGTGCTCGGCCTGATCCAGCGCACCTTCCCGGCACGGGAGCGGGCCAAGCCGCTGGCCGCGCTCGCGGCCACGCTGTCGCTGACCTCGCTGGTCTCTCCCGTCCTGGCCGGTGCGGTGATGGGCGTCGCCGGGGACGCGCTGGGCTGGCGGCTGCTGTTCTGGATCTCGATCGCGGTCACCGCGGTCGTGCTGCCCTACGCGGCCGTCTCGATCCGGGAACCGGCCGGCGAGACCCGGCACGGCTTCGACGCCGCCGGCACGGTCCTGCTGGTCGGCGCGGTCGCGTTCACCATCGCCCCGCTGAGCTCGATCTCCGAGAGCCTGGCGATCCAGCCGTGGATGATCGCGATGACGGCGGTGGGGATCGGTTTCGTCGTCGCCTTCGTCCTGCACGAACGCCGCCTGGCCCGCTCCGGCGCCGAGCCGCTGGTCGACCCCGACCTGTTCCGGCTGCCGCATCTTCCCGCCGGCGTACTGGTCTCCGGCTGTATGCACGCCGCCGCCACCGCCGGCACGCTGATCGTCACCGTCGGGCTGCAGCAGATCGGCACGCTCAGCGCCTTGTCGACCGCGCTGTGGATGCTGCCCTCGGCGGGCGCGGCCCTGTTCGGATCGTGGGTGGCGAGCCGGTTCAGCGCCACCAGCGGCCCGATCGTCGCGATCGGCACCGGCCTGGGCGCGCTGGGGCTCGCGACCCAGGGCTTCGCCTTCGGCACCCTCGACACCGCCCACCTGCCCCCGGTGGTCGGCGGCCTGCTGGTGCTGAGCTCCTTCGGCTCCGGGGTGGCCGCACCGTCCAACCAGGCCCGGACGCTGCAGCGGGTTCCCGACTACCGCTCCAGCGTCGCCGGGTCGCTGATCCAGTTCGCCCAGCGCGTCGGCTCGGCGATCGGGATGGCCCTTGCCCTGATCCTGTACTACGCCCTGTTCTCGGCCCCCACCTTCGCCGGGCGCCCGGCCTCCGGGCCGATGGTGGCGCTGTGGGCGGTCAGTGGCTTCCTGGTGCTGGCCACCGTGCTCGCCGCCGCCGACCTGCGCCGCGGCCGCTGACCTCACCCGGCCCCGCCAGGATCGCGGGCTCAGGCGAGCCGGTAGATCCGGGACTCCCAGGCGGCCAGTTCGTCGCTGAGCGAGTCGTGGGTGCCGAGGAGTACCTCGGCTCCGGCCCGGTCCGGCAGACCGGAGGGGAGCACGACCGGCGCCGACGACCAGTTCGCCACCACCAGCAGCACCTCCTCACCCAGGGTGCGGGTGTAGCAGAACAGTCGCTCGTCCTCCGGCAGCAGCAGCGCGAAGCGGCCCTGGCGCACGACCTCGAGCTCGTGGCGCAGCGCGATCAGCCGGCGATAGTGGTGGAACACCGAGTCCGGGTCGGCGACCGCGGCGGCAGCGTTGATCCGGGTGTGGTTCGGGTTCACCGCCAGCCACGGCGTGCCGGTGCTGAAGCCGGCGTTCGCCGACGCGTCCCACTGCATCGGGGTGCGGGCGTTGTCGCGGCTCTTGAACCCGATCGCCCCCAGCAGTTGCGCCGGATCGCCACCGCCGGCGACCGCCTCGGCGAAGAAGCGGGTCGACTCGAGGTCGTTGTACTGCTCGATCGAGGTGAAGCCGGCGTTGGTCATGCCGAGTTCCTGGCCCTGGTAGACGTAGGGCGTCCCCTTCAGCAGGTGCAGCGTCGTGGCCAGGGTCTTCGCCGACACCACCCGGAACTCCGCCGAGTCGTCGCCGAACCGCGACACCGAGCGCGGCTGGTCATGGTTCTCGAAGTACAGCGAGTTCCAGCCGACGTCGGCCAGCGCCTCCTGCCATTCGGCGAGGTTCGCCTTCAACGCCGGCAGGTGCAGGGGGACCACGTCCCATTTCACGCCGGTCGGGCCGTTGTCGATGCTGACGTGCTCGAAGGTGAACACCATGCCGAGCTCGCCGGCGGCCGGATCGGTGTGGGAGCGCGCGGTCTCCGCGTCCACACCGATCATCTCCCCGACGCTGAACAGCTCCTTCGCCGAGAGGCCGACCTCGCGGTTCATCTCCCGAAGGAACTCGTGCAGCCGGGGACCCTCGACGACGATGGACGGGTCGTAGCACAGCCCGCCGGGGCCGTTGGCGGGCCCGTCGGCAAGCGGGTAGGTCTTCGAGATCAGGTTGATCACGTCCATCCGGAAGCCGTCGACGCCGCGGTCGACCCACCAGCGCATCATGTCGTACACGGCGCGCCGCACTGCCGGGTTCTCCCAGTTCAGGTCGGGCTGCTTGGGGCTGAACAGGTGCAGGTAGTACTGGCCGGACGCCGGGTCGAACTGCCAGCCGGGACCGGAGAAGAACGACCCGGCGTTGGTCGGCTCCGCTCCCGGGGTGCCCGGCTCGTGGCCCGCTCGCGCCGGGCGCCAGATGTACCAGTCGCGCATCGGCGAGGCCAGGTCTCGGGACTCGGCGAACCACGCGTGCTCGTCGGAGGTGTGGTTCACGACGAGGTCCATCACCAGCTTCATGCCGCGGGCGTGCAGCCCCTCGATCAGGGTGTCGATGTCGTCGAGGGTGCCGAACAGCGGGTCGATGTCGGTGTAGTCGGAGATGTCGTAGCCGTTGTCGTCCATCGGCGAGCGGTACACCGGGGACAACCAGACCACGTCCACGCCGAGCGCGCCGAGGTGATCGAGATGAGCCGCGATCCCTCGCAGGTCACCGATCCCGTCCCCGTCGCTGTCCGCGAAGGACCTGGGGTAGATCTGGTACACGACGGCGCTTTGCCACCAGGGAGCCATGCCCCCATCCTTGCCTACCGGCGTTCCCTCAGGAAACGGCCGGGAATCTCGGTGACGCGGGACGCGTCCCAGGGCTGCGTCCAGCCGAGAAGCTCGAACAGACCGTCCAGCAGAAAGGCCGTGAACCCCCACACGTACACCTCGCCGATGGTGAAGGCCGGCCCGCTGAACCCGCCGGGAAGCATCCAGGTCGACCGGCTCGCCGGGTCGAGAAGGCTGGCGACACCGACTTGGTGGACGGCCGCCACCTCGGCGGTGTCGACGGGAACGAGTGGACGCGGCTCGCCCCACCAACCGACGACCGAGGTCACGTCGAAGCCGCTGCGCGGGATGTGGGCGTCCGGGAGCGCCCCGAGGACCTCGACGGCGTCCGGCGGAACGCCGACCTCCTCGTCCGCCTCGCGCAGGGCGGCGGCGATCGCATCGACATCGGTGGGCTCCATCGACCCGCCGGGAAACGCGATCTGGCCGGCGTGGGTGCGCAGGTCGGGACGCTTCTCGATCAGTGGGATGTCGTAGCCGCCGGCGCCCCGGCTGAGCAGGATCAGGACGGCGGCCCTGCGCTGGCCGGTGGGGACGCGGGCGCCGTGGATGAAGCCCAGCGCGTCCGGGCGGGTGAACCGGTCGCGGGCCGCGAGCAGCTCCTCCGGAACCGGTGTGCTCACTCCCCCAGCCCCTTCGACACCCACTCCTGCACGTTCTCCAGCGAGATGAACTGGCCGGGGTGGCGGGCGACGATCGTCCCGTCCGCGTCGATCAGCAGCGAGTAGGGGATCCCGGTGATGCCCAGTGGCGCCTTGAGCGTGTTGTCGAGGTCTGACAGCTGGGGATAGGTGGCGCCCATGAGTTGCGCGAAGTCGATCGCCAGCGCGGGCTGGGGGTCGGAGTAGTTGATGCCGAGCACCGCCACCTTCTGCTGGGTCGCGGCGAATGCCGACAGGTGTGGGCCCTCGTCCCGGCAGGGTTCGCACCACTGCGCCCACAGGGTGATCAGCATCGGCCCGCGCAGCCCGCCGAGCCGGACGGTCGAGTCACCGCCCAGACAGTCCAGGGTGAGGTCGGGGAGGCCGCCCTTGACGGCCGGCAGTGCGGAGCTCTTCGGGCAGTCCTCGATGCCGGCGGCTCGCCGCGCCGAGACCAGGTCGGCCGGTGTCGCCGTGGCCGGGGCGGACGCGGACGCCGCGG
>NZ_JASGES010000227.1:0-15165 GCF_047606205.1 Propionicimonas sp. | reverse complement strand
GTGCCCGGCCCTCCGGCCGGGCACCACGGTGGCCAGTTCAGAAGTTGAACTGGTCGATGTTGTCCTTGTTGAACTTGTACGGGTCGCCGAGCAGGACGGTCTTGTCCGCCCCGACGGTGAACTCGCCCAGGTCGCCGGCGGTGAACTTGTCACCCTCGGCGCCCGTGATCTCGCCCTTGATCAGGGCCGCGGCCGCGTAGGTGGCCAGGGTGCCCAGATCCTGCGGGTTCCACAGCGCGAACTCGGTCACGGTGCCGTCCTTGACGTACTCACGCATCTGGTTCGGCGTCCCCAGACCGGTCAGCGCCACCTTGCCCTTGGCGTCCGACTTCGACAGGTACCGGGCCGCCGCCGCGATCCCGACCGTGGTCGGGGAGATGATGCCCTTCAGGTTCGGGTGCGACTGCAGCAGGGCCGAGGTCTTGTCGAACGAGGTCTGGTCGTCATCGTTGCCGTACACGGTGTCGACCAGCTTGATGTTCGGGTGGTTCGCCGCCAGGTCGGTCTTCATCAGCTCGATCCACGCGTTCTGGTTCGTGGCGTTCGCCGAGGCGGACAGGATCGCGATCTCGCCGGAGTCGCCGATCTGGTCGGCGATCATGTCGACCTGCACCTTCGCGATGCCCTCTGCGGTCGCCTGGTTCACGAACAGGTCCCGGCAGTCGGCCTCGGTGTCGGAGTCGAAGGTGACCACCTTCACTCCCGCGGTCATCGCCTCCTTCAGCGAGTCACAGATCGCCGACTTGTCGTTGGCCGACACGATCAGCGCGCCGACCTGCTGCTGGGTCGCGGTGTTGATGTAGGACACCTGGCCGGCCGGGTCGTCGCCCTTGGCCGGGCCGACCTGGGTCACGGTGCCACCCAGCGTGCCGATCGCGGCCTGCACCCCCTTGAACGACGTGTCGAAGTAGGCGTTGCCGAGGTTCTTCGGCAGGAACGTCATGGTCAGGTTCGCAGCGGCGGAGGACGCTTCCTGGGACGCGGCCGGAGACGACGACGTCGCCGACGAGCAACCCGCCAGCAGCAGGCTCGACGCCGCCACCGCCGCCAACGCACGCAGTCCCACGCGGGACTTACCGAGCATCATGGGTGATCCTTTCGTTTGGTCGGGCCCCACACTGGGACCGACGGTGTTGATGGGGCGAGCCCCGGTTTCCATCAGGAGGTCTTCACGGCTGCGGACGCGGGCCGCACCCGTCTGGACTGCGCCCAGGCGACGACGCTGCCGGCGATCACCGACAGCACGAGCAGGACGCCGGTGATGATGCTGACGACGTCGGAGGTGACGTTGACCAGCTGCAACGCCTTGGCGAGGACGCCGATCAGCAGGACGCCGGCGACGACGCCGTGGAGGGCGCCGCGTCCACCCCACACCGACACCCCGCCGAGGACGACGGCCGCGATCACCTGGAGCTCCAGGCCGGTCGCGTTGTCGCCGCGGGCGGAGTTGTAGTAGAGGGCGTAGTAGACGCCGGCGAGTGCGGACATGAGCCCGGACAGGACGAACAGGACCAGGCGGGTCCGTTCGACGTTGACGCCGGAGAAGGCGGCGGCGTCCTTGCTCAGGCCGATCGCGAAGACACCCCGCCCGAACGGCGTGAAGTGGAGCATGACCACGAACGCGGCCAGGAGCACGACGAACAGGATCATCACCACCGGAATGCCGGTGGCCCCGATCCGGGCCTTGACCAGTGCCGTCCACCACTTGTCGAACTGGGTGACCGCCGTCGTCCCGAGCAGGCCGACGGCGATGCCCCGGTAGAGGGCGAGGGTGCCGATGGTGACGGCGAGGGCGGGCAGTCCCACCCGGGTCACCAACAGGCCGTTCACGACGCCGCCCAGCGCCCCGACGACGAGCGCCACCACGATGGCGACCGGGATGCCCAGCCCGGCCTGGGAGCACAGGCCGACCACGACGCTGGTCAGGCCGACCATGGAACCCACCGACAGGTCGATGTCGCCGGTGATCATGACCGGGGCCATCGCGAGGGCGATGAACAGCAACGGCGTGATGTCGGAGAGCAGGTAGCCGAGCGTGACCGGGGTGGCGAACTTGGGCACCCGGAGCGTTGCGGCGATGACAACGACCAGCAGCAGGGCGATGATCGCCGTCTCGCGGCTGAACAGGATCCGTCGCCAGGCCGGGCGCCCGAAGTCGGCGTAGGCCCGGAAGCCGGGGTCGGGACGGTCGCTGGTGAGCGTGCTCATACGGCACTCCTCTCCTGGTGCAGGCGTTTCGACTGGCGCAGCGCCAGCACCCGGTCGAGCACGATCGCGCCGAGGATGAGGGCGCCGACCACGGCCCGCTGCCAGAAGTCCGGGATGCCCAGCACCGGAAGCGCGCTGTTGATCGTGAGCAGGAGGTAGGCCCCGAACACCGCTCCGAGCACGGTCCCGCTGCCACCGACGATCGCGACACCGCCGATCACAGCCGCGCCGATGGCCTGGAGCTCGAACCCGTCACCGACCTGCGAGTTGATCGTGCCGTAGCGGGCGGCGAACAGGACGCCGGCCAGGCCGGAGGCCGCACCGCTGGCGACGAAGGCGATCAGCACCCGCCGGGTCTTGGCCAGGCCGTACAACTCGGCCGCGTCCGGATCGGAGCCGATCGCGTAGAACTCGCGTCCGCCCCTGGTGTTGTTCATGTACCAGGCGACCACGACGAGGATCGCGACGGCGAGGATGGTCAGGACGGGAATGCTCAGGATCTGCTGGGTGCCCAGGTTCAGGAACGAGTCGGGCATGTCGGAGGCGTTGATCCGGTTGGAGCCGGTCCAGGCGACGTTGATGCCACGGAAGGCGTACAGCGTGCCGAGCGTGATGACCATCGCCGGCACCTTTCCGAACGCCACCAGCGAGCCGTTGATCGCACCCAGCAGGCCGCCGAAGACGATGCCGACCACGAAGATCAGCGGGACGGGGAAGCCCGGCACGGCTACGAAGGTCGAGCCGACGAGGTAGGCGGTGAGGCCCACGATCGACCCGACGGACAGGTCCACGTTGCGGCTGATGATCACGACGGCCTGGCCGATCGCGACGACGGCGACGATCGAGGGGTTGAGCAGCAGGTTGCGCCAGCCGTCCCCGCTGAACAGGAAGTCGGGGTTCTTCACGGTCGTGACGATCACCACGAGCGCCAGGGCGAGGAAGATCCCCGTCTCGCGCGAGCGGGCGAGGCCCGCGAGCCGGGCGCCGATGCCGGGGCGAGCCGCCTCCCCGGCGAGGGGGGTCACGGGAGCGGTGCTCATTCGAGCCCCCCGCAGAGTTGTTCGGAGGAGCGTAGCGGGGGAGAAGAACTCTGTGGGGTGTTCTTTCCGGGGTCCCCGCAGAGTTGTTCGGAGGAGCGCAGCGGGGGAGAAGAACTCTGTGGGGTGTATCTCATGCGACCTCCTCGTTGGTGTGGGTGGCCGCGAACATCACCGTCTCCGGCGTCGCCTCCGCCCGGGGGATGTCGGCGGTGATCCGTCCCTCGTGCATCACGAGGACGCGGTCGGCCATGCCGAGCACTTCGGGCAGTTCGGAGGAGATCATCAGGATCGCCAGGCCCATGCCGGCGAGCTCTGACATCATCCGGTGCACCTCGGACTTGGTGCCGACATCGATCCCGCGGGTGGGCTCGTCGATGATCAGCACCTTGGGGTTGGCGGCCAGCCACTTGGCCAGCACGACCTTCTGCTGGTTCCCGCCGCTCAGGGTGCCGGCCACGGCGTCCAGTGCCGCGGTCTTCACCTCCAGCTTGCGGGCCCACAACTGGGCCTCGTGATTCTCCCTGCGAGCCGTGATCAGCCCGAACTTCGTGAGGGTCGGCCGGATCGCGTCGGTGATGTTGGTCGCCACCGTCGCGTCGATCACGAGACCCTGCTTGCGCCGGTCCTCCGGGACCAGGGCGAGCCCCGCCCGCATGGAGGCGGCCGGGTTCTGCTTCGGGAGAGCGACCCCGTCGAGGCGGACCTGCCCGGCCTCGTAGGGATCCACGCCGAACACCGCGCGGGCGACCTCGCTGCGCCCGGCGCCGACGAGGCCGGCCAGGGCGACGATCTCCCCGGAGCGGACGGTGAAGCTGATGTCGGCGAAGGTGCCGGCCATCGTCAACCCGTCCACCTGGAGCAGTGGCCGGCCGATCTCCGCGGGCACCTTCGGGAACAGCTCCTTGACCTCACGGCCGACCATCAGCCGGACGATCTCGGCCTCGGAGGTGTCGGCGATCGCCTCGGTGGAGATGTAGGTGCCGTCGCGCATGACCGTGACCGTGTCGCACAGGCCGAAGACCTCGTCGAAGCGGTGGCTGATGAACATCAGCGCCCTGCCCTCGTCGCGGAGGCTGCGAGCGACCGCGAACAGCCGCTCCACCTCGACGCCGGACAGGGCCGCGGTCGGTTCGTCCATGATCAGGACGCGGGCGTCGAGGGAGATCGCCTTGGCGATCTCGATGATCTGCTGGTCGGCGATCGAGAGGCCGTCGGTGAGACGGTCGGGGTCGATCCGGACGCCGAGGCGATTCATCAGCTCGACGACCTCCGCGCGCATCGCCGCCTTGTCGATCCGGCCGAACCGGCCGACGGGCTGGCGGCCCATGAACACGTTCTCGGTCACCGACAGGTCGGGGAACAGCGTCGGCTCCTGGTAGATCACCGCGATCCCGGCAGCCTTGGCCTCCGCGGTCGACCGGAAGTGGACGGGCGCCCCGTCCATCTCGAACGTCCCGGTGTCGCGCTGGTAGAGGCCGGCCATGATCTTCACCAGCGTGGACTTGCCCGCGCCGTTCTCGCCGACGACAGCGTGGATCGAGCCGGCCCGCAACGCCAGGTCCGCCCGGCGCAGTGCGATCACCGCACCGAAGCTCTTCGACACGTCCTTGAGCTCCAGTACCGGCGCTGCTGTGGTGCTGTCCACCGGCTGCCTCCATTGGCTGTTGAAACGTTCCATACGAACGATTCAAGACCATACCCGATGGAGAGCGGGCCGTGTCAACCCTTGCGCGGCCTGCGGGGTTGCGTGGAGCGCCGGGCGACCAGCTGCGGGGTGAACCGGACGGTCTCGTGGCGGTGCGGACGTCCGGCGTCGGCGGCCTCGATCTCCGCCACCAGCAATTCAGCGGAGCGGCGTCCGATCTCCGCGCTCGGCTGGCGGATCGAGGACAGCGGCACGGCTGCCGCCGCGGCGAAGGCGATGTCGTCGTAGCCGATGATCGCCACATCGTCCGGCACCCGCAGGCCGGCGGTGACGAACCCCTGGAGGAGCCCGATCGCGAGCAGGTCGTTGGCCGCGAACACCGCGGTCGGGCGCTCCGCCGTCGGCAGCGCGGCGATCTCCCCGGCGCTGCTGACGCCGGCCTCGAGGGTGAGCCCGGGCGTGCTGACGGCGAGCAACGACACCCCGCCCCCCGCCTGCTCGACGGCGAACTCCAGGCCGGCCCTCCGATCCCTGACCTGGGCCAGCGAGCTCGGACCGCCGACGAACGCGAGGCTGCGGTGGCCCTGGTCGAGCAGGTGCTGGCCGGCGAGCCGGCCTCCGGCGAGATCGTCCACCCCGACCGAGCAGAAGTCGGAGCTCGCACTCGCCCTGTCCACGATCACCACGGGGATTCCCCGCTGGCGCAGCCGCAGGGCGCGTTCGGTGCCCTCCTCGATCGGCGCGAACAGCGCCCCGCCGACACGCTGCTGCTCGAACCGCTCCAGCAGGGTGAGCTCGCGGGCCGCGTCCTGGTCGCTGTTGCCCATCTGGACCGAGTACTGCCCCGCGTACAGCACGGTCTCCGCGCCACGGACCAGGTCGGTGAAGAACGGGTTGGCGATGTCCATCACGATCATGCCGATCGACCGGCTGCGCCCGGCCCGCAGCTGCCGCGCCGACTCGTTGGGCACCCAGCCCAGCTTGTCGATCGCATCCCTGACCCGCCGCAGGGTGGCCGCGGAGACCCGATCGGGGGAATTCAGCACGTTCGAGACCGTGCCCACCGAGACCTGGGCGAGGACGGCGACATCGCGCATGCTGACGGAGTTCTTCGGGGGCATCTGACCACCTCGCGCTGGGATGGTCACGATTAGATCACAGAAACCACGTCATTGAACCGTCTCAGTCCGGGCTCGCCCCCAACTCCGCGCGGTGGTCTCCGGGCGGGCCACCGGCCCGGACCGCGCGCGGCGGGAGTCCGCGTCCGGGTAGACGGCCGGGGCCGGCGCACAGCGGTGTCGATAGAGTTGGGCGTCACCGACTCGAGGAGCGTCCCTTGACCGATCTCGCCCGCACCGCATCGTCCGTCTACAGCCAGATCCTCGACGTCGTCGAGGGCATCGAGCCGCGCATCGCGGACGCCACCCGCGCCGAACTGGCCGACCAGCGCGCGTCCCTGAAGCTGATCGCTTCGGAGAACTACGCGTCCCTGCCCGTGCTGATGACGATGGGTACCTGGCTCAGCGACAAGTACGCCGAGGGCACGATCGGGCACCGCTTCTACGCCGGCTGCCAGAACGTCGACACCGTGGAGAGCGTGGCGGCCGAGCACGCCCGCGAGCTGTTCGGTGCGGAGTACGCCTACGTCCAGCCGCACTCAGGGATCGACGCCAACCTGGTGGCCTACTGGTCGATCCTCGCCCAGCGGGTGGAGAGCCCGACCCTGGAGCGGCTCGGCGCGAAGACCGTCAACGACCTCTCCGAGGAGGACTGGGAGCAGCTCAGGGCGACGTTCAACTCCCAGCGGGTGATGGGCATGAGCCTGGACGCCGGCGGTCACCTCACCCACGGGTTCCGGCACAACATCTCCGGCAAGATGTTCCGCCAGCACTCCTACGGCACCGACCCGGCGACCGGGCTGATCGACTACGACAAGCTGCTCGCCGACGCGCGCGAGTTCAGGCCGCTGATCCTGGTGGCCGGCTACTCCGCCTACCCGCGCCGGGTGAACTTCGCCAGGATGCGCGAGATCGCCGACGAGGTCGGCGCCACGCTGTTCGTCGACATGGCACACTTCGCCGGCCTGGTCGCCGGCAAGGTGTTCACCGGCGAGGAGAACCCGGTCGGCTATGCGGACGTGATCGCCTCCACCACCCACAAGTCGCTGCGCGGTCCGCGCGGCGGCTTCGTCCTGGCCACGGCCGAGTACGCGCCCAGCGTCGACAAGGGCTGCCCGATGGTGCTCGGCGGTCCGCTGTCGCACATCATGGCCGCGAAGGCGGTGGCCTTCGCCGAGGCGCGGCAGGCGTCCTTCCAGACCTACGCGCAGAAGGTGGCCGACAACGCGAAGGCACTGGCCGAGGGCCTGCTGAAGCGGGGCGTGAACCTGGTCACCGGCGGCACGGACAACCACATCGTGCTGCTCGACGTCGGCTCCTTCGGGCTGACCGGACGGCAGGCGGAGTCGGCCCTGCTGGACGCCGGCATCGTCACGAACCGCAACTCCGTCCCGCACGACCCGAACGGCGCCTGGTACACCACCGGGGTCCGGATCGGCACCCCCGCGCTGACCACCCGCGGCTTCGGCGCGGCGGAGTTCGACACCGTCGCGGAACTGATCACCGGCGTCCTGACGGCGACCGCGCCGGTGCCGACGGCAGCGGGAGCCCCCGGCAAGGCGAGGTACACCCTCGCCGACGGCGTCGCTGCCCGCACGCGGGCCGCAGCCGCGGAACTGCTGGACGCCAACCCGCTCTACCCGGGCCTGGAGGTCTGAGCCTGGAACGGGTGACTTTTCCCACCGTGTTCGGTGGGAAACGTCACGCGCTGTCTCACCCGCGGGCAGCGGCCTCGCGGATCGCCTCCATCGTGCGCAGTGCGGCCAGCGTGCGCCGGTGGTCGCGGGAGGCGTCCACCGTGCCAGCGCAGAGGGCGGCGAACCGCTCCACCTCGTAGCGCAGGTCGAACGACTCGAGGGCGAGCTCGACCAGCTCGCTGCCGCCGTCGAGGCGTCGCAACTCGAGGTGCCGCGGCGCGGGGAGGTGGTCGATCACGAGGGTGCCGCGCTCCCCCTGCACCTCGCTGGGCACGTCGGATGCGGTGATCTTCGACCAACTGACGTCCACGACGAGCCCGGGGTAGACCGCCAGCGCGGCGCCCGCGCCGTCCGCGCCCGACACGACCGGGACCATGGCGGCGAGCACGTGATCCGGCTCGCCGAACAGGTCCACCAGCGCACTCACGCAGTAGACCCCCAGGTCGTTCAGTGCCCCGCCGCCCATCGCGGGGTCGAAGATGTTCACCCGCTCGCCGGCGAGGACCTGGTCGTACCGCGACGAGCGCTGGGCGTAGCGCAACGACGCCCTGCGCAGGGTGCCGAGGTCGCCGACCAGGTCGCGGACGCGGGCGATGCCCGGGTCGTAGGCGGTGCGCATGCCTTCGAGCAGCACCAGCCCCGCCTCTCCGGCCAGGCTGGCGAGGTGCTCGAACTCCGCCGCCGCCAGGGTGGCAGGCTTCTCCACCAGCACGTGCCGACCCGCCCGCAGTGCCGCCTCCGCCTGGCGGGCGTGAGTGGCGTTCGGCGATGCTATGTAGACGGCGTCCACGGCGCCGGAGCCGAGCAGGTCGTCGAGGTCGTCGCTCCACGCTCCGACGCCGAGCCGGGCGGCGAACTCGGCGGCGCGGCCCCCGTCCCGGGAGTACACGACGGCCACCTCCACCTCGGGGACGCGCGCGACGGCGTCGGCGAACTGCGTGGTGATCCAGCTGGTGCCGATGGTGGCGAACCGAAGCATGCCCTCATCCTCCTCCTGGTCCGGCCGGAGCAGCCGGGTCAGCGGCTGAACAGGGTGCCCTGGACAGTGGTCACGAAGTTCGCCAGGGACGCCGGCAGGTCGGCGAGGTGCCAGGTGTCCGGCGCGTGGTACCAGTCGAGGTCGGTGGAGTCCGGCAGGCCATCGTCGTCGGAGTCGGCGACCGCCTGCAGCCAGCGCTCCTTGCCGCCGAGCACGATCGCGTACGGCAGGATCGACGAGAGCTCGTGGGCGCCCCGACCCGCGGGGAGGGTGTCCACCGGCTGGGTGAGCAGGCTGCCGCGCAACACGTCCAGCCCGGCGAGGACGCTCGCGCCCTGCGCCGTGCGGGCCGGCATCTCCTGGGCGACGAACAGCACCCCGAGGGCCAGCGCGACCAGCGCCAGACCGGCCAGCCCGAACGAGGTGAAGGCCGCCAGCAGGATGGTCACCAGCACGGCCAGGCCGAGACCGACCCAGCCCAGCAACCCCCACTGGTTCCTGGTCGAATCCGGACGGCGGGCGAACCAGCCCCGCTCGACCACCTCGTCGTAGAGCTGGGACTGCACCTGGCCGATCACCGCGCCGACGCTGCCGGCCAGGTTCGACACCCGGACCGGCTCGCCCTGGACCGGCGCGACCGCGTCCAGGAGCGTGCGCTCGTAGTCGAGCAACGCCCCGGTGCCCGGCAACCGCGCGAACGTCCAGTCGTTCGGTGCGTGTGCCGACTCCCGCGACAGCTCGGTGATTCGCAGGTGGCCGCGCACGGCGAGGTCGAGCAGGGTCGCGGTCACGTCGAGCGGGTCGACCCGCTCGTCGGCGAGCGTGCCCACCTCGCCGGGGCGGATGCCGTCCCGCACGCGGAACTCGCTCTGTCCGGGCCCCACCGGGGCGAACTCTGCCACCAGCGTCGGCGCAGCGGGCACCGCGGCGTCCCTGCCGATCCGGCGATGCGCGGCCCACAGCGCGAGGCCACCCAGCACGAGCAGGCCGAGCGCGATGCCGAGCGGCAGGGGTGCGGCGGAGAAGGCCCGGTCGAGCGACCAGATCTCGCGGACGTCCTGGTTCGCCGCGACAGCGCTGGACGGGAACCGCAGCGTGGCGACGACCACCTGCCCGGCCGTGGCGCCCTCGTGGTGGAAGGTGGGGGTCGGGCTGTCGTGGGTGCCGCCCGAGTAGTAGGTGCACGCGCCCGGGGCGGACGGGTCGCCCGCCGCGCAGTCGATCAGCGTGAACAGCGCGGGAACGGCGACCTCGGCGTCGAAGGTGGCCACCGGCAGGTTCAGCCCCTGCAGCAGCGGCCAACTGATCGTCGTGGTGTCCTCGGGGGTGGCCAGGGCCGCGCCGTGCACGGTGTAGCCCAGGACGATCGGAGAGGTCGTGCCTGCGGTGGGCACGTCCACGGTCGTCGTGGTGGCCGCGGTGCTGACCCTGGCACCGAGGTCCTTGCCGTCACTGGTCGCCGTGACGTCGCTGAGCGTGTACCGGTACTCGAGCCGGTCGGCGGTCCGGGTGGTGGTGTCGAACACCTGCTGGACGTCGGAGGGCGCGGCGCCGTCGAACGTGATGGTGGCCACGACCGCGAGCGTGCCGTCGGTGTTGACGGTCGCCTTCACCGCGTAACTGCTCACCTGTTCGGCCGCCTGCGCCGGCGGCGCGAGGCAGGCCAGTATCGCGACAGCTCCCACGGCAACCGCCGCACCTCGCCGCCATCCGGTCAGGGTCACACCCATGGCCCACTCCCCCGTTCACCTGTGCAGAAGCTGGGAACAGACTAGTGGCGCACGGTGTCCGCGCCACAGGGTGGTTCGGTGCTGACCCCTGCCGCTGCGACAAGTGCAGCGTTTAGGCTGACGGCGTGACGCAGCAGTGGGGGAACCAGAGCCAGCCGTGGCCGCAGCAGCAGAACTGGAACCGCGGCACCCCGGCATGGGGCCAGCAGCAGCCCTACGGGCAGGGACAGGCGCCGCAGGGCTACGGCCAGGTCCCGCAGGGCTACGGCCAGGCCCCGGCGGGCCAGCAGAACCCGGCCGGGCACCCGTACCCGGCACCTCAGCAGTACCCGGCGCCCGGGGTTCCGCAGGCGCCGTTCGGGCAGCCGTCCTACGGCCAACCGGGAACGTTCGCCCCACCGCGCGGGGCCTACCCGCCGGGCGGCCCGAGGAAGAACCCTTTCGGCAGCCTCCTGCTGGGCCTCGTGCTCGTCGTGGGTGTCGCGTTCTTCGCGTTCGCCCTGCTCCACTACCTCAACGGTGGCGAGGAGGACGTGGCGACGCCGGGCACGGAGCAGACGACATCCCCGTCCGTGCCACCGAGCGCGCAGAACGTCCCCTCCCCGGACACGAACCCGCCCGACCTCCCGCAGCCGACGACCTACGACGAGGCGGAGACCTGGCTGACGAACAACCCGGTCTACAACGAGTCGGCGCCGGTGCCCACCGACTGCCAGGTGCCGAGGATCGACATGACCACGGCGTCGGTCGACGAACTCACCACCCACCTGAACGAACTGACCGCCTGCCTCTGGCGGGTGTGGTCGGGCCCGCTGGAGAGCGCCGGCTACGAGTTGCCGCGCCCGCCGGTCACCGTCTACACCGAGCCGATCACCACGGGCTGCGGCAAGCTGGACGACGTCAACGCCGTCTACTGCGCGGCGGACCAGCGCATCTACTACGCCAAACCGCTGTGGAAGATCTTCCCTGCCGATCAGCAGAAGGACCCGTTCGTCGTCGAATCCGTGCTCGCGCACGAGTTCGGCCACACGATCCAGGCCCGGACCGGGATCCTGATCTCGTCGATGGCCTTCGAGCAGAAGGTCTCCAGCGCCCAGGCCAAGGTGTACTCCCGCCGCCTCGAGGTGCAGGCCGACTGCTTCTCCGGGATGTTCACCGAGGCCGTCGGACCCTCGTCGGGGCTCACCGCCGCCGACCTGACCAATCTCGGGGACGTGTTCTACAACCTCGGCGACGACGTCCTCAGCGGCCAGGCGGCCATCCAGGGCGACCACGGCCTGGGGAAGTCGCGCAAGGCGTGGTTCCTCACCGGCCAGACCAACACCCTGATGGGCAAGTGCAACACCTACACCGCGCCGACCAGCTCGGTGCGGTAGCCGAGGGACCCGCACGAAGAACCGTCCCGCGTGAGCGGCCCGAGCGGACGGCTTCCCACCCGGTCCAGTCGGCCCCCGTTCCACGGCAAGCCCGGGGACGGTTCCCTACTCGGTCCACCCGACGCGACTGGACCGAGTAGGGAACCGTCCCTGGGTCCGGACGGGGTCGGAACGACGCGACCACGCCGACGCGACTGGACCGAGTAGGGAACCGTCCCCGGGGTCGGAACGACGCGACCACCTGCGAACGGAGCGGGTCAGTCGGAGCTGAGCAGGGCGGTGGCGATGGCGGCGAGGCCCTCGCCGCGTCCGGTGAGGCCGAGACCGTCGGTGGTGGTGCCCGAGACGGTCACCGGGGCTCCGACGGCTGCGCTCAGGACGGCTTCCGCCTCCGCCCGGCGGGCGGCCAGCCGCGGGCGGTTGCCGATCACCTGGACGGCGACGTTCTCGACACGGTAGCCGGCGGCGCGGACGCGGGACGCCGTCTCGGCGAGGAAGGTGACTCCGCTCGCGCCGGCCCACTCCGGGCGGTCGGTGCCGAAGTTGCTGCCCAGATCACCCAGCCCCGCGGCGGACAGCAGCGCGTCGCAGGCCGCGTGCGCGGCGACGTCGCCGTCGGAGTGGCCGGCCAGGCCGGCCGGTTCGTCGGGGAAGTGCAGGCCCGCCACCCACAAAGGGACGCCCGCAGCGAACGCGTGCGTATCCGTCCCGATGCCCGTCCTCACCGGCCCAGCTCCTTCCTCCACTGCCGCCAGAACCGCTTGCCCGAGTGGTGGCCGAGGCTGGCCCGGACGCGCCACAGCGCCCGGGCGATGGTGAGGTCGGCCGGCTCGGTGATCTTCATGCCCATCCGCGAGCCGGGCACCAGCGTGACCCGGTGGCCGTTCTGCTCACAGGCCGACACGTCGTCGGTGAACTCGATCCCGTCCCTGGCCATCCGGTCGTGGCTGTCCAGGAGCACGTCCAGGTCGAACCCCTGCGGGGTCTGGACGGCGCGCAGCTTGGAGCGGTCGAAGGGCTCGTTCTCCGACTCGTCGCCGTTCGGCACCACCCGGATGCTGTCGGTCACCGGCACCACCGGGGTGACCGCCACCGCACCGTCGCGGACCGCCCCGATCACGTTCTCGACCACGTAGGCGGGCATCATCGGACGCACGGCGTCGTGGACCAGCACCACCCGCGCCTTCGAGAGCCGCGGATGCGTGCGGACGACCTCGAGGCCCCGCTGGACGGACTGCTGCCTGGTGTCCCCGCCCGGAGTGGTGATCACGGGGATCGGCGAACCGGCCAGCGCGGCCTTGAACGCCCCGGAGACCTTGCCGTTGATCACGACGACCGCGTCCGTGCAGCCCCCGGCTGCGAGACCCTCCACGGCGACGGCGACAACGGCGCGGCCGAGGATGCGCAGGGTCGGCTTGGGCTTGGTGCCACCGAACCTCCGGCCCAAACCGGCAGCGACGACGACGGCCACTACTGGTTCAGACACGCAGGGAAGTATAGGCGTCCCCGACCCCGCGCCCGCACCGGCCAGGAGGCCACTCGACAATGCCCTCTCGATCCGGACCTGCCGGGCGGCACCACCGCCGGGGCCGTCCCGAATTCCGCCGGGCGCCGGCTCAGCGGACGCGGGCCGTCGCTCGGCTGGTGGCGGCGTGGCGGCGCAGCACCTCGTCGGCGAGCTCGGCGTCCAGGACGGCGATGTCGATGACACCCGTGCGCAGCGCGGCGAGAACCCCCCGCGCCTTGCCTGTTCCTCCGGCGAGTCCCACCACGGTCGGGACCGCGCGCAGGGCGTCGAAGTCGATCCCGATCACCCGTGTCGAGGTGGGACCGACCAGCGGTTTGCCCTCGTCGTCGAAGAACCGCCCGCAGAAGTCGCCGGCCGGGTTCTCCGCCCTGACCTGGGCGACCTCGTCCGCGGAGAGCCTCATCGCGGCCAGCAACCGCTCGCTGCTCCCGCCGGGAACGCCGACCGACCCGATCCCCGCCCACGCGGTGTCGGCCGTGGCGGCGAGGTCGAGGGCGCTGCGGACGGTCGACTCACGCAGGATCGCCGCGCAGGTCTCGGGCGACTCGGTGATCGCCGGGGCGTCGATCCGGCGGGCCCGGACGCCGAGCTTCTGGGCGAGCGTGTAGAGCGAGGTGGTTCCCGACGGTGCGGTGTCCAGTTCGGACGACCCGCCGACCAGCGGAAGCAACTCCAGATCGGGCGAGGGAGGCTGGGCCTCGATCACCTCGACCAGCCTGCTGATCGTGCTGCCCCAGCTGAGGCCGACCCTGCGCATCGACCAGAGCCGGTCGGAGAACAGCTGGGCTCCGAGCCGGGCCACGATCTCGGTCGGCCCGAGGTCGCTCGCGCCCGTGCCCACCCAGGCCCCGGACAGCCCGAAGGTCTCCTCCAGCCGCGCCTCCAGCCGGGGGACGCGGTCGACCAGCAGCCTCGGGTCGTGGATGACGATGCGCACGACGCCGGCGTCCCTCGCGGCTGCCAAGGTCCGCGACACCGCCGATTCGGACAGGCCGAGGGCACGGGCGACGTCCCGCTGCGAGCGTCCTTCTTCGTAGTACATCCGAGCCGCGGCGACGAGAGCGTCGAGCGACCGGTTCGACGGCATCTCTCCCCCCTGTCAGGCCAGCAGCAGCACGGGGTCGGCGAGGAACGTCTGCATCAGCTCGAGTGCCCGCGCAGCGTCCGCCCCGTCCGCGGCCCTGTGGTCGACGGTGAGCCCGGCCTCGCACGCCATCTGTACCGCGAGTTCACCGTCGGCGTCCACCGTGGGCCGGCGACCGACGCGTCCCAGGGACAGCGCCGTGGCCTGCGGCGGGGTGAGCAGTGCGTTGAACCGGTCGACCCCCATGCCGCCCAGGTTGGACACCGTTCCGGTGCCCCCCGCGAACAGGTTCGGGTCGATCCGTCCGCCCTTGATCGCCTCGGCCAGCTCGCGGATCGTGCGGTCGAGTTCGCGCAGCGTGATCCGGTCCGGGTCGGACACCACGGGCGCCAGCAGTCCCTGGGGAGTGTCGACGGCCAGC
This sequence comes from Propionicimonas sp., assembly GCF_047606205.1. Classification (GTDB taxonomy): domain Bacteria; phylum Actinomycetota; class Actinomycetes; order Propionibacteriales; family Propionibacteriaceae; genus Propionicimonas. The sequence goes on along the minus strand of NZ_JASGES010000227.1, from coordinate 339 downwards.
GACACGCCGACCCGGTCGTTCCCCTGCACGCCGTCGCCCACCCAGTACCCGTTGAGCTGCGGCGTCTCCCGCAGCACGAGGGCGTAGGCGCGGACCAGGATCGAGGTCCAGCTGATCCCCTTCAGCGACCGCTCCCTCGCCCGGGCCAGACGACCCAGGTCGAGCACCCGGAACACCGTGAACTGCGGGACCAGCGCGCTGCCGCTCATCACATTGGCCGTGGCCACGCGCATCCGGCGGATCTTGTCCTCACCGAGCAAGGTCCCGGTCCGCGTCGCCACCGGGGCGGCAGCGGCGGGCGCCGTCGACCCGGCGGGCCCGGCCGTCGGCGGAGCCGCG
>NZ_JASGES010000226.1:0-38220 GCF_047606205.1 Propionicimonas sp. | reverse complement strand
GCCCGGGCCGACCGGAGAGCCGTCAGAGGCCGGGGACGCCGAGGGCGCGCAGCGTGCAGCGCAGGTGGCCGTAGGTGTCGGTGCCGGCGAAGTGGACGGCGTTGAGGCCGGCGCGGCGCGCGCCACGCACGTTCACCGCCATGTCGTCGACGAAGACCGCTTCGGCCGGCTCGATGCCGAGTTCCTCCACGATGTGGGTGAAGTAGGCCGGGTCCGGCTTGGCCAGCCCCACCTGGAAGGAGGGGAACTGGTGGTCGAAGTGGTCGGCGTAGGGCAGGTTCGCGAGCATCCAGCCGCCGCGGTAGCTCTGCTGGTTGGTGGCGAGTGCCGTGATCACGCCGGCCGCGCGGACCCGATCGACCAGCCGCAGCATGAACTCGTCCACGTCGATCCGGCACCACACCTCGAAGATGTCGTCGGCGGTGGCGTCCCTTCCCTCCCTCTCCAGCACGGTGGTGAGGAGCTCCTTCAGGTCGACCTCGCCGGTCAGCGTGCCCTTCTCGAGCCGGAACACCTCCCCGATGAACCCGGGGCCGCCGAGCCTCGCCATCTCGTTCAGCCAGCCCGCCCGCGGGTACTGCGTGACGCCGTCGGCGTCCAGCAGAAGCGCGCGGACGGGAGGGCCATCGGAAGCAGTCACCCACCCATCCTCGCGCGCCGGGCGGGAATCCGCCGCCGGGTTCAGCCGACGGAATCCCGGACACGGGGCTGCCGTCGGGCTCACCAGGCAGCCCGGCGAGGGCGCCGTCCCTTCGCTCGCGGCGGGCCCTCGCCGGCAGGCGACCGTTGGGTGTCGGGGTGCCAGGTCAGGGCTGGCGCCGGTGGCCCTCAGGTCCGGCCTGGTCCGGGCCGGGGCTCTCGCTCGAGCCCGATCAGGCGATCTGCGGCTTCGCGGCTCAGGCGGGCTCGGGCGTCCGGCTCGGCGCCGGCCGGGTGATCTGCTCGACCGCTCGCGCAGCGCCCTTGTCGGCGCTGAGGGCCATCGCCGCGTAGGCCTGGAGCGCCTTCGACACCCAGCGGTCCCGGTTCCGGGGCTGCCAGCCGAACTCGTCCTGCCGCGCCCGGCGCTCGGCGAGGGTGCCCTCGTCGACGAGCAGGGTCAGGGAGCGGTCCGGAATGGAGATCTCGACCAGGTCGCCGTCCTCGATCAGCCCGATCGTGCCGCCGGCGGCCGCCTCGGGCGAGATGTGCCCGATGCACAGGCCCGACGAGCCGCCCGAGAAGCGTCCGTCGGTGATCAGCGCGCACTCAGGTCCGAGGCCGAGCCCCTTCAGGTAGGACGTCGGATAGAGCATCTCCTGCATGCCCGGGCCGCCCTTGGGGCCCTCGTAGCGCACCACCACGACATGGCCGGGCTGGACACGCTTGCTCAGGATCGCCTCGACGGCCTCCTCCTGGCTCTCGGTGACGACCGCCGTGCCGCGGAACGTCCACTGGGCCTCGGGGACGCCCGCGGTCTTCACGATGGCGCCGTCGGTGGCGATGTTGCCCTTCAGCACGGCCAGGCCGCCGTCGGCGGTGTAGGCGTGCTCGACCGAGCGGATGCAGCCGGCCTCGGAGTCGGTGTCGAGTTCGGCCCATCGGTTCGTGGAGCTGAACGCCTCGGTGGTGCGGACGCCGCCAGGCGCGGCGTACCACAGGTCGCTCGCCCGGGCGGAGGCCTTGCCGCCGCGGATGTCCCACTCGTCCAGCCAGTGCGCGAGGGAGTCGGCGTGGACGGCGTGCACGGTCTCGTCGAGCAGGCCGCCGCGGCGGAGCTCGCCCAGGATCGCCGGCATGCCGCCGGCCCTGTGCACGTCCTCCATGTAGTAGTTCGTGGTGTTCGGCGCCACCTTGCACAGGCAGGGCGTCACCCGCGACAGCGCATCGATGTCGTCCATCGTGAAGTCGACCCCGGCCTCGTGCGCGGCGGCCAGGATGTGCAGCACGGTGTTGGTCGACCCGCCCATCGCGATGTCGAGCCGCATCGCGTTGGAGAAGGCGGCCTTGGTGGCGACCGAGCGTGGCAGCACCGAGTCGTCGTCCTCGCCGTAGTAGCGGTTCGCCAGCCGGACGGCCAGCCGGCCGGCTTCTTCGAACAGGCCCTTGCGGGCGGACGCGGTGGCCAGCGTCGAGCCGTTGCCCGGCAACGACAGCCCCAGCGCCTCGGTGAGGCAGTTCATCGAGTTGGCGGTGAACATGCCCGAGCACGACCCGCAGGTCGGGCAGGCGTTCTGTTCGATCGAGAGCAGCTGGGCGTCGGAGACCTTCTCGTCGACCGCTTTGTACATGGCGTCGATCAGGTCCAGCCGGGGCTGTGCGACACCGTCGGAGATGTGCGCGGTGCCGGCCTCCATCGGACCGCCGCTGACGAAGACGGTCGGGATGTTCAGCCGCAGCGCGGCCAGCAGCATGCCCGGGGTGATCTTGTCGCAGTTGGAGATGCAGACCAGGGCGTCCGCGCAGTGGGCGTTCACCATGTACTCCACCGAGTCGGCGATCAGCTCGCGGCTGGGCAGCGAGTAGAGCATGCCGCCATGGCCCATCGCGATGCCGTCGTCGACGGCGATCGTGTTGAACTCCCGCCCGACACCGCCGGCCTCGGCCACGGCCTCCGCGACCAGCGCGCCCATGTTCCGCAGGTGGACGTGACCGGGTACGAACTGCGTGAACGAGTTGGCGATCGCCACGATCGGCTTGCCGAAGTCGGACTCGACCATTCCGGTGGCGCGCCACAGGGCGCGCGCGCCGGCCATGTTGCGGCCGTGGGTCACGGTACGTGAACGCAGTGCGGGCATGGGAGGACCTCGATTCGTCTACAACCCAACCAGCGTAGTCCGCACGCTATTCCCCGGTGCAGGGTCTCGCCGGGGGGCGGGACGGCACGGCTGATACCACCCGCAGGGGTGGCAGTCCCTCCACCACCGTTTCGCCGCAGTCACCCCGGCGGGGTATTTCGGCACACAGGGTTCGGGGTTAGCCTCGTGGGATCGGATTCGCTGGTGCAGTGAGGGGTCACGAGTGGCACGCGGCACACCGGACGGATGGTTCCGTCCCCTCGTGGCGGGAGGCCTGTTGGTCACCGCCGCGTGGCTGGCGTGCCCGACCGTGGCCATGGCGGACTGGCTCGGCAACGACCGGAGGGTGACCGCCGGCACGACGGCCGAGCAGTGGCCGCAGTTGTCCGGGTCCCGGGTGGTCTACACCGCCGCGGCGGACGCGTCGTCGGGCCAGGACGTCCGCGTCCGCGACCTCGCGACCGGCGCGGACCGTCTGCTGACCCCCGACCACTCGGCCACCGGCCGGGCCGCGATCTCGGGCGGCCGCGTCGTCTGGACCGACGTCACCGGCGTCCGTTACGACAACCTCGACTCCGGGCAGGCTCCGCTGCTGCTCGCCGCCGGAGCCACCGATCCGTCCATCTCGGGGACGCGCGTGTGCTACACCGCCTCCGACCGCATCCACGTTCGCGACCTGCGCACCGGCGCCGACCGGGCGGTGTCGCCCGACGCGGCGACGGCGGAGACCTGCGACATCTCCGGCGACGTGGTCGTCTGGGTCGACGACCGCACCGGTGCGGCCCAGGTGTACGCCCTCGACCTGGGCACCAGGGCCGCCACGCCCGTGACCAGCGCCCCCGCAGGGCCGTCCGCGCCGAGAGTGGACGACGGACTCGTCGTCTGGCAGGACGGGGACGGCGTGTTCGCCCTCGACCTCGCCACGCAGGTGCGGACCACGGTGGCGACCTCGGCGGGCCCGCAGTCCACCCCTGAGGTGTCGGACGGCCGGATCGTCTGGGCGGACGCCCGGTTCGGCCACGGCGACACCGAGGTCTTCCTCCACGATCTGGCCAGCGGTGTGGAGGTCCAGGTGACCCGCGGCGACGGCTGGACCGGTGCCCCCACGATCTCGGGCGACCGGATCATCTACGCCGACGCCGGTGGCGGTGTTCCCCGGCTCGTGCAGCGGACGATCACGCCGCCCCGGCTGGTCGTCGGAATCGGCCCGGTCGACGAGACCGGCGGGCAGGGTGTCAGCGGCCGGCTCACCAGCACCGGCGGCGTCCCGGTCGTCGGCGTGCCCCTGACGCTGGAGGCATCGCCGGACGGGAGGACGTGGAGCGACGCCGCCACCGTCGTCACCGCGGGCGACGGCAGCTTCGGCTTCGCCCTGCCCGCGGGGCAGGACGCCACCCAGCTGCGGGTCCGGTTCGCAGGAACCCCGGACTTCGCCCCCGCCCTCTCCCGGCAACTGGTCGACGCCGGCTGACCCGCGCGGTGCCAGCCGACGCGGGGACTGCCGGCGTTCAGTCGGCGAGGAGCCTGGTGCGTCCTGTCGATTCGTCGGCGCCGCCCGAGCCCTGCGCGCGCAGGCCTGACCGCCCGGCTCGGGCCCGGCGGGAGGGTCAGCAGTGGTGGACGGCGCCCGAGATCACCGTCCGGGTGCGACCGCCGATCCAGAGGTCGGCGCCGTCGTCGTGGACGAAGATCTCGCCGTGCCGCCCGACCTGGGAGCCCTGGGTCGCGACGTAGCTGTCGGGAACGGCGCCCCGAGCACGCAGCCACTGCGCGACCGCAGCGTTCAGGGACCCGGTCACCGGATCCTCCGCGTGGGCGAGGAGCCCGCGCACCTCGTAGGCGTAGCCGTCCCCGGCCAGCCCGACCAGGCCGAGAAAGTCATGGCGCCCGAGTTGGCTGCCGTCCACCCAGGCTCGGCGGACGGCGTCGGCGTCCTTGAGCTCGACCATCATCCAGGGCGTGCCGTTGTCGCCCCACTCGTGCCCGACCCAGTCCGTCCGGGACGTGCCGAGGGCAGCCTCGACGACCGCCAGGTGGGCCTCGTCGAGCGGCCCGGAGCGACGGCGCGGGGGAGCGGCGAAGGCGAGGCGCCCGTCGTCCTGCCGCACCCGGACCAGGCCCACGCCACACTCCTGCACGACCTCGCCGTCGGCTGCGGCCCGGCCGCCCGCCGCCAGCCACGCGTGGGCGCTGCCCAGCGTCGGATGGCCGGCGAACGGGAGCTCCGAGTCGGTCGTGAAGATGCGGACGCGGTAGTCGGCGGCGGGATCGTTCGGCGACAGCAGGAAGGTGGTCTCGGACAAGTTCGTCCACGCCGCGAACGCCTGCATCGCGGCGTCGTCGAGTCCGTCGGCGTCGTGCACGACGGCCAGCGGGTTCCCGGTGACGCCGCCGTCGCCGAACACGTCGACCTGGGTGAAGCGGCGCCCCATCGTGAGCTCTTCCTCGGGACCGGGCTCATTCGCCCAGGCCGGTGCCCAGCTTGCGCGCCGTCAGGACCCACTCGTGGTCGGTCGGGACGAGCTTCAGCTGGCCGGCGACCTCTTCGAGCGGGACCAGCTCGGTGTCCTCGCCGCGAGCGGCCACCATGACGCCGAACTGACCCTTCTCGACCGCGTGCGCGGCCGCCGTCCCGAGCCGGGACGCCAGCAACCGGTCGGCGGCGCACGGGATGCCACCACGCTGCACGTAGCCGAGGATCGACACGCGCGATTCGAGGCCGGTCGCGGCTTCGAGTTCGCGGGCCAGCTTGAAGGTGTGCTCGCGCTGGGAGTCCTCGACGTTGGCGAGGTGGGTCTTCGCCGCCCGGGCCGCCTCGGGGGTCTTGGCCGCGCGGACGAGGAGCTGGGCCGCCTCGTAGTCGGCCGCGTCCTGGATGTCCCTGGCACCCTCGGCGACCGCGACGACGCTGAAAGTGCTGCCGCGGTCGAGCCGGTGCCGGATCGTCGCGGCGACGCTCTCGACCGAGTAGGGGATCTCGGGCAGCAGGATGATGTCGGCGCCGCCGGCGATGCCGGCACCGAGGGTCAGCCAGCCCGCGCGGTGGCCCATGATCTCGGTGAGGATGATCCGGTGGTGGCTGTGCGCGGTGCTGTGCAGCCGGTCGACGGCCTCGGTCGCGATCTCCATGGCCGTCGCGAAGCCGAACGTGGTGTCGGTGCGGGCGATGTCGTTGTCGATCGTCTTCGGCAGGGTGACCACGTTCAGGCCGGCCTCGGACAGCCGCAGCGCGTTCTTGGCCGTCCCTCCGCCACCGAGCAGGACGAGCGTGTCCACGCCCTCCTTCGCGCAGTTCTCCACCACCTGCGGACGCATGTCGACGGCCTCCCCGTCGACCACCATCCGGTGCACCTTGTCCCGGCTGGTGCCCAGGATCGTCCCGCCGATCGTGAGGATGCCGGACAGCGCCCCCGAGTCGAGGACGGAGTAGCGGTTTTCGACCAGCCCACGGATCCCGTCCCGGTAGCCCAGGAGTTCCCAGCCGTTCCGGATCGCCGCCTTCCCGAAACCCCGGATGGCCGCGTTGAGGCCGGGGCTGTCGCCGCCCGCCGTGAGGATTCCGATCCGTCTCTTCGCCTGCGTCATTGTCAGCCCCTGGGTCGTGGACGATGGAACGGCTTCAGGCTAGCTGAGTCCCGAGCGGCGGTGAGGGGCGAACCGGCGACGAACGCCACGCCCGAGCGAACCGCGCCGGGGCGTGGCGGCGATGGCCCGATTGCTGGCAGGGTGGGACCCGAGCACCAACGACAGGGAGACCCGATGCGTACTCGTCCGGCCACGCTCCTGATCGCCCTTCTGGGGTTCGGCCTCGCCGGTTGTGCGACCACCCCGCCGCAGACGGGGACCGCGTCCCCTTCACCCGTGGTCACGACGGCGCCGGCCAGCCCGTCGCCGAGCGTCACCGCCACGCCCACGCCGACGACGAGTGCGTCCACCACACCGGCCGCGCAGACCGACATCGAGCTGCGGGGCGACGGGATCGGGGCCTACGCGTTCGGCGCGAAGGAGGTCGACGTCACCACCCTGCTCGAGGCCACCCTGGGCGAGGCCGACGAGAGCAGCCAGGGGATCAGATGCGAACTCGACGATTCCAGCCCGTGGGCGAGGACGGTCTCGTGGGGCGACTTCTGGGTCGAGTACGACGCGAAGGACGCGTCCAGGAAGTCGCCACGGACACTCGCCGCCTGGGGAGTGAGCGCGGGCAGTACCCTCGCCGCGGGCGTCTCCGTCCAGGACGACGTCCCGCTCGACCTCACCTTCGGCCAGCTGAAGGCGACGTACCCGGAAGGGAAGACGAAGGACCTCGGCCTGGGCGATGGCAGCAAACGCTTCATCCTGCCGAACCGGATCTTCTTCGTCGGCAGCGGCAACCGACCCGATCACATGCAGGCCGGCGCGTTCAGCATCTGCGAATAGGTCCTCAGGCGGTCGTGCCCCAGACCGCCTCGGCTCCGGCGTGGCCGACCACCACGATGATCGCCAGGCTGGCGAGCGCCGACACCACCGCGAGCAGCGCGGCGGTGATCAGGAAGGGTCGGCTCCTGCCTCGTCCGGCGAGGACCAGCAGCAGGGAGGTGAGCGCGAGCGCCCCGGCCGGCCACGGCGCGAGCAGGCCCCAGGTCACATGGACCCCGAGCCACCCCGGACCGGCCTGGGTGCCGCCGTTCAGCGACTCGCCGGAGATGCGGGCGAGCGCGACGGCGCCGGCGGCGACGAACGCCCCGAGAACGACCAGCGAGCCGTAGCGCTTGCGGGCGCGGGCGGACGCCGCGATCACCAGAGTGCCCAGAGCGGCCAGCGGCAGCAGCACCACGGCCGCGTGGACGACCAGGACGTGCAGCGGCAATCCGAAGACGGTCATGGTTGATTGTTCAACCAGCCGGATCCGCTCCACAAGGTGGAAGCAGACATTCACAGCCCTCGCTCAGCACGGTCCGATGCCCGGGGGCCGGACTACCGTGGGCTCGTGCCACCGACCTCCGCCGCGCCGTCCGCCGTTCCCGCGTCCGCGCGCCGCGCCCGGCTGCGGCTGCTCGCCGTCGTCCTGCTGGGGCTGCTGGCGGCGCTGTACCTGGTCCTCGCGGTGCGGCTCTACTTCTTCCCGCCCTTCGACTCCGTGACCGGCGGCCTCCTCGGGGTGTTCCTCGCCCTCGTCGCCGGCGCGTACCTGCTGCTCACCCGCGCGGTGGTCCGGCAGTCGCGGGTCGGCCACGTGCTGGCGATCGTCGTGTGCGCGGTGGCGGCCGTCCTCGGCCTCACGGCCGAGATGAGCTGGCTGGACTGGGCCGTCCTCGCCGCCAACGTGGTGACGCTCGGCCTCCTGCTGGGCTGCCTCCCTCGCCGGCGCGACCTCGCCTGACGCGATCCTGCCGTTCTGTGGCGCCCACGAGGCGTCCGGAGTCACCATCGGGCCGTCGAATGGCAGGATCGCGTCAACCTCCTGCCGGACCGAGGCCAGCCGTGGCTCGCAGCGGCGTGTAAGGATGGACGGCATGTCGCTGGATCCCACGAACCCGTTCGTTTCCCCCTCGCCGCTGCCCTTCGAGCTGCCCGACTACGTCGCCATCAGCGATGCCGACTACCAGCCCGCGATCGAGGCGGGCATGGCCGAGCATCTCGCCGAACTCGCCGCGCTCGCCGCCGATCCGGAGCCGGCCGACGTCGCGAACGTGATCGAGGCGTGGGAGTCGTCCGGACGCCTGCTCAGCCGGGCCCTGAGCGCGTTCTTCACCAAGCAGCCCGCGGACACCAACGACGTTCTCGACGCCGTGGAGGAGGCCGTCGCGCCGCAGCTGGCCGCGCACGGCGACGCGATCCACCTCGACCGCAGGCTGTACGACAGGGTGGCGGCACTGGCCCGGCGCGTCGAGGCGGGCGAGGTCGAGCTCGACCCGGCGTCCGCCTACTGGCTGGAGCGCAAACTGCTCGCCTTCGAGCGCAACGGTGTGAATCTCGCCGAGGCGGAGCAGGCCCGGCTCCGGGAGCTCAATCACCGGATCGCGGAGCTCCAGTCGGCGTTCGGGCGCGAGGCGCTGGCGGGGCTGAATGCGGGCGCCGTCCTGGTCGACGACGAGGCGGAGCTGGACGGCCTCAGTGCGGCGGAGATCTCCGGCGCCAGGGATCGTGCGGTCGAGCGGGGCCACGACACCGGCTGGCTGATCGAGCTCGACAACACCTCGGGGCAGCGGCCGCTCGACGTCCTGAGGAACAGGGAGCTCCGGCGCAGGCTGCACCTCGCCTCCGTGTCGCGCGGGTGGGGCGGCGAGCACGACACGCGGGGCCTCGTGGTCGAGCTGGCCCGGCTGCGCGCCGAACGGGCGCTGCTGCTCGGGTTCCCCCACCACGCCGCCTACGTGGCTGCGGACGCGTGCGCTCGGACGGGCGAAGCCGTCTGGGACCTGCTGACGAGACTGGCGCCGCCCGCCGTCGCGAATGCCCGCGCCGAGGCGGCGGAGATGGAGGAGGTCTGGCGCCGGATCGAGCCGGACGCGCCGCTCGCGGCCTGGGACTGGCAGTACGTCGCCGAACTGGTCCGCACCGAGCGGTACAGCCTCGACGCGAGCCTGCTGCGTCCCTACCTGGAGTTGGAGCGGGTGCTGCACGACGGGGTGTTCGCGGCGGCGAACGGCCTGTACGGGATCACCTTCACCGAGCGTGCGGACCTCGTCGGGTACAACGATGAAGTACGAGTGTTCGAAGTGAACGACACCGACGGCACGCCGATCGGGCTGTTCGCGGCGGACTTCTACACCCGTCCCGGCAAGCAGGGCGGGGCGTGGATGAACAACATGGTCGACCAGAACCACCTGCTCGGCCAGTTGCCGGTGGTGATGAACAACTCCAACCTCGTCAAGCCGCCCGCCGGCGAGCCGACGCTGATGACCTGGGACGACGTGATCACGTTGTTCCACGAGTTCGGGCACGCGTTGCACGGGCTGCTGTCGGACACGCGGTACGCGTCGCAGTCGGGCACCGAGACGCCGCGCGACTTCGTCGAGTACCCGTCGCAGGTGAACGAGATGTGGGCGCTCGACGAGCAGATCCTGCCCCGCTACGCCGTCCATCACGCCAGCGGTGAGCCGATACCGGCGGCGTGGGTGCAGACGCTGCGCAGCTCGACCCTGTTCCAGCAGGGCTTCAAGACCACCGAGTACCTCGGCGCCGCGCTGCTCGACCAGGTGTGGCACCGGACGCCGCTGGACGAGCTGCCGAGCGACCCGGAGCAGGTGGAGGCCTTCGAGCACGCCGCGCTGGCGTCCGTCGGGCTGGACTACGACCTGGTGCCGCCGCGCTACCGGACCACGTACTTCCGGCACACCTTCGAGGGCGGCTACGACGCGGGCTACTACTCCTACATCTGGTCCGAGGTGCTGGACGCCGACACCGCGGCGTTCATGACCGCCAACGGCGGCCTGACCCGGGAGAACGGCGAGCGCTTCCGTCGCCACCTGCTGGCGAAGGGTGGCTCGGTGGACGCGATGGACAGCTTCCGCGACTACCGCGGCCAGGACCCCGACCTCGTCCACCTGCTGCGTCGCCGCGGCCTGGAGGTCTGACCGCTTCTCCCACCCCGGCACCAGGGGACAGTCCTTCCTGCCGGCCGGCGGGAGCCGTCCCCTCGCGCCGCCCTGGTGCCGGGGTCAGGACGGGAGGCCGGTGCGGAGCGCCTCGAAGAGGGACTCGAAGCGGGCCCGGTGGGCGTCGACGACGTCCTCGGTCCTCGCGCCGGCCAGCAGGCGGCGGGCCGTGGCGACCATGACGGTGCGGTAGCCGGCCATGAACAGTGCGGCGAGCAGTGCGGGGTCGCCGTCGAAGGACGGGTCGTGGGCGAGTTCCTCCGCCAGCGTCCGCTCCAGCTCGTCGACGATCTCCCTGGCCCGCGAGATCAGCGCGGGCGAGTCGGCGACCGTCCGGAAGAACGGGACGGAGCGGTGGTCCACGCCGGACAACGCGTGGCCCGAGTCCACCAGTCCCAGCGTCATCGTGCGCAGCGACGCCAGCGCGTCCATCCCCTCCGGCCGGTCGCGCACCGCGGAACGGAGCAGTTCGCCCGCGTCGAAGGCCCGGTCGAGGAAGAGATCCTCCTTGCGCGGGAAGTGGTTGAACACCGTCACGCTCGACACCCCGGCCTCCCGGGCGATCTCGGCGACGGTCACCTCGTCGAAGCCCCGCTCGAGAAACATGCCGGAGGCGATCCCCGCGATCCTGCGCCGGGTCTCCGGGCCGCCCCGTGCTCCGGTCCTGGGCATTCGTCCCCACTTTCTTGTGTTACTAAAGATAGTCAGTTAAGCTACTCGCATGCCAGCGATCCCGCCCACCGACATTCTCCCCGAGACCCGCACCGGCCGGCGTCCGCCCCGCTCTCTTGCGGAGGCGTGGGTGGCCCTCGCCGGGCTGTCCGCGGTGTTCCTGTTCGAGATGCTCGACAACTCGATCCTCAACGTGGCGCTGCCCACGATCGGACGCGAGCTGGGCGCCTCGACCACAGCCCTGCAGTGGGTCACCGGCGCCTACTCGGTGGTGTTCGGTGGCCTGATGCTGGTCTTCGGGGCGGTCGCCGACCGGTTCGGACGCCGCCGCGTCATGCTGCTCGGGCTGGTCCTGCTCGGTGTCGCCAGCCTCGCCACGGCGTTCGTGGCCACGGCCGGGCAGCTGATCGCCGTCCGCGTCGCGATGGGCGTCGCCGCGGCCATGACGACGCCCGGCTCGATGGCGCTCGCCTTCCGGCTCTTCGACGACGACGACCTCCGGGTGCGCGCGATCACCGTCATCTCCACGGTCGGGCTGGTCGGGCTCGCGATCGGGCCCACGGCGGGCGGACTCGTGCTCGCGGTCGCCCCCTGGCAGGTCCTGCTGCTGGTGAACGTTCCGGTCGCGCTGCTCGCGATCCTCGGGATCCGGTTCGGGATCGGTCCGGACGCCGCGTCCGAGCTCCACCGCGACCCGGTGGACGTCGCGGGCGCCGTGCTGGGCACCGTCGCCATCGTGCTCGCCCTGGTCGTGCCCACCCTGTTCGTCGAGGCCGGCGCCGGCTCCTGGTTCCCGTGGGCCGCCACCCTCGCCGCCCTGCTGGCACTGGCGGCCTTCGTCGTCCGCGAGCGGACGGCGCGGCACCCGCTCCTCGACCTCGCCCTGCTGAGCCATCCGCTGGTGTCCAGCGGCCTCGCCTTCAAGGCCGCAGCGAGCCTCGCCACAGCAGGAATGGGCTACCTGGTCACCCTGCAACTCCAGCTCGACTGGGGCTGGCCGCCCGCACTCGCCGCCGTCGGGATGCTCCCCCAGGTCGTGGTGCTCCTGGCCGGCAGCGCCTTCGTCACGCCGTTCCTGCGGCGGGTGGGCTTCGAGCGGGCGGCCTGGCTGAGCGCCCTCGCCGTCGTCGCTGGACTGGCGGTCTACGCGGTGCTCGGCACCCTCGGCTACGGCTGGGTCGCTCTCGCTCTCGTCCTCGTCGCCGCCGGCCTTCGGGTGGTCGGCGTCGTCGCCGGGACGAACGTGCTGCGCGGTCTGCCCGCGAGCCGCTCCACGATCGGTGCGGCCCTCACCGACACCGTGAGCGAGGTGACCTCCGCGGTGGGGATCGCGGTCGCCGGCACGATCCTGGCCGCGCTGTTCACCGGCAGCGTGGCCACGCCGGGGTGGACGCCGCAGCAGACGGGAGAGTTCCGGCAGGTGGTCGTCGTGGCGGGTCTCGTGCTGACCGCCGTCGCCGCCGCCCTCGTCGGCGGGGGCATGGTGCGGGGGCGAAAGGCCACGGACGCCGCCGACCCTCAGCTCGTCGGCGGGTAGCCGAATCCGGTCACGCGCACCGCGCCGCCGACGGCCCGCACTCCGATCGTCCGATCCGGCGCGCCGCAGCCGGGACCCGACTGTTCCGCAGTCTCCCAGTCCAACGGCCGCTCGATCGGGACGCGTCGAACGGCCACCCCGGAGGGGCTCCACATCGCCCCCGCCCCGTTCACTCGCCGGTGGGACCGGGTCGGGTCCGGCGGCGGTCAGCCGACCCGCTCGGCGATCAGCGCCTTCAGCGCTTCGGCGTCGTTCGGCAGGTCGACGACGTGGCGGGGCAGGTCCTCGATGCCGGCGAACCGTTCGGGGCGCTCCGGCTCGCGTCCGACGGCCTCCAGGATCGTGGCGGAGAACTTCACCGGAAGCGCGGTCTCGGTGACCACCATCGGGATGCCGGGACGGACGAAGCTGCGCGCCACGTGCACGCCGTCGGCGGTGTGCGGGTCGAGCAGCACACCGTCGGCCGCGTCGACCGCGGCAATGGTCGCCAGCCGGTCGGCGTGGGTGGAGGAGGCGGAGACGAACCCGAACCGCTCCTGCAGGCCCGCGAACTCGCGCGTGCCGGACAGGTCGAAGAACCCGTCCCGCGGGAGCCGGACGGCGAACAGGTCGCGGACGCGGTCGCCGTCGCGTCCGAGCAGGTCGAAGACGAACCGCTCGACGTTGGACGCCTTCGAGATGTCCATACTCGGCGAGGACGTGGCGTGGGTCTCCGCCGCCGAGCGAACCCGGTACACGCCGGTGCGGAAGAACTCGTCGAGCACGTTGTTCTCGTTGGTGGCCAGCACCAGTCGCCCGAGCGGGACCCCCATCATCCGGGCCACATGGCCGGCCATGATGTTGCCGAAGTTGCCGGTGGGGACGCAGGCGTCCACCACCTCGTCGTCGCCGGACGTCACCCGCAGCCACGCGGCCACGTAGTACACGACCTGGGCGACCAGCCGCGCCCAGTTGATCGAGTTGACGGCGCCCAGGCTGTAGCGCTGCTTGAACGCCAGGTCGGAGGCGACCAGCTTGACCAGGTCCTGGCAGTCGTCGAACACGCCGGCCACGGCGACGTTCACGATCGCGGGGTCGTCGATGCCGAACATCTGGGCCTGCTGGAACGGGCTCATCCGTCCCGCCGGGGTGAGCATGAACACCCGGACGCCGTGGCGTCCGAGCATCGCGTGTTCCGCGGCCGAGCCGGTGTCGCCGCTGGTGGCGCCGAGGATGTTCAGTTCCCGGCCGCGCCGGGCCAGTTCGTACTCGAAGAGCTGGCCGAGCAGCTGCATGGCCATGTCCTTGAACGCCGCCGTCGGGCCGCCGGACAGGTGCGCGAGCCACAGCCCGCCGTCGAGGGCGGACACGGGGACGATCTCGGGAGAGGAGAAGATGTCGGCGTTGTAGGCGCGTCCGCACAGCCTGCGGAGGTCGTCGGAGGGGATGTCGTCGACGAACAGCCCCAGCACGGCGTGGGCGAGCGCGGCGTACCCCTCCTCCGCGAGCAACGCTCGCCAACGGGCGAGGGTGGCGGCATCCACCTGCGGATACGACTCGGGCAGGTACAGCCCGCCGTCGGGGGCGAGCCCCTCGAGCAGGATGTCGCTGAAGCCCGGACGGGGGTCGTCGGCTCGGCCTCGGGTGGACAGATAACGCACCCGAGAACTGTACCCAACCACCCCTCACCGGCCCGGCCCGGCGGGATCGCCTCGCCGGCTCGTTCGCGCCGCTCCGCCGGGGTCGGACCAGACTCTGCCGTCCTGTGGCGCCGGCCCGGCGCACACGGCGGGGGCGGAAGACTAGACCCGTGGTGAAGACACAGCTTGCGACACTCCGGGCCGGGTTGCGTTTTGCGTTGTCACCCTTGGATCATGGCTAGGTGCTCGATCCCGCTGTGCGTCCCCCCACTCAGCCGGCCGGCAGCGAGCTGACCAGACAGGCGACGGAGATTCTGACGCAGGCGCAGAACCTGGCTGATCAGCTACGCACCGAGGCCCAGGCCGAGGCCGATGCTGTGCGCGCCGAGACCGCCCGCAACCGTGAGCTCAGCGACCAGTTGGCCCGCGAGGTGGCCGAGCACAGGGCCGCGGCGGAACAAGCCATGACCAGCGCGGCCGCCCGGCTGGAGGAGGCCAGGCAGGACGCCGTGACGCTCTTGTCGGATGCGACCGAGCAGTCCGGCCTGATCACCCAGACCGCCGAGCGGACCGCGGCGGAGGTGGTGGCGGCGGCCCGCGCCGAGGCGGAGCAGATCGTCCAGGAGGCGCGGATCAAGGCTGCGACGATGGCGAACACCGCCAAGCGCACCGAGGACGAGGTGCGCCAGCGCC
Organism: Propionicimonas sp.; assembly: GCF_047606205.1. Lineage (GTDB taxonomy): Bacteria > Actinomycetota > Actinomycetes > Propionibacteriales > Propionibacteriaceae > Propionicimonas. The sequence goes on along the minus strand of NZ_JASGES010000226.1, from coordinate 23,345 downwards.
TGGACGCCAGGGTCACGGCGGTCGACGCCGAGCTCACCGACCGGCGCAGGGCGCTGGAGTCGGAGGAGGCGCAGCGCCGGGACCTGCTGGACGCCGAGCTGGCCGGCCTGCGCGGCCACGTCACCGACGAGCTGGACCGGCTGCGGGCCGAGCTCGAGGAGGAGTCCGGGAACCGCAGGGCCAAGCTGGCCTCCGACCAGGAGCGGTTCGAGGCGGAGGCGGCACAGGTGAGGGCGACCGCCCAGGCCGAGCGCGAGGCGCTGGCCGCCGAGGCGCAGGCGAAGGCCGACGAGCAGTTGGCCGCGGCGGCCGCGCACGTCGCCTGGACCGAGCAGGCGATGGCCGAGCTCCGCGCGAGCGTCGCCGCCGAGGCCGAGGCCGCCCGCCGCCAGCACCACAACGAGCTCGCCGAGCACGCCCGCGGCGTCCGCCAACAGGTCGAACTCGCGCTCACCACGACCACCCACCGCAACCAGGCGCTGCTCGCCGAGGCGAACGCCGTGGCCGACGATCTGCAGGCCCGCGCCCGCGCGGTGCTGGACGCCGCCGAGCGCGACGCCGTCAACACCCGGCGGCAGGCGGCCGAGGACGCCGACCGGCAGCGGCAGGCGACCGAGGCCGAGGTGCGCGCCCAGCTGGAGCGGGCCGAGCGCCGACTGGCCGAGGCGGAGGCGGGAGCCAAGCTCGTCCGCGAGCGCACCGCCGCCGACCTCGAGAAGCTGCAGCGGGACACCTACGAGGCGACCAGGGCGTCCAGGGACGAGGCGGTCTCGCTGCTCGCCGACGCCCGCGCGGAGGCCGACGCCATCCGTGGCGACGCCAGGGCGATGCTCGACCGCGCCCGTGCGGAGGTCGCGCAGCTGGCCCGTCGCCGAGACGACATCAACGCCCAGCTCGGGCACCTCTCCGGGGTGATCGAGGCGCTCGCCGTCTCCGAACGTCCCGCCCCCTCAACCCCGCAAGGAATGGAAGAAGGATCATGACCCAGCAGAACGCAGCCTTCCGCACCGTCATGCGCGGCTACGACCCGAGCGAGGTCGACCGGGCCCTCGCCGACGTCCGCAAGGCCCTCGAGCAGGCCAGGGCCGAGGCGGGCAGTGAGGCGGTGGCGACGACCAAGCTCACCTCCCAGGTCGCGCAGTTGGAGGAGCAGGCCAACTCCTACCGCGCCCGGATCGCCGCGCTCGAGCAGGAGCAGCGCGAGACCGTCGCCCCCTCCTTCACCGACCTTGGCACGCGGATCGGGAAGATGCTGAAGCTGGCCGAGGACGAGGCGGCGGAACTGCGGGCCAAGGCGAAGGCCGAGGCCGAGAAGCTGGTCGCCGAGGCGACGGCGGCGGCGGAGGCCGCCCGCACTTCCGCCGAGCGCTATGCCGCCGACGTGACCAACAAGGCGGACGCGACCTCGACGCACGCCCTGGAGGCCGCCAAGCGCCAGTCCGACGAGATCCTCGACTACGCCGACCGCGAGGCCACCGCCCGCCGCGAGGAGGCGGAGGCCGTCTACGAGCACCAGCGCGCCCGGGCCGCCGCTGCCGCCGCCGACTTCGAGAAGACCCTCGCCGAGCGCAGGGACAAGGCCGCCGACGAGTTCGCGGCGCAGATGCAGGCCAACGAGCAGGCCATCGCCCGCGCCCAGGAGCGGCAGGCCGCCATCGAGGCAGAGGCCGACCGGACCCTCGCCGAGGCGAAGGCCCAGGCCGAGGCGCACCTGAAGGGCGCGCGCGAGGAGGCCGGCCAGCATGTCGACTCCGCCCGGCTGGCCGCGGAGAAGATCCGTCGCGAGTCCGAGCGCGAGCTGCAGGCCGCCACGGCCCGCAGGGACGCGATCACCGCGCAGCTGACCAATGTCCGGCAGATGCTGGCCACCCTCGGTGGGGCGGCCATCGTGAACCCGCTGGCCGACCCGGAGGACGCGGCCGAGCCGGTCCAGGACGACCAGGCCGAGGCCGCCGACCAGGCCGAGGCCGCGCCCGAAGCGGTCGCCGACGGCGACGCGGAACTCGAGCGGGAGGAGTCCGACGCGGAGGCCGAGGGCATGGTCGAGCAGGAGTCCCACGCGTGAAGCACCGCTATCTCGGCAACTCCGGCCTGAAGGTCTCGGAGATCTGCTTCGGCAACTGGCTGACCCATGGCTCCCAGGTGGAGAACGAAACCGCACTGAAGTGCATCCGGGCCGCGCTGGACGCGGGGATCACCAGTTTCGACACGGCCGACGCCTACGCCAACACGGCGGCGGAGAAGGTGCTCGGCGACGGCCTGAAGGGCGAACGGCGCGAGTCGGTGGAGATCTTCACCAAGGTGTACTGGCCGACCGGGCCCAAGGGCCCGAACGACGCGGGCCTGTCCCGCAAGCACATCATGGAGTCCATCAACGGCTCGCTGAAGCGGCTGCGGACCGACTACGTCGACCTGTACCAGGCCCACCGCTACGACGTGGAGACGCCGCTGGAGGAGACCATGCAGGCGTTCGCCGACGTGGTCCGCCAGGGCAAGGCGCTCTACATCGGCGTCAGCGAGTGGGACGCGAACCAGATCCGCGAGGCCCACGGGATGGCGAAGCAGCTGGGGTTCCAGCTCGTCTCCAACCAGCCGCAGTACTCGATGCTGTGGCGGGTGATCGAGGAGTGGGTGGTGCCCACCTCCGCCGAGCTCGGCCTGTCCCAGGTGTGCTGGTCGCCGGTCGCCCAGGGCGTCCTCACCGGCAAGTACCTGCCCGGCCAGCCGGTACCGAAGAACTCGCGCGCCACCGACGCCAAAGGCGGCGCGACCACGATCCAGCGGTTCATGGACGACACCGTCCTGGAGCGGGTGCAGGCGCTGCGCCCGATCGCCGACGAGCTCGACCTCACGATGGCCCAACTGGCCGTGGCGTGGGTGCTGCAGAACCCCAATGTGGCCTGCGCGATCATCGGCGCCTCCCGTCCGCGCCAGGTCAACGAGAACGTGGCGGCCTCCGGCGTGGTCCTGACGCCGGCGGTGATGTCGCGGATCGACGACGCGCTGGGCGACGTCGTGGTGCGCAACCCGATGCTGACCGCGGAGAACAGCCCGAAGGGACGCCCGAGCTGACCGGTCTCGTCGAGGCGCTCGACGCACGCCCGGAGCTGGAGCCGCACGCGCTCCTGGTGCTGCGGGACGGCGAGTGCGTGCTCGAGCAGTACTGGGAGCCGTGGGTCGGGTCGGACCGGCCGCTGGTCTACTCGGCGAGCAAGACCTTCGCCGCGACCGCGGTCGGGCTGGCCATCGGCGAGGGCCGTTTCGACCTCGACGACCACGTGGTCGACCTGGTGCCCCTGGCCGGGGCCGACGACGTGGACGTGGACGTGGCGGCGATCACGGTCCACCACCTGCTGAGCATGTCCACCGGGCACACCGAGGACACCCTGCCCGCGATGACGCAGCGGCCCCCGCAGGAGTGGGCGCGAGCGTTCGGCTCGATCCGGCCCGAGCGCCCGCCGGGGTCCTGCCATGTGTACAACAACGGCGCGTCGTTCATGCTCGGCGAGCTGGTCCGCCGGCACACCGGCGCGGACCTGCTCGACTACCTGCGTCCGCGGTTGCTGGCGCCGCTCGGGATCGACGCCACCTGGGACCGCGACCCGATGGGTCGCTGCCTGGGCTGGTCGGGGCTGCACGTCGACGTCCGCGGGCTGGCGGCGCTCGGCGAGCTGCTGCGCTGCGACGGGGTCTGGCGGGGACGCCGGCTGCTGCCCGACGGCTGGGTCGCGCGGGCGACGGCCAGGCAGATCGCGACGATCTCGGATGGCCCGGAGTGGACCTACGGGTACGGCTACCAGGTCTGGATGGGTCGCGAGGGCTTCCGCCTCGACGGGGCCTTCGGCCAGTTCGCGTTCGTCCTCCCCGAGCGGGGAATGGTGCTCGCCGTGCAGTCCGCCCAGGCCGACACCCAGTGCCTCATCGACACCGTGTGGGAGCACCTCGGCGCGGTCCCTGACGAGCCGACCGGCCCGCGGCCGGGCGTCCCCTCCCTCCCCGGACAGCCCGGGAGCGACGAGCGGGCTCCACGGAGGGTCGCCGTCGCCTTCCCCCACGACTCGGGTCTCGGCACCGGCTGGGCGGCCGCCGGGCCCGTCCCGAGCGACCCTGCCCTGTTCCCCGCCGGCGAGGAGGTCGGGCCGCCGGCCCGCATCGCCGATCCGGTCGCGTCGCGCACCACCGAGGGGTTCCGGCTCAGGATGGTCGCGGAGGGCCGTCCGGTCGAGCTCACCGCGGTCACCGGAGGCTGGCTGCGCCAGTCCGTGGCCCTGACCGGTGAGCGGGGGGCCGAGGAATCCCTGCCGAGTCCCGGCGCGGTGCCGGTCGCGGTCGCGGCTGGTGTGGACGCCACGGGCGACCTCCGCGTCCACCTCGCCTTCACCGACACCCCGCACACGCTGCGGCTGCGGCTGGGCGCCGACGGGACGGCCGGACAGGGCTGGACGGTGAACCCGCTGCAGGGTCCCAGCCTGGCGAACATGCGGGCGCGCTGAGGCCGGCCGTGGTCAAGATCGTCGTCTTCCTGCTCGTCCTGCTCGTCCTCGGGCTGCTCTTCGTCCGCGTGCTGGTGCCGTTCGTCCGGCGCACGCTCGGCGCGCCGGTCTCCCCGACGATCGTGCCGGGCGAGGTCGTCACCGACCCGACGCCGGGCACCTTCCCGGTCACGATGGGCCACGGCTACGACCCTGAGGACGTCGAGGCGCTGTTCGAGAAGGTCTACCGGCTGGCCGAGACACCCTCGGGGCGGGTCGAGGCGCTGGAGGCCGTGCGCTCCACGCGCTTCCACGTCGCCCGCAGGGGCGGCTACGAGACCGTGTTCGTCGACGACCGCCTGGATGCGATCGCCGACGCGCTCACCAGCGGACGCGCGCTGCCGCCGCGGCCGGGGCTGCGCTGACCCCTCGCCCCCGGGCGGCCGCTCGCCTACCGTGGGCACATGGAGACTGTCAGGATCGAACCGCTCCCCGACGCCGACTTCCAGCGGGTGCTGTGCGTGGTCGCCCACCCCGACGACGTCGAGTACGGGACGTCCGCGGCCGTGGCCGCCTGGACGGCGCGCGGCGTCGAGGTGGCCTACCTGCTGCTGACCGGCGGCGAGGCGGGCATGCAGGCCCCGCCGGAGGAGACCCTCCGGATCCGGGCCGGCGAGCAGCGCGCGGCCTGCGACGCGGTGGGCGTCCGAGACCTGACGGTGCTGGGCTTCCCGGACGGGATGCTGGTCTACTCCCTCGACCTGCGCAGGGCGATCGCACGGCGGATCCGCACGTTCCGGCCGGACGTCGTGGTCACCGGGTCGTGGGAGGTGGAGGCGCCGTGGGGTCTCAACCAGGCCGACCACCGCGCGGCCGGGCTGTGCTGCCTGGACGCCGTCCGGGACGCCGACAACACCTGGGTCTTCCCCGAGCTCGCCGCGGACGAGGGGCTGCCCGCCTGGGGTGTGACCTGGCTGCTGGTCTCCGGCGACGCCCGTCCCACGCACGGCATGGATGTCTCTGGCGACCCGCTGGAGCGCGCGATCGCCTCGCTGGAGGCGCACGGGGCCTACCTCGCCGACCTGCCCGGCCACCCCGCGCCCCGTGACCTCCTCACCGGCTTCACCGCCGACGCGGGCACACTCCTGGGCGTCCCGAACGCCGTCCTGTTCCGCGCGCACCAGTTGCGGTAGGTCCCACCGCCAGCGCCGTGACGCGATCCCGCCACGCCGGGCGTGGGTGGTGCAGCCAGAGTCCTGGGGGAGTGCTTCAGCGGCAGGATCGCGACAGCGCTACTTCGCCACGTACAGCCAGGCCGCCACCCCGGAGGCGAGGACGACCGGGACCCGGACGTAGTCGGCGGACTCGTAGACGTCGGTGGCCGCCATTTCCGCGGCGGTCAGGTGGAAGCGGGTGCCGGCGACGGCGTCAGAGGGGTCACCGGTCGGGACCGCGACCGGGTGCTCGGCGACACCGGAGAGGGCGACCACCTCCGGGTTCGAGATCGCGAGGTACTGCAGCGTCCAGCCGACCAGCCGGTCGTCCTCGCCGTCCAGCAGCCGCCCGTAGGTCCCCCGCTGGACGTCGGCGAGCCGCAGCGTCCCGTAGGAGAACACCCACTCCGTGCCGGCCACGTCAGTCGGACGCGTAGCGGTGGACGAAGTTGCGCAGCACGAGGTGCTGTTCGCCGCTCACGCCGGACGCGTAGGCCATCGCGACCAGGTCGTCCAGCTCGGCGGGATCGAAGTAGCCGGCGTGCTGGTAGATCCGCATCCGGGCGCTCAGGTCGTCGGCGTCCAGCTCGGGGTGGAACTGGGTGACGTACACGTTGGCGCCGACCCGGTACATCTGGACGGGGCAGTCGGTTCCCGTCGCCAGCAGGACCACACCCTGCGGAGCGCCGTTGCAGGCCTCCTTGTGCCCGACGAACGCCTGGAAGCTGTCGCCGATCCCGGTGAGCAGCGGGTCGGCCCTGCCCTCGGCGGTGAGCGTGACCTCGATCGGCCCGACCGGCTCGCTGAACGTGCGGTCGATGGCGCCGCCGAGGTGGGTGGTGACCGTGCCGACGCCGTAGCACATGCCCAGGAACGGGTAGTCGGTGTCGACGATCTCGTCGACGAGGGCCGCGAGGTCCGCCTCCACCCGCACCTGGAGGTCGGTCTTCTGGGCGTCGGAGATGTTGAACGAACTGCCGCCCAGGATCGCACCCGAGTACAGCGAGAGGTCGAGGGGAGGCAGCGGCTTCGACTCCACCCGGACGTGCTCGAGCTGGTCGGCGGTGAGCCCGGTGTGCCGCAGCACCGAGCGGTACTCGGCGGCAGCTGCCTCGTTGTGGTCGCGCGTGGCGAGGAGCAGGAACGGCTTCACGGTCGTCAGATTATCGAGCGAACGGGCTTTGCCGTCCGGTCTCGGCCAGCAGGAGTTCGAGGGCGGCCCGCGGGTCACCGGTCGTGCGCTGCCTCTCGTAGCTCGCTCCCCGCTCGGCGAGTTCGGCCGCGAACCGGAGCTCGGCCTCGCAGCCGAGGTCGCGCGCCACCGGTTCGAGGCGCTCCAGCCACTGCGCGAGGCCCTCCCGCAGCGGGACCGGACGCTGCCGCCGCGGGGTGATCACCTCCGCGTCCATCCCGTACCTCGCGGCGCGCCACTTGTTCTCCCTGACCAGCCAGGGCGGCAGCGACTCGTAGGTCGCGTCGGCGGCGAGGCTGCGGGACGCGTGCTCGGCCAGGCACTGGGTCAGGGCGGCCACGCAGCCGAGCTCGGCGAGGCTCGGCACCGAGTCGCCGGTCCGGTTCTCGACCGTCCCGAACCGCGGCGACGGCCGGACGTCCCACCGGATCTCCCCGGGGACGGTGATCATGCCGCTGCGGGCGAGATCCTCCGCGTACTCCTCGAACTCGGCCCAGTCGCTCATCGGCCACGGCAGACCGTTGGTCGGCAGCTGCTGGAACAGCATCGTGCGCTGGGACGCGTAGCCGGTGTCCTCGCCCTCCCAGTACGGCGAGGAGCAGGTCACCGCGAGCAGGTAGGGGTAGAACCTGGCCAGGGCGCTGGTGATCGGCAACGCCTTGTCGCGATGGTCGACGCCGACGTGCACGTGTGTCCCGCAGATCGCCATCTGGCGTCCCCACCAGGCGTTCCGTTCCGCGACCACGTCGTAGCGCTCCCCGCTGAACCGGGGCTGCGCGGATGCACGGCTGAACGGGTGGGTGCCGGCTCCGACCAGCCCGACGCCCAGCGCGGACGCCTCCCGCCGGGCGATCGCGAGGCTGGCGGCGATGTCGGCGACGGCGTCCCCGACCCGGGCGTGCACGCCGGAGACGATCTCGACCATCTCCTGCAGGTACTCCTTCCGGATCGGCGCGTCCTCGCCGCCTTGGCACGCCTCGATCAGTCGGGGTGCCGCCGGGGTGAGTTCGCCGGAGGCCAGGTCGACGAGTGCGAGCTCCCACTCGATGCCCACGCTCGACTGCTCGGACGGCGCGAAATCGACCCGCATGCGGCTCCTCACCTGTGCCTGCGCACGAGTCTAGGGGGGTGCGGTACCGCGCATCCGGGTTCGGCCGGGCGAACGGGAGCCGGCCCGGCCGGGGCTGTGTCGGGAAGATCCGCCGGAGTGGCTGACACGGCCCGCCTGTGAGCGTAATGTTGGTCGGCTATGCATGACTTCCCTCCCTCCGTCGACGCCTACACGCCGGCGGAGACGTCCCGGCCCGACACCCGCAGCCCCGCCAGGTTCCTGGCGTGGGTGCTGTGGGTGCAGTGGGACGTGGTCGCAGGGATGTCGCTGGCGAGCGTCATCTGGTTCCTGCCCGGCGCGCTCAGCCCGCTGCTGCTGGGCAAGGCCATCGACTCCGGCATCCTGCGCGGAGACGTCCCGGCCGTGCTCGGCTGGTCGGCGCTGCTGACCCTGGTGATCCTGGTGGGCGCGGCGGCGGGAATCACCCAGCACACCCTCGTCGTGCGTGGCTGGCTGATCTCCCTGTACGGCACCCAGAAGCTGGTCATCCGGAAGGCCACCCAGCTCGGCCACGTGCTCGGCAGGCGGCTGCCGACAGGGGAGGTGCTGAGCATCTCGTCCTCGGATTCCGACATCTTCGGTCAGACCGTCGAGATCGTGTCCCGGTCGATCGGCGCGCTCGGCGCGTTCGTGCTGGTCTGCGTGCTGATGTTCACCACCTCGCCGCCGCTGGGCTGGGTGGTGGTGATCGCGGCGCCGCTGCTGGTGGGCGCGGCGTCCCCGGTGCTGCGTCCGCTGAACCGCGCGCAGACGGCCGAGCGGACGCAGAACTCCGAGCTCACCTCGATGGCGACCGACATCGTGTCCGGCCTGCGGATCCTGCGCGGCATCGGCGGCGAGCGGACGTTCGGCAGCAACTACGCGTCGCAGTCGCAGAAGGTGCGCCACCTCGGTGTCACGACCGGCACCTGGCAGGCGGTCACCGAGACCATCAGCGTCCTCCTGTCGGGGCTGCTGCTGGTGGTGCTGGTGTGGCTGGGCTCGCACGAGATGCTGGCCGGCGAACTCACCGTGGGTCAACTGATCTCGTTCGTCGGCTATGCGCTGTTCATGGTGTGGCCGCTGCAGACCTTCTTCGAGTTCGCCCAGAAGTGGGTGCAGGGGCTGGTGTCGGCGCGCAAGACCATCACCCTGCTCTCGCCCGAGCCGCCGTTCGCCGAGGGAGGAGCGGTGCTCGCCGCGCGTCCGCGGCTGGTCGACTCCGCGTCCGGGGTGGCCGTGGAGCCGGGCCGCTACCTCGCCGTGGTCAGCGCCGTCCCCGACGACTCCGCCGCGCTCGCCGACCGGCTCGGCCGTTACCTGCCCGGCACGCACCTGGAGCCGGAGGCTGACGAGGAGGAGGAGTTGAAGGGACGCGCGGCGCGGCGCCGACGCGCGGAGAAGGAGGCCCGACGTGCCGCGATCGCCGCGGCGGACGCTGCCATCGCGGGCCGCGACTGGGGCGTCAGCGCGGACGGGCTGGACTACCGGCACCTGCCGCTGGCGTCCCTGCGGGAGACCGTCGTGGTCAGCGACACCGGCAGCCAGTTGTTCGCCGGCACCCTGCAGCAGGCGGTCGACCCGTGGGGAAGCCACGCCCGCGAGCAGGCGGAGGCGGCGCTGCACACCGCGGCGGCCGAGGACGTGCGGGCGGGCCTGCCCGGCGGCTGGCAGGGCCGCATCGACGAACTGGGCCGCGGCCTGTCCGGCGGGCAGCGGCAGCGCGTCGTGCTGGCGCGTGCCCTGCTGCGCGACCCCGAGGTGCTGGTCCTGGTGGAGCCCACCTCCGCGGTCGACGCGCACACCGAGGCGGCGATCGCCGGACGGCTGGCCGCGCACCGACGCGGCCGCACCACGGTCGTGATGACCGCGTCCCCGTTGCTCCTGCACCACGCCGACGAGGTGTCGCTCCTCGTCGACGGACGCGAGGTCGCCCGCGGCACCCACACCGCGCTGCTGTCGGACCCCCGCTACCGCGCCGTCGTCGGCCGGGGAATGGAGGAGGGCGAATGAGTGGCGAGGATCGCCCGATCGACGACGGCTTCCCGGCGTCCGTCGCGGTCGGCGAGGCCCACGAGGACACCTGGCTGGACCGTTCCGCGGACCCGGCGATCCCCGCGGCGCTGGTTCCCGACCACGACGCGGCCTGGCCCGTCCGCCTGGCCGGGCTGCGCGACCGGTTCCGGCTGCGTCGCGAACGTGCCCGTGTGGTGTACGCCGACTCCCGGCACCCGGAGCGGGGTCTTCCGGTCGCCGGGAACCAGGCGGCCTGGGCCTTCGTGAAGCGGCTGCTCGGCAGCCGGAGGGGGCTGCTGGCGGTCGTGCTGGCGACCAACACGGCGGCCGCGGTCGCCGGCCTGGTCGCGCCCCGGATGCTCGGCAACCTGGTCGACGCGGTCGCCGGCGGCACCGCGGGCGTCGCGGACGTGGACCCGATCATCCTCGGCGTGGTCGTCGTGGTGGTGGTCCAGGCGATCCTGGTGATGGTCGCGCGCCGTGCGTCCACGGTGCTGGGCTACGACCTGCTGGCGGCCGCCCGCGAGGAGGTCGTGGACACGGTGCTGCGCCTCCCGCTGGGCAAGGTCGAGCAGGCCTCCAGCGGCGACCTGCTGACGCGGATCACCTCCGACGTGGGCAAGATGAGCCGTTCGGTGCGCTGGGCGTTCCCGCAGCTGGTGATGTCGGCGGTGCTGGTGGTGGCGACCCTGTTCGCCCTCGTGCTGAACTCCCCGTTCCTCGCCCTGTCGGTGGCCGGGTCACTGCTCGTGCTGTGGTTCGCCACCCGCTACTACCTGCGCTGGGCGGGTGCCGGCTACATCACCGAGTCGGCGACCTACTCCCAGATCAACTCCTCGACCACGGAGACCGTCGAGGGAGCCAGGACGGTGGAGGCGCTCGGCCTGGGTGCGCGGCGGATCGCGATCAGTGACCATGACGTGGCGGAGAGCGCGCAGGCCGAGCGGTACACGATGACCTTGCGCAACCTCTACTTCATCTTCCTCGACGTCTCCTACAACCTGCCGCTGGTCGGCGTCGTCCTGCTGGGCACGTGGGGCTACGCGCAGGGCTGGGTGACGCTCGGCCAGATCACGACGGCCGCGATCTACGTGCAGGGACTGGTCGAGCCGATGGACCGGCTGATCCAGGTGTTCGACACCCTGCAGGTCGGGTTGGCCGCGACCACCCGACTGCTGGGCGTCGCGGAGGTGCCGGAGGACCGGGTCGCGGGCGAGGAGGTTCCCGCCGGCACGGACGTGGTCGGTTCGGATCTGCGGTTCGCCTACCGTCCGGGCACCGACGTCCTGCACGGCATCGACCTGGACCTGCAGCCGGGGGAGCGGCTGGCCATCGTCGGCCCTTCCGGGTCGGGCAAGTCGACGCTCGGCCGGCTGCTGGCCGGGATCAACGGGCCACGGACCGGGGAGGTCGACATCGGCGGGGTGGACGTGATGACCCTGCCGCTGGACGTGCTGCGCACCGAGGTGGCGCTGGTCACGCAGGAGCACCACGTGTTCGTCGGGAGCGTGCGCGACAACATCGTGCTGGCGCGGGACCAGCAGCTGGCCGCGGACGAGGTGGACGAGGCGGTTGTGGAGGCGCTGCGGGCCGTCGACGCGCTGGACTGGGTGGAGCGGCTGCCGCAGGGGCTGGACACGGTGCTGGGGCACGGCCGCGTCCATCTCACCCCTGCGCAGGCGCAGCAGGTGGCGCTGGCCCGGCTGATGCTGGCCGACCCGCACACCCTCGTGCTGGACGAGGCCACCTCGCTGATCGACCCGAGCACGGCGCGTCATCTGGAGGGCTCGATGGCCGCGCTGCTGGAGGACCGGACGGTGATCGCGATCGCCCACCGCCTGCACACCGCGCACGACGCCGACCGGATTGCTGTCGTGATCGAGGGACGGATCGCCGAGCTCGGCTCGCACGACGAGCTGCTCGCCCTCGACGGCGAGTACGCGCGCCTGTGGCGTACCTGGCGCAGCTGACCCGTCCGCCCGGTCGGAATCCCCCGGGGCCGGGGCTCCTCACAGGGTCAGGATCACCTTGCCGGTGTTCTCCCCGGACTCCAGGCGCCGGTGCGCCTGCGCGACCTCCTCGATCGGGAAGCGGGTCTCGGGGGCGAGCCGGATCTCGCCGGACTCCACCAGCGGCCAGACCCGCTCGGCCACGGCCGCACAGATGGCCGCCTTCTGCTCCACCGGCCGGCCGCGCAGGCTGGTCGCGGTGACGGTCGCGCGCCTGGTGAGCAGGCGGTTCAGGTCGAGGGTGGCCTTGCGCCCGCCCTGGAGGCCGATCACCACGAGCCGTCCGTCCGTGGCGAGGGACGCGACGTTCGCGTCCAGGTACTTGGCCCCCATCACGTCGAGGATCACGTCCACGCCCCGGCCCCCGGTCGCCTCGGCCACGGCCGCCGGCCAGTCCTGGTGGTAGTCGATCGCCACGTCGGCGCCGAGCCTTCGGCACAACTCGAGCTTCTCCGCCGAGCCCGCGGTGGTCAGGACCCGGACGCCGAGCGCCCGCGCGTACTGGACCGCGAACGTGCCGATGCCTCCGGCGCCGCCGTGGATCAGCACGCTCTCGCCCTCCGAGAGGTGGACGTGATCGAAGTTGGACACCACCGTGGCGGCCACCTCCACCAGCCCTGCCACGCTGACCAGGTCGATGCCGCGCGGCGGCGCGATCACCTGGCCGGCGGGGACGAGAACGTATTCCGCGTAGCCACCGCCGGCGAGGATGGCCGCGCAGGGGTCGCCGACCGCCCAGCCGGTGACGTCGGCGCCGACCTGGTCCACGGTGCCGGAGACCTCGAGGCCGATCACCTCGCTGGCTCCCGGCGGCGGCGGGTAGTGGCCCTGCCGCTGGAGCAGGTCGGCCCGGTTGACACCCGCGGCGATGATCCGGACGACGATCTCGCCCGCACCGGCGGTGGGCTTGGGGGCGTCCCCGACGGCCAGGTTCTCCGGTCCGCCGGGCTGGGTGAGGGTGACGATGCGCATGGTCCCAGCTTCCCACTCCGTGCCCGTCGCCAGGGCCTGGCCCGGCGGAGGATGCCCCGCCCGCGGGAGGGTATCGAGGGACGCGGCGCACGGCGGCTGTGGCTAGGATGAGCCGATCCGGCGAGGTCGCATAGTGGACTAGTGCAGCCGCCTTGAAAGCGGCCGAGCTTCACGGCTCCGTGGGTTCGAATCCCACCCTCGCCGCGCAGCATGCCGACGGAGGGGAACGAGTGCCTGCTTCCATGCACCAGGTGCGCCAGCGCCCGCCGCTGCGCGCGCTGGCCCTTTCCGCCGTCATGATGTTCGTCGGCATCCTGGTCATCCTGATGGCCGGACTGCTCGACTCGAACGCTTGGCTCCTCGGGGCGGGCCTGGTCATCGTCGGCGCGGGCCTGGGCCTGTTCGGCGCCTCGATCTGGGTGGCCCGCGCGACCCGTGTCCACGTCGTGCTCGACGAGGACGGCTACGTCCTGCAGGGGCGCGAGGCGAGCGAGTCGGGCCGCTGGGCGGACGTCGCGAGGGTGACCCGCGGTCCCGACCGGATCTCGATCCACCACAAGGACGGCACCCGGGTGCAACTGGTGGTCGCGCGCGGGGCGGTGGCAGACCTGGACGCGCTGGGGGACGACATCAGCCGCAGGCTGGACGCCAACCGCGGCTACGGCTCCTGAAGGGGCGGCGCCGTCCGGGCCCACCCGGCTGTCGCGGGCCCGGTCTGGTCAGCTCTCCGGGTGGTAGGCGCAGATCTGCTCGAGGTCGTCGCTCTTCTTCTTGTGCTTCTTGGTGGTGGAAGGGGACGCGGTCTCGGTGACGCCGTCAGCGGTTTCCTTGAGCGCCTTCTGAACCTGCTTGCGCACCTTGGCCCAGTCGGGACTGGGGCTGTTGAAGCCGTTGTCCGGGTCGAACACGACGCTGCGGAGCTTGGTGCCCTTCACCTTGACGCCGAGGTCGACCAGGTCGGTGAGCAGCGAGCGGGGCACGTCGGTGGTGATGGTCTTCTCACCCGCGGCCGCGATCGACTGGAAGTTCGCCAGCACGGTCGCGGGAGTGGTCTGCTGGACGACAGCGTTGATCACGCAGCGCTGGCGCTCCATCCGCTTGTAGTCGTCCAGGCCGTAGCGGCCGCGGGCGTACCACAGGGCCAGCCGTCCGTTGAGGTGCTGGTTGGCGCCGGGCTTGAGATAGCCCTCCGGCTTGATGCCCGCGTCGGTCTGGCCGCCGATCGGGACCTTGTAGTTGATGTTCACCGTGATGCCGCCGATGGCGTTGATGAAGTCCTTGAACCCGTCCATGTTGACCTTGACGAAGTAGTCGATGGGCAGGCCGAGGGCGTAGCCGACGGAGACCTTCATCACGCTGGCGCCGAAGTCCTTGGTCTTGCCGAGGACGTCGTGCGGGACGACGGTCGGCACCACGCGGTACATCGCGTTCAGCAGGAACTGCGAGCGGGTGTACAGGTCGCTGCTGCCGGAGGTGAAGCCGTTCGGGTAGTACTTCGACAGCGGCGAGTTCTTCGGGAAGGGCATCTTCTCGGTGTTGCGCGGCAACGTGAACAGCGTGGTCGCCCCGGTGTGGGTGTCGATGGAGGCGACGATCACGGTGTCGGTGCGGTCACCCTCGGAGCTGGGGCGGTCGTTGCCGGAGTCGCCGCCGAGGATCAGGATGTTGAGCCGGTCCTTGTCCTTCCACGGGTCCGCGGCGTTGATCGTGGGCTGGGTGGAGTTCGGGGTCTCGTCGGTGCCGATCACGCTGTCGAGGAGGTTGCCGGTCGTCCAGGCGAGGTTCGCGCCGACCGCCATCGGGGCCGCGACCACGAAGGAGAGGACGCCGACGACGGCGGCACCGGCCGCGCGCTGCCCGGTGGAGGCGTTGGCCGGACGCAGCGCGAGATGGCTGATCCCGATCACCGCGACCCAGGCGAGCGCCACGACGATCAGGCCGATCGCGATGTTCTGCAGCGTGCCCGGAGCGAGGACGGCGCTCTCGACCGCGTTCCTGTTCGTCACGTAGAGGACGCCCAGGCCGCCGACGATCACGACGAACAGGCCGATCAGGATGCCGCCGGCCACCCGTCGTCCGGCCCGCCACAGGCCAAGACCGGGGACGATCGCGCCGAGCGCCGTCCATCCCAGTGCACCCGAGAAACTCTGGCCGTTCGCTGCGCGTCGTGCGGGAGCGACCGTACTCTCCGCGTCCGGTTCGGCGGCACGACGGGCGCCGTCGGGCGCTGAGGAATCGTTGCTCAAGTGGGTTCCTTACTACAGAAGAAGAGCCGGATCAAGAGTACCGGGTCCGCCCAAATCGGCTTACCGCACTCCCGGCGGCGGTCTGCCGGCTCGGCGGGCAGGCGTCCCGGGGCTGCTTTTGCTCCCCCGGAGCGCCGCCTTGTAGGCTGGCCCACGGTCTGGAGGTGTCGCCTAGTCCGGTCTATGGCGCCCGCCTGCTAAGCGGGTTTCGGGCTTAAACCCGATCCGGGGTTCAAATCCCCGCACCTCCGCCATGACATGGGGAGACGCCCCTCCCGAGGAGACTCGGGAGGGGCGTTTTCTGCTTCTGAAGGCCCTTAGTCTCAGTTGCAGTCCGCCGAGTAATCGAACACGGCCTGCGCGCGCACAGCGGCGATCGTCATCGAACGGTACCGAACGACTCCAGCCGCTTTCTGAACGGTGGCACCCGCTCGGAAAGCGGGTGCCACTCTTGGGATGGCAAAGGCTTCTTTGACCAGGGAAAACGCTCGTGCTCACGGAGGCGCCAGCTCAGGCTCATGGGGGTGTCCAGACGCCGCTTCGTCGGCTGATCGCCCCACCGGGCCGCAAGAGTTCGCGACCAAGCCGTTGAGGAGCCCGCGAGCGAGGCATTTGCCTGGCCCGTACGCGCCCTGCGCGTCCGACATTGCCACGCTGTGCGCGTGTGTGAGCTGCTTGGTGGGGCCCGGCGGACGCCGGGAGGTCCGGTCCTGGGTGCGGGAATCCCGTTCTGCCAAGCGATCGGTTTGGCGAGCGTCTGTCCGATCGTAGCCGGTCAACCGAGAAGCGCCTTGGGCATGGCGGGTGAGTCGATCTACACTGGGCCACGCAAAGGGCATTAGCCCCGCGAAGCAAGCCTGGCAGTCCTCCGGACGGTGTGACGAGCCAGGCTCGCGCATTTCTACAGTCGTACAACGACGGTTACGAGCGGTTCGGCGCGCCGTAGCCAGTCGCCGCCGGCCTGTTGGCACCAGGCCACAGCGTCACTTACCCACAGCATCGGGTAGTCGGCTGGCGCCACATGCCGATAGGTACTCCCAGATCGTCGATCAGGCTCAGGATGTTCCAGAGCTCGTCAGTGGCCTGTCGGGTCCGCACGCCATCCCTGCGCCACGTCGACGGGACCGCGGTTCAGTGCAGCGGGAACAGCAGCGGCACCAGAAGGGCGACCACGACCATCACGACGAGCGTGAACGGCGTCCCGATCCTCACGAAGTCGGCAAACCGGTAGCGCCCGGGTTCCACGATCAGGGTGTTCACCGGCGACGACACCGGCATCATGAACGCGGCGGACGCGGCCAGCGCCACCGTGATCGCGAACGGGTAGGGCGACGCGTCGAGCTGGTGGGCGACCGCGATCGCCACCGGGGCCATCAGGACGGCGGTGGCTGTGTTCGACACGAACAGCCCGACCAGCGCGGTGACTCCGAAGATCGCTGCCAGCACGATGCTGGGTCCGGCACCGCCGACGAGCGCGAGCAGGCCCTGGGCGGCGAGGGCGACGCCGCCGGTCTGCTCCAGCGCCTGGGCGAACGGCAGCATGCCGACGATCACCAGCAGGGTCGGCCAGTGGATGGCGCGATAGGCGGAGGGCATGTCGATGCACCCGGATGCGCCCATCAGCAGGCAGGCGAGCAGCGCCGCGACCACGTTCGGCACGACGCCGGACACCATCAGCCCGACCATCAGCAGCACGGCCGCCAGGGCGAACGCGGCGCGGTTGCCCGCGGGTGCCACCTCGCCCACCTCCTCCGGCAGGTCCAGCAGGACGAAGTCGGACGAGCGCCGACCGAGCCGGTGCAGCGCCGCCCACTCCCCGACGACGAGGACGGTGTCCCCGGCCTGCACGCGTTGCCCTGCGGTAACCTCCGCCGACGCCCTGCCCAGATGGCGAAGCCCGATCACGGTGACGCCGTGGCCGTCCACCAGATCGAGGTCGGCGATCCGGCGCCCGGCCGCGCCCGAGTTGGGCGGAAGCAGGAGCTCTGCGATCCCCACCTGCCGGGACAGCCGGGCGAACGCCGTCGTACTGAGCCCGACCTCCTCCAGCCCCAGCGCCTCGACGGCGCGATCGGGCGGCAGTGCGCCGGTCACGGTCACGACGTCGCCCGCGGCGAGCCGTGTTCCCGGTCGGGCGGCCACCACCGAGCGCCGCCAGGCCGGTCCGCGTTCGATGCTGAGCACGGTGATCCCGTGCCGGCCCGCCAGCTCGGTCTCGGCGAGAGTGCGTCCCTCGAGCAGCGATCCCGGCAGTACCCGGAAGCGTTCCTTGCCCTCGTCCAGTGCATAGGCCGCCAGCAGGTCGGGGATCGTCCGCCCACGCGGCTGCAGGGACGGTGCGGTGTCGCGTCCGAGCCGCCGCTGGGCCAGCAGCATGTAGCCGATCGCGAGCAGCAGCACGAGCAGCCCGACCGGGGTGGGCGCGAAGAAGCCGAACCCTGCGTAGCCGTGCCGAACGAGCTCGGCGTTGACGACCAGGTTGGGTGCGGTGGCGATCAGCGTGAGCATGCCGCTGATCAGCCCGGCGAAGCTGAGCGGCATCAGCAGCTGCCTGGACCCGGTGCCCAGCCGCTTCGCCACCGCCAGCGCCACCGGGACGAAGATGGCCACCACGCCGGTCGAGCTCATCACCGAGCCGAGGGCGGCCACGCAGAGCATCAGCAGGACGACCAGCCTCGAGCCCGACCCACCGGCACGGGCGGCCAGCCAGTCGCCCAGGCGGTAGGTCACACCGGTCCGGGACAGCCCTTCGCCCACCACGAACAGGGCGGCGACCAGGACGACGTTCGGGTCGGCGAAGCCCGCCAGGGTCTCGGACACGCTGAGCACACCGGTCAGCGGCAGCGCGACGAGCACGATGATCGCCACCACGTCCATCCGTGGTCGCCCGAGCGCGAACATCACGATCGTGGCGGCCAGCATGGCCAGGACCAGCAGCAGGGACGCGTTCATCGACCACCTCGGAGCCGCTCGGGAGCGGCCACTCTACTTTCGCGGGCTCCGCGCTCGCCGGATACCCCCAGAACTGGGGGGTGCCGTCGCGCGTGCCCGCCGCCTAGCCTGTGATCGCAGGCCCGCTCGAAAGGTCATCACCATGTCCGGAAGCGCCGTAGCGCCGACTGTCCCGTCCGGGAACTCGAAGTGGCTGGACTGGGTGGAGCGGGTGGGCAACAAGGTGCCCAATCCGACGATCATGTTCGTCTACCTGATCGGGATCGTCGCGATCCTGTCGGCGATCCTGTCCTGGGCCGGCGTGAGCGTGACGGACGACGTGGTCACCCCGGTGCCCACCGACCAGCTCAGCCAGGTCGCCGAGCACCTCGGCGGCACCTGGACGCTGTACGACTCGGTCACCGGCGAGCCGGCGGAGGTGCCCGACTTCATCGTCTCGACGGAGACCTTCGCGGTGCGCAGCCTGATCTCGGTGGAGGGTGCCCGGTTCTTCTTCTCCTCGTTCGTCGACAACTTCGCCGGGTTCGGTGTGGTCGCCGTGGTGCTGGTCTCGATGGCCGGCGTCGGCGTGGCCGAGCACGCCGGGTTGATGGGCGCGCTGATCCGCAAGGTGGTCAAGGTCGCGCCGGCACGCTGGCTCACCTTCATCCTGGTCTTCGTCGGCGTGCTGTCCTCGGTGGCGACGGACGCGGGCTACCTGATCCTGGTGCCGCTGGCCGCGGCGGCCTTCTACTCGGTGGGACGGCACCCGCTCGCCGGCCTGGCCGCGGCCTTCGCCGGGGTCGGGGCGGTGTTCGGGGTGAACCTGCTGATCACCCCGTCGGACTCGATGCTGACCGAGATCACGAACTCGGTGCTCGTCCAGCTGCACATGCCGACGCTCGAGGTCACCCAGAACTACTTCTTCTCGATCGTGTCCTCGTTCGTGCTGGCGGTGGTGGCCACGGTCGTCACCGCACGGATCACGATCAAGCGGCTGGGCGCCTACGACCACGCCGACTACGCGGGCGGCGAAGAGGACCAGGTCGACGAGGACGCGGAGGCGCGCGGGCTGAAGCTGGCCGGCTGGTACCTGCTCGGCTTCGTCGTGGTGATCGCCCTGCTGACCGCGATCCCCGGTGCCCCGCTGCGCGATCCGCAGACCGGAAACATCATCGGCAACACGCCGTTCATGGCCTCGCTGGTGTTCATCATCTCGCTCGCGTTCCTGGTCTGCGGGCTGGGCTACGGACGCGGGGCGGGCACCCTGAGGACGGGCAACGAGGCGGTTGCGGCCATCTCCAAGACGTTCGCGAGCCTCGGCGGGCTGCTGCTGATGTTCCTGATGATCGCCCAGTTCATCGCCCTGTTCAACTGGTCGAACCTGCCCACGGTCGCCGCGATCTCTGCCGCCGAGCTGCTCGAGCAGGCCAATGTGCCCGCGATCGTGCTGCTGATCGGGTTCATCGTCGTGATCGTGCTGCTGGACATCATCCTTCCCGGCCTGGTGCCCAAATGGGTGATCTTCGCCCCGGTGTTCATCCCGATCTTCGCCACCCTCGGCGTCGCCCCCCAGACGCTCCTCGCCGCCTACCGGGTCGCCGACTCCCCGATCAACGTACTCACCCCGCTGATGGTGTACCTGCCGTTCATGGTCACTGTCGCCCAGCGCTACAAGAAGGACGCCGGCATCGGCACGATCATCGCGCTGATGGTGCCCTACACCCTGTGGATCCTGCTGGCGTGGGTGGTGCTCTTCGTGGCCTGGTTCCTGATCGGCATCCCCTGGGGGCCCGGCGCACCCGTCCACCTGCCCTGACCCGTCCCGAAGCGTTCGACAGATCGAAGGAGCCCACCGATGAAGACCAGCGGCGTCGATCCAGTGCCGTCCCGCAGCCGGAAGGTGGCGGTGAGCGTGATCACCGCCGGCGATGCGATCGACGCGGAGGCCATCGCGGTCCCGGTCAGCGCCGGCGCGAGCGTGCCGGACACGCTCTCCGGCGTCGACCTCGACGCGCTGGCCAGGGCCGGCTTCACCCCGAGTGTGGGCAAGGCGCTGGCGTTCCCCTCCTCAGCGCAGCCCGTCCAGGTGGCCGTCGGTGTGGGTGAGGCCGACACGCTCACCGTCGCCGCGGTGCGCGACGCCGCAGCGGCCTTCGCCCGCGCCGTCCCCCAGGACGCCCGGCTGGCCGCCCGGGTCCCCCCGGGAGGCCTGCCGGTGGCGGACCTCGCCGCGGCGATCGTCGAGGGAGTCCTGCTCGTGCGCTACGCATTCACGCTGAAGAGTGCACCGCCGTCCGCGCGCGCCGTCGAGTCCCTGGTGCTCGTGGCGGCGCCGGGCACCGAGGAGGACGTACGGGCCGGCGCGGCGCGCGGTCTGGCCACGGCGCGGGCCGGCATGCTCGGACGGGACCTCGCGGCCTGCCCCGCCGGCCTGTTGACCGCGTCCCGGATGGCGGAGGTGGCGATCGCGATCGGCGCGGAGACCGGCCTGAAGGTCGAGGTGCACGATCGCCGCGCCCTGATCGAGCTCGGTTGCGGCGGCCTGCTGGGGGTGAACAAGGGCTCGGTGGAGGAGCCCAGGATGATCGTGCTCACCTACACCCCTGAGACGCCCGCCGGCCACCTCGCGCTGGTCGGCAAGGGCATCATGTACGACTCCGGCGGCATCGCCCTGAAGCCGGCCGACCTGTCCCACTCGCAGATGAAGAACGACATGACCGGCGCCGGGGACGTCCTCGCCGCGATGAGCGCGCTGGCCGAGCTGGACTGCCCCAACACGGTGACCGGCTACCTGATGTGCACCGACAACATGCCGTCGGGCTCGGCCATGCAGCTGGGCGACGTGCTGACGATGCGCGGCGGCAAGACCGTCGAGGTGCTCAACACCGACGCCGAGGGCCGCCTGGTCATGGCCGACGCCCTGGTGCTGGCCACCGAGCTCGGCGTGGACGCGATCGTCGACATCGCCACCCTCACCGGCGCCTGCCTGCGCACCCTCGGCGAGGAGGTGGCCGGCCTGATGAGCAACGACGACGGCCTGGCCGCACAGGTCAGCGCCGCCGGCGAGGCGGTGGACGAGCCGGTCTGGCGGCTGCCGCTGATCCGGAGCTACCGGGCCGAACTCGACTCCGACATCGCCGACCTGAAGAACCTCGGCGGCCCCAACGCCGGCTCGATCACCGCGGGACTGTTTCTGGAGGAGTTCGTGGACGGCGTCCCGTGGGCGCACCTCGACATCGCCGGCACCGCCCAGTCGTCGGCGGCCCGCGCCTGGACGAACCGCGGCCCGACCGCCTTCGGCAGCCGCCTGCTGCTGCAGCTCAGCCTCGCGTTCACCCCGCCCGGACGCTGATGTACCTGCCGCTCCACCCGGCGGACGCGCCGCAGGGTCGCCGCTTCGTCTCGACCGGGTCGCTGCCGCCCCGGCGGCGGGTGGACGACCTGGTCCTGGCGGCGCACGCGCGCTACCGAGACAACCACGACGGCGCGCTGTCGACCGTCTACCCCGCGCTGGCCGCGGCGGATCCGGACCGGTTCGGTCTCGCGCTGACCGAGGGCGACGGGGCCGTGCACGAGGCCGGCGACACCCGGGTCCGGTTCACCGTGATGAGCGTGTCCAAACCGTTCGTCTTCGCCCTGGCCTGCGAGGAGACCGGTGTCGACGCGGTGCGCAGGCTGGTCGGGGTGAACGCGACCGGCCTGCCGTTCAACTCGGCGCGCGCCGTCGAGCGGGCGCCGGACGGGCGGACGAACCCGATGGTGAACCCCGGCGCGATCGCCACCACCAGCCTCGTCCCCGGCGACGACCTGGAGAGCCGCTGGCTGTGGCTGGCCGGGCGGCTGTCCCGCTTCGCCGGCCGCCCGCTCGAACTGGACGACGACGTCCTCGCCTCGGCCCGGGCCACCAACTTCCGCAACCGGGCGCTGGCCATGCTGCTGCGCGGCGCCGGGGCCATCGCCGGTGACGCGGAGGAGGCGGTCGAGCTGTACACCCGGCAGTGCTGCCTGGCGGTGACCGCCACCGACCTGGCCACGATGGGCGCCGCCCTCGCCGACGGCGGGGTGAACCCGCTCACCGGTGAGCGGGTGGTCGGTGCCCCCGCTGCGCGGGCCGCCCTGGCGGTGATGAGCATCGCCGGACTGTACGAGGCGTCCGGTGACTGGCTGCTCGACGTCGGCTTCCCGGGCAAGAGCGGGATCAGCGGCGGCCTGGTCGCCGTGTCGCCCGGCAAGGGTGCGCTGGGCGCCTTCTCGCCCCTGCTGGACGCCGAGGGAAACAGCGTCCGGGGGCAACTGGCGGCCCGGTTCCTCGCCGGTGAGCTCGGCCTGGACCTGCTCTCGGTGCCGGTCGCGTCGCCGGAGGGCTGACGTGGCGGCGGGGCGGGTCCGGTGCGGCGTCGCCGCCGCGGTCCTGTGCCTCTCGCTGCCCGGGTGGACGGCAACGCTCGCCCTCGCCGCCTCTCCCGAACCCACGCCGACCGAAACCCCCGGCCCGCTCGACCCGACGCCCGATCCGGACGCGCCGCAGACCTCCAGCCCCGAGCAGACCGCGGAGGGCGAGCCGACCGTGCCGCCACAGCAGGGGTCCGGGTCGCCCACGGCGAGCCCGACCACGCCGCCGGTGAGCACACCGACCGGGGACGCCCCGAGTGCCACGGCACCGGCCGGCGCACCCACGACCCCTCCGCGGTCCGCGGACGCGATCCCTGCGGCGTGGCGCGAGGCCGCCGCGGTGGACCCGACCTCGTGGATCACCGCCCTGGTCGTCCTGCTCGCCGCGTTCGTGCTGGTCGGGGCGCTCAGCCGGCGCAGGGACCCGCCCGTCCAGCCGCTGCCCGAGCCCCCGCCGGGGCCCGCGGTCACGGGCCCGACCGGCGGCGTGGAGGCGGGCCTCGGCGTCCTCGAGGCGGTCGGCGAGGCCATGATCGACGCCGGGTACTCCGTGACCGGTATCCGGTCGGCGCTGGTCGACATCGCCACCGTCAACGGCTATCCCGCCACCGAGATCGTGGTGCTGCCGACCGCGCTGTTCGTCTCCACCCGGGGCCACGGGGAAGTGCACACCGGTGCGGTCTCCAGTGGCCATGGTCCGCTGCGGCTGAACCAGATCGACGCCCTGGACGAGGTCGTGCGCGCCGCGCGCCGCGCGCCGTCGGCGCCGGGGGCGGTGACCGCGGGGATCGCGACCGTCCGCGGCCTC
>NZ_JASGES010000225.1:0-3570 GCF_047606205.1 Propionicimonas sp. | reverse complement strand
CTCGTGGAGGCGGGCGTGCCCGCCCCGGAGGCTCTGCGGGCGGCGACGGCCGGCGGCGCCGCGCTGCTCGGGATCCCCGCGGGCGAGCAGGCGGCAGACCTCGTGCTGTTCGACCGTGACCCCTCGGTTCCCGCGGTGGCCAGGGATCCGGGCGCGGTCGTCGCCGTCATCCAGGCCGGACGCGTCGTCCACGTCCGCTGACTCCGCGACCGTGGACGCGGCGCCGGCGGGTGAGGAAGGTTGCGGCCCGGGCTGCTCAGCTGCCGACGGCCTCGGCCCGCACCGGGACCATCAGGCGGGAGATGTCGACCTTGCGGCGGAACAGGCCACCGCTCGCCGGCACGCCGGGAAGGCCGGAGAAGCGCTTCGCGGCGTAGGCGGCGGGATCGGGGAACGAGACTGCGGCCGTGGCGACCGGGGCCTGCACCGGCGCATCGTCGACGGCGATCCTGGCGGCCACCGGCTGCGCGTCGCCCCCATCATCGTGACCGACCTCGTCGGCGCAGGTGTCGTCGACGGGCGCGTCCGCGAGGAAACGATGTTCGACGGAGGCCTCCGCCGGCGCGTCCTCGTCGACCGGCTCGTCCTGGACGGCGGATGGCGTCGCTGAGGTCTCGTCGGCGGCCGGACGGAAGATCCCGTCCGGAAGGATCGGCGGGTACACGACCAGCTCCGGCACGACCAGGCTCAGGCGGGCGGGGGAAGGGGAAGGGCTCTCCTCCCCGGGTTCATCGACGACCGGTGCCGGGGCGGTGGAGACCGGTCCGGGCACCGGCTCGGGCACGGGCACGGTGTCCCTGGCGAACGCGGCGTCCAGCGCCTGCTGAAGTTCGGGTGACAGGGTGACCGCGCGAAGGTGCCGGGGGGTGTACTCGAGGTCGCCGTCGAGCCCGTCCGCATCGAGGTCGAGGAAGCGGGAGCCTGCGATCGCCTGGGTCATGTCGTCCACCTGTCTGGGTCGAAGTAGGTCGCGGGTGCGCTCCGGGACGGGTGGGTCACGACGCCTGCTGCCGTCCGGACCGGAACGGCGACCGGCCGGAGCGACCCTGGAACCGCGAGAACGCGGGTGGGCATGGCTGCGGCCGACGCAGCTGGCGCATTGTGCAGGACCCCTCCCGAGAATGCACAACGAGCGTCTCACGCCGGTCCCCGCCCCAGAAAGGCCCCGAAAGGGTGACCCGGGGACGTCCCCGCGAGGGGCGGACGGTCAGCCGGCCGCCGCCGACAGCGCCGCGCGCAGGCGGGCGGCGTGCTCGGCCTCCTCGCCCGCCGCATACCTGGTGCGCGGCCAGAAGAAGCCGCGCAACCCGTCCCCCTTGCTGCGTGGCACCACGTGGACGTGCAGGTGCGGCACGGACTGGCTGACCACGTTGTTCATGGCGACGAACGTGCCCTCGGCGCCGAGGGCAGGGGTCATGGCTGCAGCGATCCGCCGGGCGAGGGTGAACAGCGGTTGGATGAGCTCCTCCGGCAGGTCGAGCAGGGTGTCGACGTGGCGGGTGGGGATGACCAAAACGTGGCCCTTGAACACCGGACGGTGGTCGAGGAACGCGACGACCTCGTCGTCGCGCCAGACCTCGTGCGCGATCAGCTCGCCGTTGACGATCTGGCAGAAGGTGTCCGTGGCCATGGGGGGATTCTCGCATCCCGCGCCGACGCGTCCGCGGAACGCCGACGGCCCCCTCGCCGGAGCGAGGGGGCCGTCGGTCTCTACGTCAGAGCGGGGAAATGTTCGAGGCCTGGGGACCCTTGGGGCCCTGGGTGATCTCGAACTCGACCTTCTGGTTCTCCTCAAGGGAACGGAACCCGGAGGACTGGATCGCGCTGTAGTGGGCGAAAACGTCCGGGCCGCCGCCGTCCGGGGCGATGAACCCGAAACCCTTTTCGGCGTTGAACCACTTCACAGTGCCAGTGGCCATGCACTAACTCCTTCTTGATGCGTGCGGCGCCGCCTTCCGGAACCGCGTGTTGTCCCCGCACCCCCCGAAGGAGTTCGCCCGCATTCCCGGCTTGGGGATGCGAGCCGGTACAGCGACTACAGACGCTACATTAGCGGGTGCGAGCGCTGGGCGGAACAGGCGCGTCCGCCCCGCGTGGCGCCAGTTGGTGCCACAGACCCTCCGGTCGTGCTCATTCGGGCTCCCGAGCCACCACCCGGACGGTGAGCGCGGCGGGGCGCACCGAGCACGTCATCCGGGTGCGCCGGCCGATGGCGTCTCCGTCGAGTTGCGCCTCGACGGGCTCCTTCGTGACGATGTCGACCCGCTCGGAGGTCAGGTGGACGAGCGCGGGGTGCCCGCGCCGGTGCACCGACAACACGTGCAGGGCGATCGCGAACCAGGCGGCGATCGACCGGGGGGTCGCCAGGATCGTGTCGAGCAGCCCGTCGTCCACCCGCGCGTCGGGGATCAGGCTGAGCCCGCCGGCGAGCTCGCCGCAGTTGGCGACCATCACCGTCCGGGCGTGCTGGCTGACCGCGCGCCGCCGGTCTGCGGCGACCCGGACGCCGAAGCCGAGCCGGAACAACGCACTCGCCCCGGACAGTGCGTAGGCCAGCCAGCCGACGCGCTTCTTCAGCCGGGCATCGACGCCGGCCATCATCTCCGCGTCCAGCCCCATCCCGGCCGCCACCAGGAACACCGCAGGCTCGGCCCCGTCCCACGCGACCTCGCCGACGTCGACAGCGAGGTCGGCGCCGGTCATCGCGACCGTGAGGGCCGCGTCCAGGTCGTCGAGGGGGAGGGAGAGGTTCCGCGCGAGCAGGTTGCCGGTCCCACCCGGAAGGAGGCCCATCGGCAGTTCCGACCCGAGCAGGCCGCTGGCGACGGCACGCACCGTCCCGTCGCCGCCGAGCGGGCAGACGAGTTCGGCGCCGGCGTCGACGGCCTCGCGGGCCTGCCCCTCGCCGGGATCCTCGACAGTGGTCTCGTACCAGGTGGGCCTCGGCCAGTCGTGGACGTCGCACAGGCGGGCGACGTCGTCGCGGACACGGGCGAGATCGTCGAACTTGGAAGGGTTCACCACGACGGCCCACGACCCCGGTGCCGGTCGGGACGCCGCATCCATGCGCGCACTCTACGCCGGGCTGTGGCGCGGGAGGGCCTCGCGCTCCTATGGTCTGGCCATGCGGACCAACAATGCCCTGCAGGTGATCTTCGCGTTCTTCCTCGGCCTCGTCGTCGTGGCCTTCGTGGGGATCGGGGTGAACACCTTCTATCCCGAGCCGGAGTGGACGGGCACGGGCTCGGCCCACACGGACTGGCGGCTGACCACCGGCATCATCCTGCTGGTCTGCGCGACGGTCCTGCTGGTGATCTCCCTGCTGCTGCCCGAGGTGCAGGGCGCGCTGTCGAACGGCGTCCTGCTCGGCGGGGTGTTCACGATGGTCTACGCGGTCGGCATCACGGTCACCACCGACCGGAGCGTGCTGCGCTTCGTCGTCGTCGCCGCAGCCCTCGTCGTCACGATCGGGATCGGCTGGGCGAAGTTCGCCCGCGGTCGCCGGGCCCCGGCGGCGGGGCCCGCGACAGCAGATCGACGACCTCCTCAACCGCCGCTCGGGCCTGAAGG
>NZ_JASGES010000224.1:0-5666 GCF_047606205.1 Propionicimonas sp. | reverse complement strand
TCGTCGGTGGTCAGGGGGCGGCGGACGGGGCGGGCGACGCCGCGGCCTGCGGTGCGGCGCCCGCGGACGCCTCGGACGCCTCGGACGCCGCGGACGTGGCGGCCCAGCTGGCAAGCAGCGCGAGGCGATCGGCCGTCTCGGAGCCCGGCTCGGCCACGTAGCCGTTGAGCCGGAGGTTGGGTTCGGCGGGGAGCGCCATCGACTCGTACCTCAACTCGAGGCGTCCGACCACAGGATGGTTGATCCGCTTGGTGCCCGCGCGGTGCTGGCGCACGTTGTGCTCGGCCCACAACCGGGCGAACAGGCGGCTGCGGGTGCTCAGCTCGCCGACGACGGCGCTGATCCCCTGGTCGTAGGGGAACTCCGCGGCGAGCATTCGCAGCGTCGCGGCCGAATCCGCAGCCACCCGCTCCCACTCGACGAAGAACTCGGTCGCGGCGGGTTCCAGGAACGTGAACCGGATCATGCTGGGCCGCTGCATGGCGAACACCGGCGCGAACACCGCCCGGCCCATGGCGTTGCCCGCCAGGACGTCCATCCGGTGGTCGCGGACGTAGGCCGGCGAGCCGGTCATCGCGTCAAGCAGCCACTGGACCTCCGTCCGCACCCCCGGCCGGGCGGTGGCCGACCGGCCACCCCGCGTGGACGCGATCCTGGCCAGGTCGAACAGGTGGGCCCGTTCGGCGTCGTCGAGCTGCAGTGCGCGGGCCACGGACTCCAGTACCGCGTCCGAGGCCCCGGCCAGGCTCCCGCGCTCGAGCCGCACGTAGTAGTCGACGCTCACCCCGGCCAGCAGGGCGACCTCCTCGCGGCGCAGGCCGCTCACCCGCCGGTTCGCTCCCGCGAACGGCAGCCCCGCCTGCTGCGGGGTGATCCGGGCGCGCCGGGTGCCCAGGAACTCCCTGACCTCCTGCCTGATCTCCATGGACGGGTCCCGGCCCGCTCAGGGACGCAGGAGCGACTTGATCGCCCGGCGGGAGTCCATGGCGGCGTACGCCTCGGCGACCTCGGACAGCGGCAGCTCGAGATCGAAGACCAGGCCCGGGTTGATCGTCCTGCCCCAGACCCGTCGCATCAGGTCGGGCAGGTAGGTGCGGCAGTGCGCGGGGCCGCCCTTGATGCCCACGTTGCGCCAGAACAGTTCGTTGACCGGCAGGTCGCCGTGGGGCACGCCCACCAGACCGATGTTCCCGCCGTCCCGGACGGCGCCGACGGCCTGCAACCGGGCGCCCTCGGTGCCCACGCACTCCAGGACGCAGTCGGCGCCGATGCCGTCGGTGAGCTCCTTCACCTTCGCGCCGCCCTCGTCGTCGCGCTCGGCGACGATGTGGGTCGCGCCGAACGAGCGGGCCACCCGCTGGCGGGCCTCGTGGCGGCTCATCGCGATCACGGTGTCGGCGCCCAACTGGACGGCCGCCAGCACCGCGCACAGCCCGACCGCCCCGTCGCCGACGACGGCGACGCTGCTGCCCGGCCCCACGCCGGCGCTGACCGCGGCATGCCATCCGGTGCACATCACGTCGGACAGGGCCAGCAGGCTGGGCACCAGGTCGTCGGCGGGCTGGTCGGGTGTGGCGACGAGCGTTCCGTCGGCCCACGGGATCCGGATCTGCTCCGCCTGCGCGCCGGCGTAGTGGGCGCCGTGCAGGCAGTTGGCCGTCGCGCCCTTGCGGCACACCGGGCAGGTGTTGTCGGACGGGTTGAAGCCGCCCACCACGAAGTCGCCGGGCTTGACCGTCGTGACCTGCGGACCGACCTCAGTGACCACGCCGCAGAGTTCGTGGCCGATCGGCGTGGGCTGGGGGACCGGCGCGATCCCGCGGTAGCGCCACAGGTCGGAGCCGCACACGCAGGCTGCCACCGTGCGGACGACCGCGTCGGTCGGCTCGAGGATGGTGGGGTCGGGACGCTCCTCGTAGCGGACGTCCCCTGGCGCATGGATCACGGCTCCGAACATGGCACCAGCCCACCACACCTCGGGCCGCGATGGGAGGCCCTGCCAACACCCCTCTCGCCGGGTCAGGGTGAGGAACCCTGCGGGGCGCGGGTCAGGACGCCAGGCGTCCCCCCGTCGCGGCGGCCAGGGACTCGGTGTGGCCGGCGGCCACCTGCAGGGAAAGGACGGTCCGGGCGGTGACGGTGCGCTCCAGTGAGCAGCCCGGCTCGAGGACGAGTCCGCAGTCGGCGCCGACCGCGAGCCGGAGCAGCGCCGCGCCGGTCAGTTCGGTGTGCCGCAGCTGCGGCCGGTCCTCGCCGCGCGCAACCGGAAGCCGTGGAGTGGTGGAGGCCAGCAGCCGGCCCTGGCCGTCCCGGACCGGCGTCGGCTCGTTGTCGTTGTCGGCGGAGCCGGTGCAGAGCAGGTAGAGGGTGGCCGGGCCCATCGCCGCCCCGAGCTGGTACAGGCTGCGGGGCGTCCAGCCCGTGGTGACGATCGCCCGGAGTGCCGCTCGAACGGTTGTGATGGTCGTCACCGACGTCTTCTCCCCCTGAGCCCGGCTGGTCCGCTGTGACCAGCTCCGCGGTGTGATCGACGCGCGTCGACAACTCGCGTCGACTGCATCGTCGCACACCACGATGGGCGGCACAAGACCACCAGAGCAGCCGGTCAGCGGGCTGTTCGGCGTGGACCGCCGCCAGAGTGTGACGTTGTCCCCCGAGTTCGGGAGGAAACGTCACAGTCAACGGCATGCAGCAGCGTCCGGCGTGATCCGTTCAGCCGACGCTGCGGACGCTGTCGCGCTCCACGATCGGCGCCTCGAGCAGGACGGCGTTGCGGGGGAGCGGGTGGCCCTCCACCATGGCGACGAGCATCCGGACGGCCGCGTCGGTGAGCGCGGAGACCGGCGGCGTGATGGTGGTCAGCGGGGGGTCGAGCTCCGCGGCGTCCTCGCCCATGCCGATCGAGACGAGCGAGAGGTCGCCGGGGATCGAGCGGCCGCCGAGCTGGGCGGCATGGACCAGGCCGATGGTGGCGGGCTCGTTGAAGACGATGGCTGCCGTGGTGGGCGCGCCGGACGCAGCCAGCGCACGGTAGGCGGCGCGGCCGGTCGCGTGCGAGCGCGGTCCGGCGAACGTGGTCAGCGTGACCCCGAAGCGGCGCGCGGTCGCCTCCAGCTCGTCCGCCGTGCGGACCATCGGACCGTGGCCCTCGGCGACGCGGTCCTCCGCGACGAACAGGATGTCGCGGTGTCCGCGGTCCACGAGGTACTCCAGTGCCGTCCTGGCCGCCGCACCGAAGTCGGTGTCGACGTAGGCGAGGCCGGACGGGTCGGCCGTGCGCCCGAGCAGGACGAAGCGGACGCCGCGCTCGGCGAACAACGCGACCCGCGGGTCGTCCCACTCGACCTCCATCATGATCACGCCGTCGACCAGTTGCTGTGCGACCAGCGCGCTGAGCGTGGTGAGGTCGTGGGCGGCGTTGGGCCACAGCAGCAGGTGGAAGCCCAGCTCGTGGGCCGTGGCGGTGGCGGTCTCGAAGTAGCGCACCTCGATCGGCGTCCAGCCCTCGTCCTTGAGGGGGTAGTTGAGCGCGAGGATCCCCTTGCGCGAGCCGGCCAGTCCCTGCGCGAAGGCGTTCGGGGTGTAGTCGAGCTCCCGCATCGCGGCGAAGACCCGGTCGCGGGTCTCGTCCGAGATCCGCCGCCGGCCGCTGATCGCGTACGAGACCGTGCTGGAGGAGACGCCGGCCAGACGGGCCACGTCATCCCGAGTCGCCATCGCCTCCACCTCCGATCGGCAGCAGCCTATCCGGGGCGTCCCGCGGAGTTGCCGTCCGGACGCCTGCCGACGGCGCCTCCCGGCCCCTTGCCTTCGCCGGCGACCTCCCGGTGTCCGGCGCCGGTTCCTGCGTGCCCGGTGCGAAAGGACGGCTCCCGCGGGCCTGCCGCGAGGGGACTGTGGCTTTTCCTCAGGCGCTGCGATCGATCAGCCGGCTCAGCACGATCGCGGACCGGGTGTGGTCGACCATCGCGGTGTGCCGGACGCGTTCGAGCGCGCGCTCCAGTGAGGGCATGTCAGCGGAACGGATGTGCGCGAGCGCGTCCGCCTCACCCGTGACGGTCACGGCCCCGACGACCTCGGGGACGGCCGTCAGCATGCGGCGCAGGTTGTCCGGGGTGACATTGCCGCGGCAGAACAGCTCGACGTAGGCCTCGGTCGCGCGGCCCTCCGCCGCGGGGTCGATCACGATCGTGAAGCCGCGGATGGTGCCGTCCTCGACCAGCCTGTCGATGCGGCGCTTCACCGCGGACGCGGACAGGCCGACCTCGGCGCCGATGTCCCCGTACGGTGCGCGCGAGTTGGCCTTGAGGCATTCCACGATGGCGCGGTCGACCTGGTCCATGCGGGAAGGCTAACGCAAGAAATCGCCGACACATTGTGCCAATGCGCAAGGATCGAGCGTGGAATCCACGGCATTCGTACCGGACCGGTTGTGATCATGGCGTCATGACGCTGATCGATGAGCCGACAGTGGACGCGCGCGCCGGATCGCGTCCTCGCCTGGGCAGGGCCCGTCGGGTGCTGATGTGCCGCCCGGAGCACTTCACCGTGAGCTACCGGATCAACCCCTGGATGCACCCCGCCGTGCCCACCGACACCGGGCTCGCGCTGCGCCAGTGGCAGACGCTGTACGACACCTACGTGCGCCTCGGCATCGCCGTGGAGCTGATCGACCCGCTGCCGGGCCTGCCCGACATGGTCTACGCGGCCAACGGCGGGTTCGTCCTGGACGGCACGGCCTACTCGGCCCGGTTCCGGTTCGACGAGCGCGCGGCCGAGGGCCCCGCGTACGCGGCGTGGTTCGAGCAGCGAGGGCTGCGGGTCGCCCACGCGCGCCACGTCAACGAGGGGGAGGGCGACTTCCTGCCGGTCGGGGACACGATCTTCGCCGGCACCGGGTTCCGCAGCGCCCCGTCCAGTCACCGCGAGTTGTCCCGCAGCTTCGACCGTGAGGTCGTGCCGCTCCGCCTGGTCGACCCGAACTACTACCACCTCGACACCGCGTTCGCGGTGCTCGACTCCGACGGCGGCCCCGCGTCCGTCGCCTACCTGCCGGACGCGTTCGACCAGGCCGGGCGGCGGGAGCTCGAGCGGAGGTTCCCCGACGCCGTGCTGGCGACGAGGGAGGATGCCGCCGTCCTCGGGCTGAACTGCTTCAGCGACGGCCGCAACGTGGTGATCGCGAGCAGGGCGACGACCTTCGGGCGAGATCTCGAGCGCCGCGGCTACGTGCCGCACGGTGTCGATCTCTCCGAACTCCTGCGTGGGGGCGGCGGCGTGAAGTGCTGCACGCTGGAGTTGCGCTTCTGATCCAACGGGTGGGGTGCCCCGCTCCGTCCGGTGCCGATGGTGCCGGACGGAGCGTGTGGGCAACCCGGGTCCGCGCCGTCGGTGCGCGCCGCCGCGCACCCTGAGCCCGGGCGACGCCGTCAGGCCGGTTGGACCGAGTTGGTGGGTTGGACCGAGTGGGGGACGGTTCCGCTTTCGGTCCGCCCCCTGGCCCGGCGGCCGGTTGGACCGAGTTGGGGACGGTTCCGCTTTCGGTCCGCCTCCTGGCCCGGCGGGTGGTTGGACCGAGTGGGGAACCGTCCCCTTCCTGGTCCACGACGGGCCCGGCGGGTGGTTGGACCGAGTGGGGGACGGTTCCGCTTTCGGTCCGCCCCCTG
>NZ_JASGES010000223.1:0-12899 GCF_047606205.1 Propionicimonas sp. | reverse complement strand
CCGGGGCGGCGAACACCCGGCGAGCCGGCGCCGCCCCCCGTGTCGCCGATCCCGTGCCCTCAGGCCCGGCCGGCCGCGTGCAGCGCGGCACGGTGGCCGAACACGGCGGCCGGCCCGAGCGTCGAGCCCGGGCCCGGGTACGTGCGTCCCATCACCGACGCGGAGTTGTTGCCCGCCGCATACAGGCCCTCGATCACCGAGCCGTCCTCGCGCAGCACACGGGCGTTTTCGTCGGTGACCAGGCCGCCCTTGGTCCCGAGATCGCCCGGCACCACCCGGACGGCCTCGAACGGGCCCTTCTCCAGCGGGCCGAGGTTCGGGTTCGGACGCACCAGCGGATCGCCGTAGTAGCGGTCGTACGCGGAGTTGCCGCGTCCGAAATCGGCGTCGATGCCGGAGCGGGCGAAACCGTTGAACCGCCGGACGGTCGCAGCGAGGCGGCTCGGGTCCACCCCGATCCGCAGCGCGAGGTCGGCCAGGGTCGGAGCCTTGACCATGATCCCGGCCTGCGTCATCGCGGTGGTCGCCCTCGGGTCGAGCGCGTACGAGCGCAGGTAGCGGCGGGCGTGCCGTGCGTCGGAGACCATCCAGGAGGAGCCGGGGACGCGCTTCGCGTGCTCGAGCAGGTGGTGGCCCAGGTCGACGTAGGACTCCGACTCGTTGGCGAACCGCTCACCCGCCGCGTCCACGATGATCGTGAACGGCATCGAGCGCTCGCTGACGAGGAAGGCCGCGGACGCGTCCGGCGTGGCCGGGGGGATCGACCCGCCCCACCAGGCGTCGTCCATCAGGTCGAGCGCCGCACCGATCCGGCGGGCGACCTCGATCGCGGTGCCGAGGTTGCCCCGCGAGCCGGACGAGCCGGTCCCGTCGACGGCCTGGTAGCGCTCGCGCCACTCGGTGTTGTGGTCGAAGCCCCCACCGCCGAGCACCACGCCCCGTTCCGCGCGGATCGAGGTGGTCCGCCCGCCGCTCGTGGTGCGGACGCCGCGCACCCGGCCATCGTCGACGACGAGTTCGGTCACCGGCGAGGAGAGCCGGACCTCCACGCCCAGGCGCAGCGCGACCTCCAGCAGCGCCGCGGTCACGGCCGAGCCCATGCCGACGCTCTTCTGCCGGCGCACCAGGCTGCCCAGGGTCCGGAACACGACCCGCGCACCGCGGGTGAAGCCGCCCGGCGTCGACCAGGCCCTCGACAGCAGCCAGAAGTCGTCGGTCTTCACCGGCGCCGGGACGCCGGAGCCGTTGCCGCGGGAGGTCTGCCACCACTCGCCGATCCGGCGGACGTCGAAGGGCTCCACCTCGATCGCCCTGCCGATCTTGCCGCCAGGGAGTTCGGGGTAGTAGTCGGGATAGTCCTTCGACCGCGCGAAGTGCACGCCGTGTCGCTCGGCGAGTTCGACGAACCCCCCGACCCCGTCGACGAAGGCCTCCTTGCGCGCCCGCGAGGTGGCCGGCCCGGCGTCTCCCACGGTCTCCTCGAGGTAGGTCAGAGCCTCCTCGCGGGAGTCGGCCACTCCGTCCCGCTTCATCAGCGGGTTGTCCGGCAGCCACAGGCCACCGCCCGACATCGAGCTGCTCCCACCCCACCGGTCGGTGCTCTCCAGCATCAGCACGGTCAGGCCCGCGTCGGCCGCGGTGACGGCGGCGGCGAGCGCGGCCACGCCGGTTCCGGCGACGATCAGGTCGACGGCTTCATCCCACTGGTCGGTCATGACATCTCCGTATCCGTTGCAACCGGACATCTGTGTCCGGTTTACACTCTCCAGCATGCCCGCACCCGCAAGCCCGCACAACAGGGGACCCGCCGCCGCCGGCGAGAACCGGGCAGCGATCCTCGCCGCGGCACGCCGACTGTTCGCCGAGCAGGGCTACCACGTGCCGCTCAATGCGATCGCGAAGGCCGCCGGCGTCGGGCAGGGCGTGCTCTACCGGCACTTCCCGGACCGCGGGACGCTGGCCGGGGCGGTCTTCAAGGACAACTTCGTCGAGCTGGAGCGGCTCGCGGCCGCCACCCCCGGGCCGGACTGCTTCGGAATGCTGTGGCGACAGATCGTCGCGTACTCGGTCGCGTCCAGCGCCTTCGTGGAGATGGTCATCGACGCGCGCACCCCACTCCCCTCCGACGTGAGCGAGCAACGCCTGATCGCCCTGGTCACCGATCCGCTCGCCCGGGCGCAGGCAGCCGGCCTCGCCGACCCGGCCTGGACGCCGGGCGACATCCTGCTGTTCGAGCACATGATCCACGGCGTCGTGATCGCCCAGTCCGACCCCGCCGACACGATGGACGCCGTCCGCCGTGCCCTCGACCTGATCGACCCGCGGCTCGCCGACCTCGACTGATCTGCGCGCTCCGGCGCTCAGGCGGAGGGCTCGCCGCGCACCGCGAGCAGCGGCGGGCGATCGCCGCGGATCGATGCCACCATGTCGACGACCTGACGGGTCGCGGCGACGTCGTGGGCGCGGAAGACCACCGTCCCCAGCCAGCCGGCCACCGCGGTGGCGGCCAGGGTCCCGAACAGCCGCCCGTCGACGGGCAGGCCGAGCGTCTCGCCGACGAAGTCCTTGCGGGACAGTGCCTGCAGGACCGGAAAGCCCAGCGCCGCGACCGCCCCGGTCGCCCGCAGGACCCGCAGCGAGTGGCGGGTGGTCTTGCCGAAGTCGAGGGTGGGGTCGACCAGCACCCGCTCCGCCGGCACGCCCGCCGCGATCGCCCGCCCGGCTCCTGCGGAGAGCGTGGCGAGCACGTCACGGGTGACGTCGTCGGCGTCCGGCCCGTAGTCGATGTCCACCGGATCGGTGCGCGGGGGCAGCCCCCCGGTGTGGGAGACCACGTAGCCGGCGCGGAGTTCGGCGGCAACGTGGACGAGGTCCGGGTCCGCTCCGGCCCAGGTGTCGTTGACCAGGTCGACCTCCGCCTCCGCGCAGGCGGAGGCGACCTCCGAGCGCCACGTGTCGAGGCTCAGCACGAGCTCGGGGTGCCGCTCGCGGACGGCGAGCAGGAACGGCCGCACCCGCCCGATCTCGGCGGCGGCGCTGACCACCTCGCCCTCCTGCCCCGCCCGCACACCACCGACATCGACCAGGTCGGCACCCTCGGCGACGAGCCGGTCGACCGCCTCCAGGCCCGGTCCGAGGTCGGTGAACCGGGCGGCGGCGTAGAACGAGTCCGGGGTCCGGTTCACGATCCCCATCACGGCGGGGTGGGACGCGTCGAAGCGGCGTCCGCGCAGCACGAGGGTCGCGGTGGGAACAGGAGGGCTCGGCCAGGTTTCGCTCACGACCCCACTCTGCCGCGTCCACCGTGCCCGCCCGCCGCCGGCACCAGAAGTGTCGGCGAATCCGGCGACCACCGCGACGGGACACCCCGCGGAGGCGCGGATGGCCGCCCTCCCAGGGCGGCGGACACTACGCTGTCGGCACCCGAACCCAGGAGGCCCCGATGCGTCCCGACTCCGACTCCGCAGCCCAGGCACTGCTGTCACTGCCCGTCATGCTCGTCTCGATCGTGATCGGCCTGCTCACGCTGATCGCGCTGTGGAACCTGTTCGTCAAGGCCGGCGAGCACGGCTGGGCGGCGATCGTGCCGTTCTACAACACCTACGTGCAGTTCCGCGTCGCCGGCTTCAACCCGTGGCTGTTCCTGCTGTTGCTGGTGCCGTTGGTGAACGTGGTCATGGTGATCTTCGTCCAGTACCGGATCGGCAGGGCGTTCGGGAAGAGCCCGGTCTGGTCCGTCTTCCTGATGGTGATCCTGCCCACGATCGGCCTGCTCATCCTCGGCTTCGGCAGCGCCCGCTACGACCGCTCCCTGGTGGCCTGAGGCTCACAGCCAGCCGTTCTCCTCGGCGATCCGGACGGCCTCGGCGCGGTTCCTGGCACTGGTCTTGCCGATGGCGGCCGACAGGTGGTTGCGCACCGTCCCCTCGCTGAGGAACAGCCGGGAGGCGAGCACCGCGACACTGGCCCCGTCCCGCGCCGCCCGCAGGACCTCGGTCTCCCGTTCGGTCAGTGGCGACTCTCCGGCCACCAGGCTGTCCGCGGCGAGGACGGGATCGACGACCCGCAGCCCGGCGTGGACGCGGCGGACCGCGTCGGCCAGTCTCGCCGCCGGTGTGTCCTTGACGACGAAACCGCTCGCCCCGGCCCGGAGCGCCCGGCGCAGGTAGCCCGGCCGCCCGAAGGTGGTCACGATCAGCACCCGGACGCCCGGGAACTCGGCGCGTACCGCGGCCGCGGCGGCGATCCCGTCCATGCCGGGCATCTCGACATCCAGCAGCGCGACGTCGGGGTGCTCGCGTCGGACGGCGTCCAGCACCGCCTCGCCCGAGCCGACCTCGGCGACGACCTCGAGATCGGGTTCGAGGTTCAGCAGCGCGGCGAGCGCTCCGCGCACCAGGGCCTGGTCGTCGGCCAGCAGGACGCGGATCATCCTCGCGCCACCACCCGCAGTGCGAACCCCGGGTGGAGCCGCTCGGTGACCACCGTGGCCTCCGCTCCGGACGCCCGCTCGCGGAGGCCGACCAGGCCGTGGCCCCCGCCGGGGTCGCCGGCGCCGCGGCCGTCGTCGGACACCTCCACCGCGGACGCGGACAGCCGCACCCGGCAGTGTTCGGCGCCCGAATGGCGGATCACGTTGGTGACGCCTTCGCGAATCGTCCAGGCGAAGAGTTCGCGCAGGTGGCTGGGCACCGCGTCGGTGGAGTTGGGCAGGTCGGCCTCGATCCCCGCCGAGGCCAGCGCCGCCCTGGCCCGGGCGATCTCGCCGGACAGCGACGGCTGCCGGTAGCCCGACACGGCCTGCCGGACATCGGCCAGCGCGTCCCGGGACAGCCGCTCCAGTTCGCCGATCTCCGCCCGCGCCCGCGGCGGGTCGGCGTCGAAGAGGCGCCCGGCCAGTTCGGCCTTCACCGCGATCACGGTGAGCGAGTGGCCGAGGATGTCGTGCAGGTCGCGGGCGAACCGGTTGCGCTCCTCCTCGACGGCGAGCCGGGCGTTCTCCTCCCGGGCCAGCACCAGGTCGCGGTTGCGCGCGATCATCTGCTGGACGCCCCACATCGCGATCCCCGCGGCGGCGATCGCCATGGTGAGACTGGGGTCCGGCTGCCAGCCGGGCACGCTCCGGCCGGCCACGTCGTTGCCGACAGCGCTGACCACCACCAGTGCCAGGCCGGCCCGCAGCGGCAACACCTGCATCGCGGTGGCCACCAGGAAGACCAGGGTGGAGGTGCCCTCCTGGCCGAGCGTCCAGATCACCAGACCGGCCAGCACCACCATCACCGCCAGCAGGACCAGGCCGAGCCGCGGCGCCGCCGCGCCGGGCTGCCAGCGCAGCGTCCGGATCCGGGCGAACACCCACAGGTAGCAGCCGACGAAGCCGGCGAGCGCCGCGAGGGCGATCCACCCCATCGGGGTGTCCCGGATCGCCCAGGCGCGCTGCACCGTGGTGGCGAGGAATGCCAGCCAGATCCCGGCGAAGAGCACGCCGACCCAGCCCGTGGGCCGGTCGCGGACCTGCCCGGGCACGTCCGGGACGCGGCCAGCCATGGTGCCCACGCTACGACGGATCTCCCCGGTCCTCACCCGCGGGCGGTGTCCTTGCTCATCCGCCAGGCCGCGCCGGCGACGAAGAGGGCCAGCCACACCACGGCGTTGACGACGGCGTACCAGGGCAGCTCGCCGGTGAGCGGGAAGCGGCTGATCTCTGCCACGCCGAACATCGGCGTGAACGCGGACACCGTCCACATCAGGGTGCCCTGCGGGATCGGGATGAAGACGTTGCCGAGGAAGGCGAGCGCCGCCATGCCCGGGCCGAGGAACTGCATGGCGTTCTCGCCGGGAACCAGGTAGCCGACGAACACCCCGAGCGCGGCGAAGGTCAGCGTGCAGACGACGGTGAGCAGGCCGCAGGCCAGCCAGGTGCCGAGCGGCATCTGCGCCCGTCCCTGGGCCACGCCGATCAGGTTCACCACCGTGATCGCCACCACGCCCATCGAGAGCGCGCACAGCGACTTGGTGAACACGTAGGCCGCCGGACGCAGCGGGGTCAGTCGGAGCTGCCGCGACCAGCCCTGCGCCCGCTCCATCGCGACGGACGCGCCCGTGCTGGCCGAGATCATCGACGCGCCGTACAACGCCATCGCGACCAGGATGTACGCGGCCACGTTGCCCTGGCCGACCGACTCGTTCCTGTCATCCTGGCCGCCGAAGGCCAGCAGCATCATGCCGGGGAAGGCGAACGTGAAGATCAGCGTGCGCCGGTTGCGCAGCAGGCGCTTCAGCTCGATGCCGAGCAGCGTGCGGTTGAAGCCGCCCCAGCGCGGGACGGTGCGGGTGAGGTCCATGGTGGTCATCGGTCGGCCTTTCCGGTCAGGCTCAGGAAGGCCTCTTCCAGGCCCTTGGCGGTGATCTCGACGTCCTTCGCCGAGGTGTGGGTGAACAGGTGCCGCGCGACAGCGTCCGAGTCCTGGGCATGGATCACGACGGTGTCGCCGCGCAACTCGAGGGAGTCGACGCCGGGCACCCGGGAGAGTTCGCGGGCGTCCGCGCCGGGCAGGGTGGCCCGGATCGTCCGGCCGCTGGCCAGGGCCCGGATCTGCGGGCCGGAGCCGTCGGCGACCACGCGCCCGGCGCTGAGCAGGACGATCCGGTCGGCGTACTGGTCTGCCTCCTCCAGGTAGTGGGTGGCGAACAGGACGGTGCGGCCCAGGGCTGCGTCCGCGCGGATCGCCTGCCAGAAGGCGCGCCGGCCCTCCACGTCCATGCCGGTGGTGGGTTCGTCGAGCAGCAGCAGGGCCGGGTCGGGCAGCAGCGCGAGGGCGAACCGCAGTCGCTGCTGCTCCCCGCCTGAACACGTGCCCACCTTCCGGTCGGCGATACCGGTGATCCCGGCGACCTCCAGCACCGCGGCCACGCTCTGGGTGGACGCGAACAGGCTCGCCACGTAGGCGACGGTCTCGCCGACGGTGAGATCCTTCAGCAGGCCACCGGTCTGCATGACGGCCGAGACCAGGCCGCGGGCGATCGCCTCCCGGGGCGGCAGGCCGAGCACCTCGACCCGTCCCGCGGTGGGCCGGGACAGGCCGAGCACCATGTCGATCGTGGTGGTCTTGCCCGCGCCGTTCGGGCCGAGGAAAGCGACCACCTCGCCCTGGCCGATCTCGAGGTCGAGGTCGCGGACGGCCTGCACGTCACCGAAACTGCGGCTCACCCCGCGCAGCGCGATCGCCGGGGCGGTGGCCCGCAGCGCCGGGGCCGGCGTGTTGATCAATTGCGTCATACCCACCAGCGTGGCCGGCGACGATGTCTGGTTCCTCCGGCAGCCGTCACGACCTGTCCGTGACAAATGTCAGTCGCGAGGCTGGTCACCGGCTCCCGTGCGGCGGCAAGATGGCCCGATCAGCGCCGATCGCGGCCGGTCAGGAGGTGCCATGACGCACAGGGTGCTGCCCACCCGCGCCGACGGCTTCGGCTCGGTGCGCGAGGCCCCGTCGAGCCGCGCGGACCGGTTCGCCCTGGGTCGCTCGTTGCGGGCGAAGGTGCCCTACGACGCCCTCGGCGAGTGGGCGGAGACCCCCGCCCGGTTCGACCCGATCGCCCTGATCGCGATGAGCCACGTGGGACGTGTCGCCGACCTGGTCGGCATCCGGGTCGCCCGGATGGCCACCACCCCGTACGGCTTCTACCGCGGGTCGGCCGTGGTGATGGCCGCGGACGTGGCGTCCCTGCCCTCGACCGGCATCCACCCGGTGATCTGCGGGGACGCGCATCTGGGCAACTTCGGCTTCTACCGCTCGCCCGAGGGCGCCCAGGTGATCGACCTGAACGACTTCGACGAGGCCC
Organism: Propionicimonas sp.; assembly: GCF_047606205.1. GTDB lineage: Bacteria > Actinomycetota > Actinomycetes > Propionibacteriales > Propionibacteriaceae > Propionicimonas. Next base: position 5,057 of record NZ_JASGES010000223.1, on the reverse strand, counting down.
ACCCCGGGGCGTGGGAGTGGGACGTGCGCCGGCTGGTCGCCAGCGTCTGGGTGGCCGGACGCGAGAACGGCTACAGCGAGGACGCCTGCGCCGCGTCCGTGCGCTCCTGTGTGGTGGAGTACGCGGCCGAGGTCGACAAGCTGGCGACGCTGCCGCTGCTGGCACGCTCGTACAACCGCCTCGACGTGTCGCACCTCAAGGACTCCGTGCAGGAGCGGACGCTCCGGGAGGAGATCAAGCGTGCGGCCAGGACGGCGCGCAAACGCACCAGCGACCGGGTGCTGCCCAAGCTGACCGAGGAGGTCGACGGACACCGTCTGATCGTGCCGGAACCACCGCTGACCACCTCCGTCGGGCCTCAGGAGGCGGACGCGATCGCGGCAGGTCTCGACGACTACCTGGGCACCCTGGTGCCGCACTGGCGGCGGGTCGTCGGTGGCTACACGGTCGAGGACGTCGCGCACCGGGTGGTCGGGGTGGGCTCGGTGGGCCTGCGCGCGTACGTCGTGCTCCTGGTCGGGTCGAGCCCCGACGACGTGCTGTTCCTGCAGCTCAAGCAGGCGCGGCGTTCGGTGCTGGCACGGTTCGTGCACGGCGAGGAGGCGTGGCACGCCCACCAGGGTCAGCGCGTGGTGGAGTACCAGCAGGCGCTGCAGACGGTGAGCGACCCGCTGCTGGGCTGGACGACGATCGACGGCCGCGAGTACTACGTGCGCCAGTTCCGGAACATGAAGGGGACGGTGCCGCTGAACGCGATCCGCGAGGACGCGCTGAGCGACTACGCGGGCATCGTCGGGCGGCTGCTGGCGAAGGGGCACGCCCGCACTTCCGGGGCGTCCATGATCTCGGGCTACCTCGGGGACGGGTACGCCGCCGGCGAGGCACTGGCGCGGTTCGCGCGGCTCTACGCCGACCAGACCGAGGCCGACTGGGCGACCCTGGTGGCGGCGGCGAGGGCCGGCAAACTCCCGATGGCCGACGACGCCCACATGGCCTCCGCGTTCCGGCCGGGCTGAACGGGAAAGGAACCGTCCCCTGAATGGAATCGGGGACGGTTCCTTTCCCGTTCGCTGGTCCGTCCCCTTTCCCGTTCACGAGGCTCCCCTGGCGGAGGGCCGCCGCGCCGGTCAGGCGATCTCGAGGAGGAGGTCGCCTCCCTCGACGGCCTGGGCGTGACCGATCGCCACGCGCTTGACGGTGCCGGCGACCGGGGTGGTGATCGCCGCCTCCATCTTCATGGCCTCGATCGTGGCGACCTGCTGGCCGGCGGTGACCTCGTCCCCCGCCTTGACGATCAGCGTCACGACGCCGGCGAACGGCGCCGGCACCTGCCCGGGCGTGGACGCGTCCGCGCGCTCGGCGGTGGCCACGGTGGACGTCACCGACTCGTCCCTGACCGAGATCACCCGCATCTGGCCGTTCACCGTGCAGATCACCTGGCGCATCCCCCTGTCGTCGGCCTCGCCGATCGCGGAGATGCCCAGCAGCAGCGACTTGCCGCGCTCGATCTGCACCTCAACCTCCTGGCCCTGGCGGACGCCGTGCAGGAACTCGGTCGTGGGCACCACCGACAGCTCCGAGTAGGCCTCGACGGCGTCCTCGTAGTCGCGCAGCGGCCCGGGGAACAACAGCCGGTTCAGCGTCCGGCGAGGCGTGGCCGCCAGGTCGGCGGCATCCGCCTCGGACAGCTCGGTCACCACCGGCCTGGTCACCCGGCCGGCGAGCGCCTTGGTGCGGAACGGCTCGGGCCAGCCGCCGGGCGGGTCGCCCAGGTCCCCGTTCAGGAAGCCGATCACCGAGTCGGGGATGTCGTACCTCTCCGGGTGCTCCTCGAAGTCGGACGGATCGGCGTTGCGTCCGACCAGCGCCAGCGCCAGGTCGCCGACCACCTTCGAGGACGGGGTGACCTTGACGATGTTGCCCAGGATCCGGTTGGCCGCCGCATACATGTCCTCGATCGCCTCGAAGCGGTTGCCGAGGCCCAGCGCGATCGCCTGCTGGCGCAGGTTCGACAGCTGCCCACCGGGGATCTCGTGGTGGTACACGCGTCCGGTCGGGCCGGGCAGACCGGACTCGAACGGCGCGTACAGCGTCCGGACCGCCTCCCAGTACGGTTCCAGCGCCTCGACGGCCTCCAGCGACAGCCCGGTGTCGCGGTCGGTGTCCTCCAGCGCGGCCACCAGCGCCGACATCGACACCTGCGACGTCGTGCCCGCCATGGACGCCGCCGCGACGTCCACCGCGTCCACGCCTGCGCCGATGGCCGCGAGCAGCGTGCCCAGCTGGCCGCCGGCGGTGTCGTGAGTGTGCAGGTGCACGGGCAGGTCGAAGTTCGACCGCAGCGCCGTGACCAGCTTCGCCGCGGCGGGCGCGCGCAGCAGGCCGGCCATGTCCTTGATCGCGAGCACGTGCGCCCCGGCGGCGACCAGCTGCTCGGCCAGGCTCAGGTAGTAGTCCAGCGTGTACAGCTTCTCGCCGGGGCTGGTCATGTTCCCCGTGTAGCACAGCGCCGCCTCGGCGACCGCGTGGTCGGTCTCGAGCACGGCCTCCACAGCCGGCCGGATCTGGTCGACATTGTTCAGCGCGTCGAAGATCCGGAACACGTCCAGCCCGGAACGGGCCGCCTCGTGCACGAACGCCCGGGTCACCGCCAGCGGGTAGGGCGTGTAGCCGACGGTGTTGCGGCCGCGCAGCAGCATCTGCAGCGGGATGTTCGGCATGGCCGCGTGCAGCGCGTCCAGCCGGTCCCACGGGTCCTCCTTGAGGAACCGCAACGCCACGTCGTAGGTCGCCCCTCCCCACGCCTCGACACTCAGCAGCTGCGGCAGCGTCCGGGCGATCACCGGGGCCACGTGCAGCAGGTCACGGGTGCGGACGCGGGTGGCCAGCAACGACTGGTGGGCGTCCCTGAACGTGGTGTCGGTCACCGCGACCGGCGTCTGGGCGCGCAACTCGGCCGCCCACGCCGCGGGGCCCCCCTCGAGCAGCCGCTGTCGCGAACCGGCCGGCGGCGGCGCGGCGACCACCTCCCTGCCGAGCACGGGCAGCTTCTCCTGCGGGCGCAGGGTGGTGCGCGCCCGCCCGTTCGGCGTGTTCACGCTGACCTCGGCGAGGTAGGTCAGCAGCTTCGTCCCCCGGTCTGCGGGGATGTGGTAGTGCAGCAGGTAGGGCCGGTCGTCGATGAAGCTGGTGTTCGTGTGGCCGGCCAGGAAGTCCGGATCGGAGATCACCGCCTCGAGGAACGGGATGTTCGTCGACACCCCGCGGATCCGGAACTCGCTCAGCGCCCGGTAGGCCCGCCGCGCCGCCGAGCGCAGGTCGGTACCGCGGCAGGTCAGCTTGACCAGCATCGAGTCGAAGTGCGCGCCGACCGTCGAGCCGGCGAAGACCACCCCGCCGTCGAGGCGGACGCCGGCGCCGCCCGGCGTCCGGTACACCGAGATCGTGCCGGTGTCGGGACGGAAGCCGTTCTCCGGGTCCTCGGTGGTGATCCGGCACTGCAGCGCCGCGCCGCGCACCGTGATCGCGTCCTGGCTGAGGCCGAGGTCGGCGAGGGTCTCGCCGGCGGCGATCCGGACCTGGGAGCTGACCAGGTCCACATTGGTGACCTCCTCGGTCACCGTGTGCTCGACCTGGATGCGCGGGTTCATCTCGATGAAGACGTAGCGACCGTCCTCGCCGAGGAGGAACTCGACCGTGCCCGCGTTGATGTAGCCGATGTGACGGGCGAACCGGACGGCGTCCTCGCAGATCCGCATCCGCAGCTCCGGGTCGAGGTTCGGGGCGGGTGCGAGCTCGACCACCTTCTGGTGGCGTCGCTGCACTGAGCAGTCCCGCTCGTACAGGTGGATCACCTGGCCGGTCGCGTCGCCGAGCACCTGCACCTCGATGTGCCGGGGCCGCACCACCGCCTGCTCGAGGTACATCCGGGCGTCGCCGAACGCCGACTCCGCCTCACGCATCGCCTCGGCGAGCGCCGCCGGGAGCTTCTCGGGGTCGTCCACCCTGCGCATGCCGCGCCCGCCGCCGCCGCTGACGGCCTTCACGAAGACGGGGAAGCCGACCTCCTGCGACGCGGCGACCAGGGTGTCCACGTCGTCGCTGGGTTCTGACCCGCGCAGCGTCGGCAGGCCCGCCTCGCGGGCCGCCGCGATCGCCCGTGCCTTGTTGCCGGTGAGCTCGAGCACCTCGTGGGAGGGCCCGATGAACGTGATCCCGGCCTCCTCGCAGGCCTGGGCGAGGTCGGGATTCTCCGAGAGGAAGCCGTAGCCGGGGTAGATGGCGTCGGCGCCGGCGTGCCGGGCCGCCTCGATCACGCCGGCCACGTCGAGGTAGGCGCGGACCGGATGTCCCTTCTCGCCGATCTCGTAGGACTCGTCCGCCTTCAGCCGGTACTCGGCGTGCCGGTCCTCGTAGGGGAACACCGCCACGGTGCCCACCCCCAACTCGGTGGCGGCGCGGAACGCCCTGACGGCGATCTCGCCCCGGTTCGCGACCAGGATCTTGCGGAACATCGAGCCTCCCTGTCGTGTGGGCGTCCGCAAACTGTATTCCCCGCGGGCGCGATCTCACTCGTCCTCGCCCGGATTCGTCGTCCCGGCGACGCCGACGCCCGCGGCTCAGGAGAGGCTGTCGTCCGCGCTCCAGACCTGTCCGATCCGGACGGCGTGGCGCCCACCCAGCCTGCGGCCCGCGTCGAACGCGGCCGGCACCCGCCCGGCCGCCAGCGGGTCCAGCCCGATGGCGCGGCGCCCGTCGGAGTCGGGGGTGAGCAGGGCGACCGTCACCCCGGCACGGCGCAGTTGGGCGGCCTGGTCCGCGGGCCGGCGGTGGGCCCGGACGGAGCCGGTGAGCGGGGCGAGCGCGACCACCGCCCGCGCCGAACCGGCGACGTCGAGGTTGGCCGGGGAGCGCAGGCCGCCGTCGATGAACAGGTGGCCGTCGATCCGCACGGCGGGCAGGACGCCCGGGATCGCGCAACTCGCTGCGACGGCGGCAGCGAGGTCGGCGGGCCGGGCGGCGCTGAGGAAGGCCGGCCGTCCGGTCGCGGCGTCGGT
>NZ_JASGES010000222.1:0-37101 GCF_047606205.1 Propionicimonas sp. | reverse complement strand
CGGTGGGCCAGGCGTTCGCGCTGGCGACCCGGCGGCTCTCGCTGACCGGCACGCCGTTCCGCTCGGACGCCACCCCGATCCCGTTCGTGACCTATATGGAGGAGGCGGACGGGATCCGCCGCTCGGTCGCGGACTACACCTACGGGTATGCGGAAGCGTTGCGGGACCACGTGGTGCGCCCGGTGGTCTTCCTCGCCTACGGCGGCGGCATGCGCTGGAAGACCCGGGCCGGGGACGAGCTGGCCGTGAACCTCGGCGAGCCACTGACCAAGGACATCACCGCCCAGGCCTGGCGCACCGCGCTCGACCCGGCGGGGGAGTGGATGCCGGCCGTGCTGCGCGCGGCGGACCGCCGGCTGACCGAGGTGCGCCGGCACGTGCCGGACGCGGGGGGCCTGGTGATCGCCACCGACCAGAGACAGGCCCGCGCGTATGCGCGGGCGTTGGAGGGGGTGTGTGGGGAGAAGCCGACGGTGGTGCTGTCCGACGATCCCGGCGCGAGCCGCCGGATCGAGAAGTTCTCGGGGTCTGAGGACCGCTGGATGGTGGCGGTGAGGATGGTGTCGGAGGGGGTGGACGTGCCCCGGCTGGCGGTGGGGGTGTACGCGACGGCGACGTCCACGCCGCTCTTCTTCGCCCAGGCCGTGGGGCGGTTCGTCCGCAGCCGGAGGCGTGGCGAGCTGGCCAGCGTGTTCCTGCCCACCGTCCCGATCCTGCTGGCGCACGCCGGCGCGCTGGAGCGCCAGCGCGACCACGTGCTGGGCCGGCCGAAGCACGCCGACGACCTGTGGGGCGAGGAGGAGGCGCTGCTGGCCGAGGCCAACCGGACGCGCCGCAGCTCGGATCTCGAGGGAGAGCAGGAGACGCTGGAGGCCAACGCGATCTTCGACCACGTCCTGTTCGACGCCCACGCCTACGGCATGCAGGCCGAGCCGACGAGTGCGGACGAGGCCGACTACCTCGGCCTGCCCGGCCTGCTGGAGCCCGACCAGGTGGCGTCCCTGCTGGCCGAGCGGCAGCGGCGGCAGCTGGCACGATCCGACCGCCGTGCCCGCCGTGAGAAGGAACCGGCAGAGGTCAGCCTGTTCCGCGCCCTGGAGGGGCGCAGGAGGGAGCTGAACAGCCTGGTCTCCCAGGTCGCCCGGGTACGCGGGGTCCCGCACAGCCACGTCCACGCCGGCCTGCGCAGGGAGGCCGGCGGCCCGTCGCTGGCACAGGCCACGACCGAGCAGGTGGAGGCCAGGATCCGGCTGGCCAGGCAGTGGCTGGCCGCCGGCTGAGACGGATGACCCGGCGCTGCTGTTGGACAACGGACGCGCCCGCCGGGCGCCGTGGTCACCTGGTGCATCAGCGGGTGACGTTGTCCACCGAGTTCGGGGCACCACGTCACGCTGAAGCCGTCCGCCCGTCACCGGTGGGGGCGTTCGCTTCCTGGTGTCCCCACGCACGGGTCGGAGGTCGCGTTGCCGAACCGCCCGGCAGCCGTTGAAGGGGCCGCCATCTGTTGTGGCTGCGCCCCGATGTCCGCTCCTGCCACAGTGAGGGCGCTCGGGGTGCGGGGCGGTACGGTGACCGGGTGCGGGTGCTCGGCTGGGACGGCTACCTCAACTGTCGGGATCTGGGCGGACTGCCGACCCCGGCCGGGCCGACGCGCCCGGGTCGGATTGCGCGGGGGCCGCGCCGGGAACTCCTGAGCCCGGCGGGCTGGGCGGCAGCCCGCGAGTGGGGCTTGCGCACGATCGTTGACCTGCGCTGCGCCTACGAGGTCGGTCTGCGCGACGGAGACCCGGTTCCGGACGGCACTGTCATGGACGGGGTATCGGTCAGGTCAGCCCCGACCGAGGACCACTCCAGCGAGGAGTTCCGCCGGACCTGTTTCCCGATCCTCGATTCGCCCGCGTGCTGGTCGCACAATCTTCGGATCCTTCCCGATCTGGTGCGGCGGGCTCTCGAGGTGATCGCGGCCTGCGAGCCGGGCGTTCTGATCCACTGCAGCGCCGGCAGGGATCGTACCGGGATGATCAGCGCGCTCCTGCTCGCCAATGCCGGCGTCGCACCCGAGGTCGTCGCGGAGGACTACGCGGTCTCGGTCAGGCAGTTGGCGGGGGCGCGAACGCGCTCTCCTACTGTTGACCGCCAGGAGGCCTGGCGGCCTGCAGACGCGGAGGCATGGATCGCCCAGGTGTGCCCGATCGTCGTGGCGTTCGCCGAAGGCGTGGGCGAGCTGCTTGACCAGGTCGGTCTTCAGGACGACGACCGGCTCCGACTTCGCACGCTGCTGCTTCCCGCATGACCCCCCGCGAAGCGCACGCAGCTGTCGCCGACGCTCGAAGCTCTCCCGGTCGACCTTCCGTCCCCGGTCGTCAGGGCGGGGAGGATCTGGTGTCGGCCCGGCGTGCGGGGACCCGAGTTGTCCCGTCGGGACCGACCCGGTAGACCTGCCCGCGAGGCGAGGTCCACCAGAAGACGCCTGGACGGGGCTGCTCCAGCGTCCAGCCACCGTGTGTCTTGCCACGGTGCGCGCGACGACTGAGTGGCCCGAGGTTCGAGGGCCGGGTTTGGCCGTGCTCACCGGTGAGGTAGGGGATCGTGTGGTCGAGGTCACACCCGCGGGCGGCCCGGGAGGAGTAGGGGAACACGTCGAACCGATCGCGCGCCAGCACCGCTTCACGGACCGAATCAGGGATCTCGTAGGCGTCCAGTGCAGGCTCGGCGTCGTGTACGTGGACGACGGGGGTGAGCCTGATCCGATGGTGCCCGACCACCTGACCGAGTTCGTCGACGAGCACCGGGCCGACCTTCTCGATTCGTGCGGGCCCACCGTCCTCCAGGACATCGCTGCCCAGGTGGACGAACACCTGTGCGACCGGCGCGTGCCGGCGTCGGCTGCGCTTCTCGGAGCTCTCGGCCTCCGGCGTCGAATCGTCCACGCCGTCGAGCAGGGCGAGCACGCCCTCCGGGTCTGCGAGCCGCCCCAGCGCCCGGGAACGCACCACGTCGATGGGGTCGGCGTCGCCGTGCTCGACCAGCGCGGCGGTGACCAGGCCGAGGAGATGCTCGAGGGCCTTCAGGTCGGCAGTGTCGGCAAGCGCCGACATCCATGCCAGTGACGGGTCGTCGGCGGAGACTCCCATGTGGACGTGTCGGGACCGGCGGGAGCGCTCGGTATGGGCGGTCACCTTGGCGGGGGCAACCTCGATGATCGCCGCGCGGAACCGGGCCACCATCCTTCCCCAGCCGATCAGGCCGAGGGCTGGTTCCACGAGGGCATCGACGCGCAGGCACTCGCCGTACCCGAGTTCGAACGTGTCGGCCAGTTGGGCGAGCTGACGGGCCCGCCAGAAGTCCACCCGGCCCTGCTCGACAGCGCGCCACACGGACGGGAGCCGCCCGTGCAGGTTCACCACGTCGCGGACCAGGAGAGTGGCACTGGCCACCGAGGTCGCACTGAGGGCCGCGATCTCCAGGGGCAGCGCTTCGTCGACCAGCGGGGTTCCTTCGCCGCCGATCCGCACCGGGCGTTCAGCGACCATCTCGAACTCCTCGCCCTCGCTCCACTGCCGTTCGAGCGCGAGGTCGAGGATGGCGCGCGCCTTCGCCGCCTGGGCGGCCGTCTCCGCCGCGATGGCGGCCTCGAGCCGTGCCATCGCGGGAGCCTGCTGCTCCGCCACCATCTCGACCATGCCTCCATCCTGGCACCCACCTGTGACACTTCTGCTCGATCCGGCCGGACAGGAGCTACCTGATCACGGCCGAGTCGAAGGGATGGAAGAGAACGTGTGCGCGTACTCGGCCGCTGATGCTCACCGGGCAGGACACTCAGGGGACCAGGGCGCAGATCTCGACGCTCGTGGTGTGGCCCGCGGCGACCGCCACCTGTACCGGGGTGAGCCGGCCTCCCGGTAGCCGCGCGGTCAGGCTCCCGGACAGTTCGTAGGTGCCCGGCGGCAGGTCGAGGCTGAACACACCGTGGCTGTCCGCCTCGGTGGCGTAGACCTTCCCGCTATCGGTGCCGACCCTCTTCGCGGTCAGGCGGGCGGCGACCGGCGTCGTCGCGATGATCCCGCCCTTCAGGCAGGTCAGGCCGTCGAGGTGACCGGTCTCGGGAACCGTCGGCGTCTCCGCGCAGGCCGTCAGCACGGGCAGCAGGACGAGGACGGCCAATGCCGGTGCAGACCGACGTGGGCGCGAAGCATGCAACGGCGGGGTCATGACGCTTCCACGCCCACGGCGGTCCGGTTCGTTGCACCTGGGGCGAGCCTGCCGTGGACGAGCCCGCGCCGCACCCGGGGACCCGGTCGGCCGCGGCCCGCTCAGATCAGGCGCGAGGAGAGGACACCGTCGATGGCGGCGATCTGGGCCATCACCGACGCCGGCACCTCCCCGTCCACGTCGACCAGGGTGTAGGCGAGGTCGCCCCGCGACTTGTTCAGCAGGTCGGCGATGTTCAGCCCTGCCCCGGCGAGCAGGGTGGAGATCTGGCCCACCATGTTCGGTACGTTGCTGTTGGCGATCGCGATCCGGCTGGTGCCCGCCGCGCGCGCCAGCGACGCGTTCGGGAAGTTCACCGAGTTCACGATCGTGCCTTCGGTCAGGAAGTCGCGCAGCTCGTCGGCGGCCATCCGCGCGCAGTTCTCCTCGGCCTCGTTCGTGGACGCGCCGAGGTGCGGAAGGGTGACGACCTTGTCGCGCTTGTTCAGCGCCGGGGACGGGAAGTCGCAGATGTAGGCACGCAACTGGCCGCTCTCCAGGGCGTCCACGACCGCCGACTCGTCCACGATCGGGCCACGGGCGAAGTTGATCAGCACCGCCGACTTGCGCATCTTCTCCAGCTGTTCTGCGCCGATCAGGCCACGGGTGCCGTCCACGAGCGGGACGTGCAGGGTGATGATGTCGGCCCGCTTGAACAGCTGATCGAGGTTGGTGACGTGCTCGACGAACGAGCTCAGCTTCCACGCGTGGTCAACCGTGATCTGGGGGTCGTACCCCAGCACCCGCATGCCCAGGCCGGCGGCGGCATTGGCCACCTCGACGCCGATCGCGCCCAGCCCGATCACCCCCAGCGTCCGGCCGGGCAGCTCGAAGCCGACGTAGGCCTTCTTGCCCGCCTCGACCGCCTTGTCCATCGACGCGGCGTCACCGTCGAGCCGGTGCGCGAAGGCCGCGGCGGGAACGATGTTGCGCGCCGCCAGGAACAGAGCCGCCACGACCAGTTCCTTCACGGCGTTCGCGTTGGCGCCGGGGGTGTTGAACACCGGGATCCCCCTGGCCGAGTAGTCGGCGATCGGAATATTGTTCGTGCCCGCCCCGGCGCGGGCCACGGCCAGCACGGAGGCGGGGATCTCGACGCCGTGCAGGTTGGCCGAGCGCAGGATCAGCGCGTCCGGCGCGGCGGCGTCGGACGACACCTCGAACTCGTCCTTGGGCAGCCGGGAGAGGCCCGTGTGGCTGATCGCGTTGAGGGTCTTGACGGTGTATGCCATGGTGCGGTGTCTCCTAGCCGTTGCGGCGCTGGAAGTCGGTCATGAAGTCGATCAGCGCCTGCACGCCCGCCAGCGGCATCGCGTTGTAGATGCTCGCGCGCATGCCGCCGACCGAGCGGTGACCGGCCAGGGTGGTCAGTCCTGCCTCGGACGCCTCGGCCACGAACGTCTTGTCGAGTTCGGGGTTCGCCTGCAGGAACGGCACGTTCATCCACGACCGGGAGTCCTTCGCCACCGGGTTGGAGTAGTAGCCCGACCCGTCGATGTAGCCGTACAGCGCCTCGGCCTTGGCGGAGTTCCGCTCCGCCATCGCGGGCAACCCGCCGCTCTCCTTGACCCAGGTCAGGATCTTGCCCAGCAGGTAGATGCCGAAGGTCGGCGGGGTGTTCAGCATCGAGTCCGACGCCGCCATCTCCGCGTAGTTCCAGATCGACGGCGTGCTCGGGCGCGCGCGTCCCAGCAGGTCGTTGCGGACGATCACCACGCACAGGCCCGACGGCCCCATGTTCTTCTGGGCGCCGGCGTAGATCAGGCCGTACCGGGAGACGTCGATCGGCCGGGAGAGGATCGTCGAGCTCATGTCTGCCACCAGCGGCACGTCGCCGGACTCGGGCACGTAGCCGAACTCCACCCCTCCGATGGTCTCGTTGGGCGTGTAGTGCAGGTAGGCGGCAGCGGGGTCGACCGTGAAGCTGCCCTCGGCAGGGGTGGTCGTGTAGCGCGAGCCCGCCTCGTCGGCGAGCACGTCGACGGTCAGTCCGGCCTTCCTGGCCGCCTTGATCGCCTTGGCCGACCACTGCCCGGTGTTGAGGAAGTCGACCGTGTCGCCGTCGGCGGTCAGGTTGAGCGGGATCGCGTCGAACTGGCCGGAGGCACCGCCCTGGAGAAAGAGCACCGTGTAGTTCTCCGGGATGCCCATCAGCTCCCGCAGCAGGGCCTCGGTCTGCGCCGCGCACTCCACGAACGCCTTGCCGCGGTGCGACACCTCCATCACCGACATCCCCGAGCCCTGCCAGTCGGTCAGCTCGGACCGGGCAGCTTCAAGGGCCTCAAGGGGGAGCATGGCGGGGCCTGCGGAGAAGTTGTAGACGCGCATGCCCGCCATTGTGTCAGTTCTGTTTCGGCGAGCGGTGCCGCGTCGGAGGCGTGGACGCTCAGAATCCGAGCGACACCCGCTCGACGAGCGAGACAGCCGCAGCCTGCCCGATCGCCTCCACGCGGGCGGCGCCGCGACGCCCGAACAGGTACAGCAGGAGCTCGGTCGGGGCGCCGAGGAGGGTGACGATGTCGGGTCCGGTCCCGATCCGGACCGGCTCGCCGGGCGGGCTGTCCCGCTCCAGCCAGACCGCCACCGGGCAGCGCCGGAACGCCAGCCGGGCCAGTGCGGCGGACCGCTTCCAGGCGAGGTTCTCCATCGCGGGATCCGGTGGCCGCGGGGTGAGGTCGCCGCCGCCGCGACGCACGTCCTCGGCGTGGACGAAGAACTCCAGCGTGTTCGCTGCGTCCTCGACCCCCGGCAGCCGGAACGGGGACGGTCCGGACGGCCCCCGCCGAATCGCAGCGATCAGGTCCTCGTACCGGCGGCGGGCGACGATCTCCGCCAGCCGTGCCTGCGTCTTCTCCGGTCGCCGGCCGAGCAGGTTCGCGGCGACCCGCCAGGTCTCGTTCTCCCTCGCCCAGACGTGGGCGGCGAGGTGGTGGGCGGTCCACCCCTCGCACAGGGTGGGGGCGGACGGGGGCACGGCGGCCAGCGCGTCACACAGGGCTGCGCGTTGGTCCAGGGGTCGCTGGTGCGGGCTCACGCCACCGACGGTACCCACCCGGGGGTCATCGGGGCTGCCACAATGTCGGGGTGAGTGAGCTCGACGCGGACGTGGCCGCACTGCTGAAGCGGAACCCGGAGGGACTCGTGCCCGCCGTCGTGCAGGACGCGACGTCAGGGGCGGTGCTGATGCTGGCCTGGATGGACGACGAGGCGCTGCGGCGCACGCTGGCCACCCGCCGCGGCACCTACTGGTCGCGGAGCCGCGGCCAGTACTGGGTGAAGGGCGAGACCAGCGGCCACACCCAGGCCGTGCGAGAGGTCCGGCTCGACTGTGATGGCGACACGCTCCTGATCGTCGTCGACCAGGTCGGGCCCGCCTGCCACACCGGCGCCACGACCTGCTTCGACGACCGGCTGCTGCTGGCGGAGGAGGCATGAACCTCGCCATCACCCCGGACCTGCCCGGGTTCCTCGCCGCCGGTGCCGAGCACCGGGTGGTCAGCGTCCACACCCGGCTGCTCGCCGACGACTTCACGCCGGTCGGGCTGTACCACCAGCTGTGCGGGGGGCGTCCGAACACCTTCCTGTTCGAGTCCGCCGAGGGCGGGGTGTGGTCGCGCTACTCCTTCATCGGCGTGAACGCCGTCGCGACCCTCACCGAGGCCGGCGGGGCCGCCCGCTGGGAGTTCAGCGGACGCACGATCACCGGCCTTCCCGAGGGCGGCGACCCGCTGGTGGTCCTCGCCCGCACCCTGGACCTGCTGCACACGCCCCGCGAGGAGGGGCTGCCGCCACTGGTCTCGGGAATGGTGGGTTACCTCGGCTACGACGTCGTCCGGCGGCTCGAGCGGCTGCCCGACAGCAACCCCGACGACCTCGGCCTGCCCGAACTCGCGATGATGCTCGTCACCGACATGGCCGTCCTCGACCACCACACCGGCGAGGTGTGGCTGGTCGCGAACGCGATCAACTTCGACGACACGGCGGACCACATCGAGGAGGCGTGGGTCGACGCCTGCGACCGGCTGCGGGCGATGGCCGACGCGCTGCTGCGCCCCTGCGTCCCGCTGGTCGCGGTCAGGGACGCGACGGCCGAGGCGGCACCGGTCCGCCGGCAGCGGACCTCCGCGGAGTACCAGGCGGCGGTCGCGGCCGCGATCGAGGAGATCAGGGCCGGCGAGGCCTTCCAGATCGTGCCCAGCCAGCGCTTCGAGACGGACTGCGCGGCCGACCCGCTGGACGTGTACCGCGTGCTTCGCCGGAACAACCCCAGTCCCTATCTCTACCTGCTGCGGCTGCCCGGCTTCGCGATCGTCGGGTCGAGCCCGGAGGCGCTCGTCCAGGTCACCGGCGGGCGGGCGACGACCCACCCGATCGCGGGAACGCGGCCGCGAGGCGCGACGGCTGCGTTGGACGCGAGCCTGGAGGCGGAACTGCTGGCCGACGCGAAGGAGGCGGCCGAGCACCTGATGCTGGTCGACCTGGGTCGCAACGACCTCGGCCGGGTCTGCGATCCGGGAACCGTCGAGGTGGTGGAGTTCATGAAGGTCCGCCGCTACAGCCATGTGATGCACCTGGAGGCGGCGGTCTCCGGCACCCTCTCCGCCGGCCGCACAGCTCTCGACGCCACCCTGAGCTGCTTCCCCGCGGGAACGCTGTCCGGTGCCCCGAAGGTGCGCGCGATGGAGATCATCGACCGGCTGGAGGTCTCGCGGCGCGGCCTGTACGGGGGCGTGGTGGGCTATTTCGACTTCGCCGGCGACTGCGACACCGCGATCGCGATCCGGACGGCCGTGCTCGCCGACGGTGTCGCCTACGTTCAGGCCGGGGCCGGTGTGGTGGCGGACTCCATCCCTGCGAACGAGGACCTGGAGAGCAGGAACAAGGCTGCCGCGGTGCTCGGTGCGGTCGCCGAGGCGTCCGCCCTGACCCGCCTGCGGAGGCCTGGTTCCTGAGAGACAGTTAGGAATCCTGCCGAATCCGCGCATCCGGGGCTGGCGGTGTTCGCGTGCAACGGTCAATATGGAGCCTTGTTTGGTTTTCCAACCCGGAACCGCAGACTGGAGGAGCGATCGGATGATCGAAAGCGCTGACCGGACCGCGGGCACTTCCGCCAGGGAGTACCACCACGGCCGGACCCCCGCGGCCTGGGCCGGCAGCATCATCGCTGCCGTGGCATTCATCCTGGGGGCGGTCGCCTTCGTCCTGGGCCCGAACTGGACCCTGGTCTGGGTGGCGTCGGTGCTGCTCATCCTCTCCCTGGTGACCGGAGGCCTGCTGCGGCGGATGGGCTACGGTCAGTCCTGACATGACAGTGCTGGACGAGATCATCGCCGGTGTGGTCGAGGATCTCGAGGTCCGCCGCGCCGCGCGTCCGCTGGACGCCCTGATGGCCGAGGTCGCGCACATCCCGCCCGCCCTCGACCCGGTGCCGGCGCTGCGGGCGCCCGGCCTGAGCGTGATCGCCGAGGTGAAGCGATCCAGCCCGAGCAAGGGCGCACTGGCCGCGATCGAGGACCCCGCCGGTCTCGCCGCCCGGTACGCGGCCGGGGGGGCTGCGGCGATCTCCGTCCTGACCGAGAAGCGGCGCTTCAACGGCAGTCTGGCCGACCTCGTGGCCGTCCGGCAGGCTGTGCGGACGCCCCTGCTGCGCAAGGACTTCGTCGTCACCGAGTACCAGCTGTGGGAGGGCCGCGCCGCCGGCGCAGACCTCGCCCTGCTGATCGTCGCGGCGCTGTCCCAGCGCCAGCTCGAGGACTTCCTGGCCGTGGCGGACGGGCTGGGGGTGACCTGCCTGGTCGAGGTGCACACGGCCGAGGAGACCCGCCGTGCGCGCGACGCCGGCGCGCGGGTGGTCGGCGTGAACAACCGCGACCTCAAGACCCTCGAGGTCGACTTGAGCCATTTCCAAGAACTTGCTGAGCTGCTCGGCGGTGACGTCGTGAAGGTCGCCGAGTCGGGGATCCTGGACGTCGAGGACGCGGCCCGGATGCGTTCGGCCGGCGCCGACGCCGTCCTGGTCGGCGAGATGCTGGTCCGCAGCGGCGACCCCCGGTCGGTCGTCGCCGCCCTCGGCGCGCTGCCCTGATCACGGTCGGTGCCGGGTGTTCGGCCCCGGAGGCGTCCGGGTCCGGCGGTGGGCGGGTTGCCCGTCCTGCCCGCGAGTGTGAGTGAATAGGGGAGTGATCCCTTCCGCGTTGCCAGACCAGACGGGCCACTACGACATCTTCGGTGGCCGGTACGTCCCGGAGGCGCTCGTCGCAGCCCTCAACCAGCTCGAGGCGGAGTTCGACGCCGCCATGGGGGACGCGTCCTTCTGGCGCGAGCTGGACGACCTTCGGCGCAACTACTCGGGCCGCCCGACCCCGCTCACCGAGGCGCCGCGGTTCAGCACCCACTGCGGCAACGCGCGCATCCTGCTCAAGCGCGAGGACCTGAACCACACCGGGTCGCACAAGATCAACAACGTGCTCGGCCAGGCGCTGCTGACGGCCCGGATGGGCAAGACCCGCGTGATCGCGGAGACCGGGGCCGGCCAGCACGGCGTGGCCACGGCCACCGCCGCCGCGCTCCTCGGCATGGAGTGCCGCGTCTACATGGGCCGGGTCGACACCGACCGCCAGGCCCTCAACGTGGCCCGGATGCAGCTGCTCGGGGCGGAGGTGATCGCCGTCGAGTCCGGCAGCCAGACGCTCAAGGACGCGATGAACGAAGCGATGCGCGACTGGGTCGCCAGCGTGGACAACACGCACTACCTGATCGGCACGGTCGCCGGACCACACCCGTTCCCGAAGATGGTCCGCGAGTTCCACCGCGTGATCAGCACCGAGATCAGGGAGCAGATGCTCGGGCGCTTCGGACGGCTGCCGGACGCCGTCGCGGCCTGTGTGGGCGGCGGATCGAACGCGATGGGCACCTTCGTCGACTTCATCGACACCCCGGAGGTCGCCCTGTACGGCTTCGAGGCCGGTGGCGACGGTGTGGAAACCGGACGTCACGCCGCGGCGATCGGAGGCGGCTCGGTCGGCGTCCTGCACGGCATGCGGACCTACATCCTCCAGGACGACGACGGCCAGACGATGGAGTCGCACTCGATCTCGGCGGGCCTCGACTACCCGGGCGTCGGCCCCGAGCACGCGTGGCTCGCGGCGACCGGACGGGCCACCTACGAGGCCGTCACCGACGCCGAGGCGATGGAGGCCTTCGAGCTGCTGACCCGGACCGAGGGCATCATGCCCGCGATCGAGTCCGCGCACGCGCTGGCCGGGGTCATCCGGCTCGGGCGCCGGCTGGCGCTCGAGCAGCCCGACGCGGAACCGGTGATCGTCGTGTGCGTCTCCGGGCGTGGCGACAAGGACGTGGACACCGCGATCAGGTACTTCGGGCTGACCGGCAGACCCGACTCCTCGACGGGGGGAGCGGCATGAGCGTGGAGACACCGGCGGCCGGCGCCGCCACGGGTTCCGGCGTGGCCTCCTCGGCCGGGGCCCTCACCGCGGCCAGGGCCGAGGGCAGGGGCGCCCTGATCGGCTACCTCCCGGTGGGCTACCCCTCGGTGCCCGGCTCGCTGGCGGCGCTGAGGGCGCTGTGCGGCGACGGTGTCGACGGCCCCGGCGTGGATCTGGTCGAGATCGGCCTGCCCTACTCGGACCCGATGATGGACGGCCCGGTGATCCAGCGCGCCGGGACGAGGGCGCTGCAGCGGGGCGTGCGGACCCGGGACGTCTTCGCCGCCGTGGAGGCCGTCCGGTCGACCGGAACCCCGGCCGTCGTGATGACCTACTGGAACCTCGTCGACCGGTACGGCACGGCCGCGTTCGCGCGCGACCTCGCCAACGCCGGCGGCTCCGGCCTGATCACCCCTGACCTCATCCCCGACGAGGCGCAGGACTGGATCGCGGCCTCGGACGCCCACGGGCTGGACCGGGTCTTCCTGGTCTCGCCGTCCTCGACGGACGCGCGGATCGCCGCGACGGCGGCAGCCGGCCGCGGCTGGCTGTACGCCACCTCCGTGATGGGGGTCACCGGCACCCGCGCATCCAGCCCGACCGCGGCGCCGGACCTCGTCGCCAGGATCCGGCGACTCGCCCCCGACACCCTGGTCGGCGTCGGCCTCGGGGTGTCCAACGGCGACCAGGCCGCCGATGTGGTGGCCTACGCGGACGCGGCGATCGTCGGCTCCGCCTTCGTGAAGACCCTGCTGGCCGCCGACGACGCCGGCGCACCCGGCGACCTGTCGGCCCTGCGCGGCCTGGTCGCCGACCTTGCCGCCGGCGTCCGGCGCTGAGGCGGCCGCGTGCGCTTCGTCGTCGTCCGGCACGGCCAGTCCACCAACAACCTGCTCTGGGAGCAGACCGGCAGCGAGCAGGGCCGGCACCCCGACACGCCGCTGACCTCGACCGGCCTCGCCCAGGCCGAACGCCTGGGCGAGGCCTTGGCCGGCGGCGTCCTGCCGTGGCCGGTGGACACCCTCTACTGCAGCCTGATGATGCGGGCCGTGCAGACGGCGACGCCGCTCGCCGAGGCCCTGGACCTTCCGCTGAACGGCCACCCGTCCATCCACGAGGTCGGCGGGCCGTACGACATCGAAGCGGCGACCGGGGCGATGGCGCCCTATCCGGGGGCACGCGCCGAGGAGCTCCGGGCGGTGTCGGCGCGCCTCGTCCTGCCCGATTCCGCGGGTGCCGACGGCTGGTACGACGGTGCGCTCGAGCCGGTCGAGCAGGCGGGCGCCAGGGCGGCGGCCGTGGTGGCCGGGCTGCGCGCTGCGCACGGCGCGGACGAGACCGTGATGCTGGTCAGCCACGGCTACTTCTCGCAGTTCCTGTTCCGGCACTTCCTGCAGATCGAGCGGATGACCGGGTGGCTGGAGATCCACAACACGAGCATCTCGCTCTACGAGGACGTGCCCGAACGCCCGGGCATGCGTGCGGTCAGGGTGAACTGGCTCCCGCACCTTCCCGACGACCTGGTCACCTACTGAGGTGGACGGGACCCAGGTGGACAGGTGGGTTGACCTGCCGGTAAGGATGGGCGGGTGACGCTCTTCATCCCGAGCCCGTCGATCAGTTCGTTCCAGATCGGCCCGCTGACCATCCACATCTACGCGCTGTGCCTGATCACCGGCATCGTCGCCGCCTGGATGCTGGGCGTGCGCCGGTGGCGGGCTCGCGGCGGCCGCACCGAGACCTTCGAGACCGTCCTGCTGTGGGCCATCCCGATCGGCATTCTGGGCGCGCGGTTCTACCACGTCATGACCCACCTGGGGGACTACTTCGGGCCGGGCATCAACCCGTGGACCGTCTTCGCCATCTGGCAGGGCGGTATCGCCATCTACGGCGCGATCGGCTTCGGTGCGCTGGCCGCGTGGGTCGCGGCACGGAAGCAACGGATCGCCTTCGCCGCCCTCGCCGACGCCCTGGCCCCGGGCATCGCCATCGGGCAGGCGATGGGCCGTTTCGGCAACTGGTTCAACCAGGAGCTCTACGGGCAGCCCACCACGCTGCCCTGGGGGCTCGAGATCGACCCCGCCCACCGCGCTCCCGGCTACGAGCAGTACGCGACCTTCCATCCCACCTTCCTCTACGAGTCGATCTGGAACCTCCTGGTGGCCGGCGTCCTGCTGTGGGCCGATCGGAGGTTCCGGCTGGGCCGCGGCAAGGTCTTCGCGCTCTACGTCGCGCTGTACGGGTTCGGCCGGATCTTCACCGAGAGCATCCGGCTGGACTACTCCTACGACTTCTTCGGCCCGGTGCGGTTCAACGCCGCGGTCGCGATGCTGATCTGCCTCGCCGGCGTCGTCCTGTTCGCATGGTTGTCGAGGTTCCGGCCCGGCCGCGAGGAGGTGGTCGAGTTCGGCGTCACAGCCGGTGCCGACAAGGCCTCGCAGGAAGGGGCCGAGGCCGCTCCCGCGGAGGCGGATCCCGCCGCACCGGGCGCCGCCGACCCGGCCGGCGAGCAGCCGGAGGCGGAGGGCGCCGGGGCGGGATCCGATCAGCCCCAGCCCTGACGCTGTGGGCGTGTCGCCCCCGCGATTGCCGTCCTGACGAGGCCGGATGCCGTCGTTCGCGGCGCAGGAGCGGCGCCGGACACACCCTCGTAACGCGCATCGTCCATGATGCAATCGGCCGAACAGGGACCACGGGTCGAGTCAGGTAGGCTCGCCCCCCAAGCGTGCAGCGGCGGCGTGCTGGCCGACCCTGGCTGCACCCGCCCCGCGCGCTCGCGCAGATGGGAGTGATCAGATGGCGTTGACGACGATGCCCGGCAGGCCCGCGGAGGGACTCTACGACCCCACCTACGAGCACGACGCCTGCGGCGTGGCCTTCGTCGCGCAGCTGAGCGGCGTGGCGAGCCACGACATCGTCGCCAAGGGACTGACCGCCCTGGAGAACCTCGACCACCGCGGCGCGACAGGCGCCGACCCGGCCGCCGGCGACGGCGCGGGCATGCTGCTGCAGGTGCCCGACCGGTTCCTGCGCGAGGTGGTCGACTTCGACCTGCCCGACCCCGGCACGTACGCGATGGGGATGGCCTTCCTCCCGACCGAACCGGTCGCGAGGGCCTCGGCGAAGCGCACCATTGAGTTCCTCGCCACCGAGGAGAAGCTGGTCATCCACGGCTGGCGTCCGGTGC
Source organism: Propionicimonas sp. (assembly GCF_047606205.1). Classification (GTDB taxonomy): domain Bacteria; phylum Actinomycetota; class Actinomycetes; order Propionibacteriales; family Propionibacteriaceae; genus Propionicimonas. The sequence goes on along the minus strand of NZ_JASGES010000222.1, from coordinate 22,218 downwards.
CGACCGACGACTCGACGCTCAGCCCGATCTCGCGGGCGAACATGCCGCACTTCGAGCAGTTCTTCGTCTCCACCGTCGGCCTGGACTCCGGAATCGCGCTCGACCGCGCGGTGTACCCGTTGCGCCAGCGCGCCCGCAACGAGGCCGGCGTCTACTTCGCATCCCTGTCCGGGCGGACGACCGTCTACAAGGGCATGCTGACCACCCAGCAACTGGCCGAGGTGTTCCCCGACCTGCTCGACGAGCGGGTCGAGAGCGCACTGTCGCTGGTCCACTCGCGGTTCTCGACGAACACCTTCCCCGCCTGGGAGCTCGCCCACCCGTACCGGCTGATGGCGCACAACGGCGAGATCAACACCGTGAAGGGCAACCGGAACTGGATGCGGGCGCGCGAGGCGCTGCTGGCGACCGGCACCATTCCCGGGGACATCGAGCGGATCTTCCCGGTGTGCACCCCCGGCGGCTCGGACTCCGCGTCCTTCGACGAGGTGCTCGAACTGCTCCACCTCGGCGGACGCTCGCTGCCGCACGCCGTGCTGATGATGATCCCGGAGGCCTGGGAGAACCACACCGAGATGGACGAGGCGCGCCGCGCCTTCTACTCGTTCCACGCCTCGCTGATGGAGCCGTGGGACGGCCCCGCCTCGGTCACGTTCACCGACGGCTCGCTGATCGGTGCGGTGCTCGACCGCAACGGCCTGCGTCCGGGCCGCTACTGGGTGACCGACGACGGCCTGGTGGTGTTCGCCTCCGAGGCCGGTGTCCTCGACCTCGAGCCGGCGAAGGTGGTCGAGAAGGGCCGGATGAAGCCCGGCCGGATGCTGCTGGTCGACCTGGACGGGCACCGGCTGATCAACGACGACGAGATCAAGGCGCACCTGGCCGCAGAGCACCCGTACGCGGAGTGGCTGGAGGCGGGCCGGGTCGATCTCGACGAGCTTCCCGAGCAGCAGCACGTCGTGCACAGCCACGCCTCGGTGACCCGGCGGCAGCAGGTCTTCGGGTACAGCCACGAAGAGCAGCGCATGATCATCGCCCCGATGGCGAACACGGGTGCCGAGCCGATCGGCTCGATGGGCTCGGACACCCCGCTCGCCGTTCTCAGCGACCGGCCACGGCTGCTGTTCGATTACTTCGCCCAGCTCTTCGCCCAGGTCACCAACCCGCCACTGGACGCGATCCGCGAGGAACTCGTCACCTCGCTGTCGGCGACCTTCGGGCCGGAAGGCAATCTGCTCGAGCCCACGCCGCAGTCGTGCCGGCAGATCGTGATCGGCTACCCGATCCTCGACTCCGACCAGCTCGCGAAACTGGTCCGGATCAACCGTGACGGTTCGATGCCCGACTACGACACCTACGTGGTCCGTGGCCTGTACGACGTCGAAGGCGGCGGCGCGGCCCTGCGCGCGAAGCTGGATGAGCTGTGCGGGCAGGTGAGCGAGGCGATCGCGGGCGGCGCGCGCACGATCATCCTGTCCGACCGGCACTCCAACGCCGAGTTCGCGCCGATCCCCTCCCTGCTGCTGACCGCGGCGATCCACCACCACCTGGTTCGGGAGAAGGCCCGCACACAGGTCGGTCTGATCGTGGAGGCCGGCGACGTCCGTGAGGTGCACCACGTCGCGCTGCTGATCGGCTACGGTGCGGCGGCCGTCAACCCGTACCTGGCCTTCGAGTCGGCAGAGGACCTCGCCCGGCGCGAGTGGCTGGTGAAGGTCGACCCGGAGAAGGCGGTGTCCAACGTTCGCAAGGCGCTCGGCAAGGGCGTCCTGAAGGTGATGTCGAAGATGGGTGTCTCGACGATCGCCTCCTACACCGGTGCCCAGATCTTCGAGGCGCTCGGGCTGTCCGGCGAACTGGTCGAGCGGTACTTCACCGGCACCACCAGCAGGGTGGAGGGCATCGGTCTCGACGAGATCGCCGGGGAGGTGGCCCGCCGGCACGCCAGGGCCTACCCGCCCGACGGCATCCCGCTGCCGCACCGCACCCTGTCCGGCGGCGGCGAGTACAAGTGGCGCAGGGAGGGCCCGCCGCACCTGTTCGACCCGGAGACGGTGTTCCGGCTGCAGCACGCCACGCGGCAGAAGCGCTACGACGTCTTCAAGGCCTACACGGCCAGGGTGGACGACCAGGCGCAGCGGCTGATGACGCTGCGGGGACTGCTCGAGTTCGCCTCCGATCGGGAGCCGCTGCCGATCGAGGAGGTGGAAGGAGTCAGCGAGATCGTGAAGCGCTTCTCCACCGGTGCGATGAGCTACGGCTCGATCAGCCAGGAGGCGCACGAGACCCTCGCGATCGCGATGAACCGGCTCGGCGCGAAGTCGAACACCGGCGAGGGCGGCGAGGACACCGACCGGCTGCACGACCCGGCGCGGCGCAGCGCGATCAAGCAGGTCGCGTCCGGGCGCTTCGGCGTGACCAGCGACTATCTGACCAACGCCACCGACCTGCAGATCAAGATGGCCCAGGGCGCCAAGCCCGGCGAGGGCGGCCAGTTACCCGGCCAGAAGGTGTACCCGTGGGTGGCGAAGACCCGCCACTCGACGCCGGGCGTCGGCCTGATCTCGCCCCCGCCGCACCACGACATCTACTCGATCGAGGATCTCAAGCAGCTGATCCACGACCTGAAGTGTGCGAACCCCGCGGCGCGCGTCCACGTGAAGCTGGTCGCGGAGGTCGGCGTTGGCACCGTCGCGGCCGGGGTGTCGAAGGCCAAGGCCGACGTGGTGCTGATCTCGGGCCACGACGGCGGCACCGGAGCGGCGCCGCTGACCTCGCTCAAGCACGCGGGCGGTCCCTGGGAACTCGGCCTGGCCGAGACCCAGCAGACCCTGCTGCTGAACGGGCTGCGGGACCGGATCGTCGTGCAGGCCGACGGCCAGCTGAAGACCGGGCGGGACGTGGTGATCGCCGCGCTGCTCGGCGCGGAGGAGTTCGGCTTCGCCACCGCCCCGCTGGTGGTGTCCGGCTGCGTGATGATGCGGGTCTGCCACCTGGACACCTGCCCGGTGGGCGTCGCGACCCAGAACCCGGACCTGCGGGCGCGGTACAACGGCCACGCCGACTTCGTCGTGAACTTCTTCGAGTTCATCGCGCAGGAGGTGCGTGAGCACCTGGCCGCGCTGGGCTTCCGCACGATCGAGGAGGCCGTCGGCCACGTCGAGGTGCTGCAGACCAGGAAGGCGATCGAGCACTGGAAGGCCCAGGGCCTCGACCTGGCTCCGGTGCTGCACCGGGTGGACCTGCCCGAGGGCGCGCCGCTGCACTGCGTCACCACGCAGGACCACGGGCTGGAGGAGAAGCTGGACGTGCAGCTGGTCGAGATCTCCCGCCCCGCGCTCGATCACGGCGAGCTGGTGCGCGCCGACCTGACCGTCCGCAACGTGGACCGCACGGTGGGCACCATCCTCGGCCACCACGTGACGAAGGCGACCAACGGCGAGGGGCTGGCGGAGAACACGATCGACCTCACCCTGCGGGGCACCGCGGGACAGAGCTTCGGCGCGTTCCTGCCCCGTGGTGTCACGCTGCGACTGGTGGGCGACTCGAACGACTACTTCGGCAAGGGGCTGTCCGGCGGCCGGCTGATCCTGCGTCCGCACAAGAACGCGCCGTTCGTGCCCGAGGAGCAGATCATCGCGGGCAACGTGATCGGCTACGGCGCCACCAGTGGCGAGCTGTTCATCCGCGGCCAGGTCGGCGAGCGGTTCTGCGTCCGGAACTCCGGTGCCACCGCGGTCGTCGAGGGTGTCGGCGACCACGCCTGCGAGTACATGACCGGTGGCGAGGTGCTCATCCTCGGCCAGACCGGACGCAACATCGCCGCCGGCATGTCCGGGGGCGTGGCGTGGATCCTGGACCTGAACGTGGCACGGCTGAACACGGAACTGGTCGACCCGCTCCCGCTGGGCGACGACGAACTGGTCCGGGTACGCGAGCTCCTGGTCAGGCACCTGGAGGAGACCGGGTCCGGGGTCGCGGAGCGCCTGCTCAAACTGTCCGACGACGAACTACGCCCGCGGTTCACCACCCTGATGCCGCGTGACTACGCGCGGGTCCTCAAGGCGCGCGCCGACGCGGAGCTGGCGGGGCTGGACGAGGAGACCACGGTCAAGCTGATGATGGAGGCCTCGCATGGCTGATCCCAGAGGTTTCATGACGACGCCGCGCCAGGTGGCCGAGCGCCGCCCGGTCGCCGAACGCATCCACGACTGGAACGAGGTGTACCCCGGCAGCCCCGGCAAGGCGGTGCTGCCGATCATCAGCAAGCAGGCCGGTCGCTGCATGGACTGCGGCATCCCGTTCTGCCACCAGGGCTGTCCGCTGGGCAACCTGATCCCCGAGTGGAACGACATGGTCTGGCGCGACGACTGGCGAGGCGCGCTCGACCGGCTGCACGCGACGAACAACTTCCCCGAGTTCACCGGGCGACTGTGCCCTGCGCCGTGCGAGACGGCCTGCGTGGTCGGAATCAACCGGGATCCGGTGACCATCAAGAACGTCGAGGTCGCGATCATCGATCGCGGCTGGGACGACCGCAGGGTGATCGCGGAGACCGCGGCGTGGCAGACCGGCAAGACGGTCGCGGTGATCGGCTCCGGCCCGTCCGGGCTCGCTGCGGCGCAGCAGCTCACCCGCGCCGGCCACACGGTGGTCGTGTACGAGAGGGCCGACGCGATCGGCGGCCTGCTCCGCTACGGAATCCCCGAGTTCAAGATGGAGAAGCAGGTTCTCGACCGTCGCCTCAAGCAGATGCGGCTGGAGGGCACGGTCTTCAAGACCGGGGTGAACATCGGCGTCGACATCACCGGAGAGCAGCTGCTCGAGCGCTTCGACGCCGTCGTCCTGGCGATCGGCTCCACCCTCGCGCGGGACCTCCCGGTGCCCGGCCGTGAGTTCGCCGGCATCCACCAGGCGATGGAGTTCCTCCCGCAGGCCAACCGCGCCGCCCTCGGCCAGGAGGTCGCCGACCAGATCACCGCGCACAGCAAGGACGTGGTGATCATCGGCGGCGGCGACACCGGCGCGGACTGCCTGGGCACGTCGATCCGGCAGGGCGCGCGCTCGATCACCCAGCTCGAGATCATGCCGACGCCGCCGCAGGAGCGTCCGGCCAACCAACCCTGGCCCACCTATCCGATGACCTTCCGGGTGTCCTCCGCGCACGAGGAGGGGGGCGAGCGGCTGTACTCGGTCTCGACCACCGAGTTCGCCAGCGACGACTCCGGCAGCGTGACCGGCCTGAACCTCAACGAGGTCCGGATGGTGAACGGCCGCTTCGAGGTGGTGGACGGGAGCGAGCGCTTCCTCCCCGCGCAACTGGTCCTGCTGGCGATGGGCTTCACCGGGCCGCAGCGGGAGGGCCTCGTCGAGCAGCTCGAGCTCGAGCTCGACCCGCGGGGGAACATCGTCAGGGACGCCGACTTCGCCACGAGCGCCGATCGGGTGTTCGTCTGCGGCGACGCCGGCCGCGGCCAGTCGCTGATCGTCTGGGCGATCGCGGAGGGGCGGTCCTGCGCGAACGGTGTGGACGCCTTCCTCCAGGGCGCGTCCCGGCTGCCCAAGCCGATCCTGCCGACCGACCGTCCGCTCGTGGTCTAGCGGGGTGGGCGCGATGGCGTCGAAGAAGCGACTCAAGCAATTGAAGAAGCTGGCCGCGCTCACGCCCCGCCTGCCCCTGCCGTCCGGGCCGACGCCGATCAAGGCGCCGCTGGACATGGTGACCAGGTTCGCCGGCGCGTGGAACGACCGCGACGCCGGGGCGGTGGCGGAGCTGTTCGCCGAGGACGCGGACTTCGTGAACGTCGTGGGTCTGTGGTGGACCAGCCGCCTTTCGATCGAGCGGGCGCTGCGGCGTGGCTTCGCCGACTGGTTCGCGGGCTCGGAGTTCACGGTGGAGAAGCTCAGCCAGCGCCTGATCGGCGAGGACGGGGCGGTCGTGCTCGCCCGCTGGCGGATCGAGGGTCAGAAGAACCCGGCCGGCGAGACCGCCCCCGCCCGGCGTGGCGTGGCCACCGTCGTGCTCACCCGCCTCGCCGACGGCACGTGGTTGTGCGTGAGCTGGCAGAACACCGACATCGCCGCCGCCGCCGACACCAACGTCGTCGTCGACGGGGTGGTAACCCCCACCAGCTATATCGAACCGACCGCCTGAGCCGCGCGACGCGGGGCCCGTGGCCCGAAGACCGACCAGGGGTTGCGTCGGCCCAGGGCAACAAGTGCGAGGACCGCGGCCCGGCGGCGACCCCCCTAGAGTGCTCGCATGCGGAACCGGCACGCGGGCCCGAGCGCCGTGGCATCGGTGTTGGCCCTGCTCGGCGGCGGCCTCGCCCTCGGCGGGGTGGCCTCGGCTGCCTCCGGCGGTCCGCTGTGGCAGCAACTGGTGAACCTCACCGCCGGGATCGCCACCGGGGCGGCGGCGATCCCCGTCCGGCGCGACCGGCTGCTCGCCGGGCTGCTCCTCGCGGCGGCCGCCAGCTGGTTCCTCGCCGATCTGGTGGCCGGCACCGGCGACGTCCATCGGGTCCTGCTGGTGGCGGCAGCTGTCCTCACCGGGACGCGTCCCGGCCGCCCAAGCGCGGCCGCCGCGGCCCGCCGGTCGCTGGCGTTCACGCTCCCGCTGCTCTGCCTGCTCGGCCTCCACGTCGCGGCCGCCTCGGCCGGTCTGGTCGATCCGGCGATCGGGGTGGCGCTCGATCTGGCCTACGCCGTGCTCCTCCCGACGAGCGCGGCCGCGATCGCCTGGTGGTGGCTGCGCACGGAGCCGGACGGGGACGCCGAGGCCGGGCCGGCGACCGAGACCGGCACCCGGCGGCTCGAGCGGGCCCTGGCCGAGACGCTCGGCGACCCGGCACTGACCCTGTGGACGCCGGACGCGACCCCCGCCCGTCCCGACGACCTCCTCGTTCGGATGCCCGATGGCTCGGCGGTCGCCGTCCGCAGTCGCACCCTCGCCGAGGATCCCGAACTGGGCGACGCCGTCCGCGAGGCCGTCCGGCTCGGCTTCGAACACCAGCGGCTCAACGACAACCTCGCGGCGACCCTCGCCCAGATCCAAGCAGCGGGACGCCGGGCGCTGGCCGCCGACGACCGGCAGCGGGCGCTGCTCGCCACCCGGCTCTCCGCCGGGCCGCTGCGGCTGCTCACCTCCGCCCGGGCCGAACTCCCCGCCGAGGACCAGTCCTGCGCCACCGCCCGGGACCGGCTGGAGCTCGCGATCACCGAGCTGCGCGACTTCGGAGATCGGCTCGGACCGGGCCCAGCGCCGATCAACGCCGAGCTGGCCACGGCCATCGACGACCTCCGCAGGGGCGTTCCCCGCTCGCTGCGCATCGAGACGTCGCTGGAGCCGGTGGAGGTCGATGACGTCACCGCGCGCACCCTCTGGTTCGTCTGCGCGGAGGGTATCGCCAACGTCCTGAAGCACGCCGAGGCGAGCCGGGCGAGCATCGAGCTGACCAGCACCGACGGCGGGGTCGCGCTGCGGATCACCGACGACGGCATCGGACGGGCTGCCGACGTGCCGCCGGGTGTCGGCCTGACCAACCTGGCGGAGCGACTCGGCATGATCGGGGGACGCCTGGCGCTGCAGGCCGTCCCGTCCGGTGGCAGTGTCCTGCTCGCTGAGGTGCCGCAATGAGCGTCCGTGGCGGGGCGGGGCTGATCGGGGTCCAGGCCTTGGCGCTGATGATCGGCGGGTACGCCACCTGGGCAGCCGACGCGAGCGACGACGCAGCGTGGGCGTTGTGGCAGCGTCCGTGGCTGCAACTGCTGCTGGGCGCGGCGACCCTGGCCCTGGCGATCGCCGTCGTCACCGCCGCAGCGACCGGGGTCGCCGGGTGGGGGCCGCTGCTCGCGGTCGTCCTGCTGCTGCCGTTGCCTGCGGTCGCCGCGTGGAACGGCGCGCCGGCGGTGGTTCGGCTGCTGGCCCATGCCGGTGTCCATCAGCTGCCCGTCGTGGCGCTGCTGGCGGCACCGCCGGGGAGCGGGCCGGCCCGCTCCGCCGTCCGGGCCGGTCTGTGGATCACCGGAGCTGTGTCGTTCGTCGAATTGCTGGCCTGGCAGCCGATCGCCGACCTCGGGTGCACGTGGATCTGTGCGGCCAACCCGCTGCATCCAGCGTTTCTGGACCGAACCTGGTCGCAGGCCGTCGGCGACCGGGTGGTGCTGGTGATCGCGGCCGTCCTCGCCGTGGTCGTTCAGGCGACCCGGCGCCGGCCACACCCCGGAACCGCAGCATCGATCCTCCTCGCGGCCGGAGCCGCCCTCACCGGCCTGGTGCCCGCCCAGGAGTGGTGGCCGGTCGCGCTCCTCAGCGCCGGCATGGCGTGGCACGCCGCCCTCCTCGTCGCGACGTCCACCCGGACGGCCGAGCGGCGGCAACGGCTCGCCGAGCTGGTCTCGCGACTGGCCACCACGCGTCCGGAGACCTTCGCCGCCGACGTCCGTGGACCCTCGCCCGGTGCCGCGCTGCTGGCAGCCAACGCCGAACTCACCGCCGGCCTCCGCGCGCGACTCACCGAACTGCGCACTGCCCAGGCCCACTCCCTGGACGCCTGGGACGCGGCCCGCGCACGGTGGGAGCGCGACCTGCACGACGGCGCCCAGCACCTGGTGCTGGCCGCGTCGATCGAACTCAGCCTGGCCGGAGAGTCGGCGGCGATGCGAGCAGCTCCGCTGGTGCGGCAGGCGTCCGAGGAGCTCCGCGCGATCTCGCACGGGGTCGCCTCGGCCGAGCTGGCCACGGGCGGGCTGTCCGAAGCGCTGGCTGCCGCCGGGGATGCCACCGGCGTCCCGGTCTTGGTGGACGCGCCTGCGGGACGCCGCTGGCCGGCCCGCGTCGAACTGACCGCCTACCGGGTGCTGATCTCGGTGCTCACGCCGGCCAGTGGTCCGGTCACCTTCACACTCGGCGAAGACGGCGGTGACGTGGTTGCCACCGCCGCCTGGGCCGATCCGGTGGTCCCGGAGCTAGGGGGCGAACTGGACCGGGTTGGGCTGCTCGGCGGAACGGTCGACGTCGCGCCGGGGACGCTGCGCCTGCGGCTGCCGATCACTTCACTCGGGTGAGCGGACGGACCCACAGGTTCCACAGCCCCGGGTGACCGTCGGGAAGCTTCGGATCCGGCGTGAGCGTGAGAGCCCCGTCCGTCCCGATCGACCACGCGTACCGGTAGGGCTTGTGGTCCTCCTCCTGAACCGTCACGTGATCACCGTCGACCACATAGCGTCCCTCCCAGCTCGCATCGTTGATGTGCGCCCCGGAACGCTGAGTGGCCTTCTCGGTGCCGTTGGCGAACGTCGTCGTGTACAGCCCGACGTTCTCGGTGATGCAGTTCTCCACCGGGCAGCCACTGCCGTCCGGCATCGTGGTCTCGGTGAACCCGACCGCCCGCACGTCCGCCTCGGAGATGTCCACCCGGTAGGTGCCGTCGAGCGGCGTCGGACCCGGCGTGAACACCGGCGTCGGGGGCGCGCTCGGGGTCTCGTTCGTGGTGGTGGTCCCGCCCGAGCAGCCGGCCGGCACCGTCGGCGGCATCGCGGGGAAGGCCTTCTTGAGCGCGGCGATCCGGTCGAGCAGCCCGCGGGTCGCCGCGTCGGCGGCCAGCTTGTCGTACGCCGGCTGGACGGCTGCGCGCAGCGCGGTGAGTTCGGTCGAGGAGGCTGCGACCACCTTGAGGCCGAGAGCGCACTGCTGGGCAGTGATCTCCGCGTCGTCGTCGCCGATGGTCAGCGACGCCTGGACGGCCTTCGCCGCCGCCTGCTGGACGAGCGCCCGATCAGCGGGATCCAGCGCCGCGAGGGCTGCCGGATTGGCGATCAGCAGGACGGTCCTCGGCCAGAACACCACGTTCGCCGTCATCGACTTCGGACTCATCCCGTTGTCCCTGGTGTAGCCGGGGTCGAAGATGACCGCGTCCGTATCCCCGGAGCTCAGGCTCGCGTTGAGGCTCGACCCGGCGCTGGCCTGAGCCGGCTTCGCGCCCAGGGCTGCCAAGGCGGCTTCCTGCTCGACCGAGCCGGTCGTTATCCACACCGTCTTGCCCTTGTAGTCGTCGGGGCCCGTCAGCGGCTTGGCCCCGGAGTAGGGGACGCGCAGCCGATCGGCCAGCAGGGCGAGCGGGGTGACGCCGGTCGCGGCCTCGGTGTCGGGCAGCAGCGCTTCCAGCACTCCCTTGTCCATGACCACCGCCCGCTCCAGCGGGTAGTTGTCGATCAGCATCGGCGCCCCGAGGGCGGCATAGGCGGGCATGCCGCCAGCCGCGAGGGACCGCGTCCCGACCCACCCGAAGGCGTACTTTCCGCTCTTGACCTGGTCGATCGCGTTGAGGTCGGCGGTCCGGCCGTCCGGAGGCGTGCCGATCGAGCTGACCCGGACGGTGATCCGGCCGTTGGTCAGGGCGCTCACCGCGTCCACGAAGGCCTGGACGTGCGGAATGTCCTCGGTGCCGGTGTCCGTGCTGCCCAGGGACAGCACCACGGGCGTGGTGACCCCGGCCTTGTCGGCGGTGCCGGAGCTGCATGCGGAAAGGGCGAGCATCGCGGCCGTTGCCGCGACGAGGAGCGGGTTGGGCTTCATTTCGAACCTCCTGATGGTCCTTCTCGGAAAGTGTCGCCTCCTGAGGCGCTGCCCACATCGGGGCTGTCCTGCGTATCGGCGCCGCGCGGGGCGCGGGCCAGCACGGATGCCCTCACACCCACGGCTGGGATGATGGCGTCGTGCGAGTGGTGGTGGCCGATGACGCGTACCTGGTGCGCACCGGCATCTGTGAGGTGCTGCGCCGCGCCGGCTGTGAGGTCGTCGTGGAGGTGGGCGACGCCGCGTCCCTGCTGGCCGCCGTCGGTGAGCTGCACCCCGACGCGGCCGTCGTCGACATCCGGATGCCACCGACGCAGACCGACGAGGGCATCGCGGCGGCGCGGGCTATCCGCACCGACTTCCCCGACACGGCGGTGCTGGTGCTGTCGATGCACCTGCAGGCGTCCTGGGCGCTCAGCGTCCTGCAGGATCAGCCCGAGTCCGTCGGCTACCTGCTGAAGGACCGGGTGGCGGACGGCCCCGTCCTCGTCGACGCCCTGCGCCGGCTCACCGAGGGCGAGACGGTGATCGACCCCACGATCGTGGCCCGGCTGCTCAATCGCGGTCGCGCCAAGGACCCGCTGGCCGGACTGACCGACCGCGAGCGCGAGATCCTCTCGCTGATGGCTCAGGGACGCACGAACGCCGGCATCGCCACGGAGCTGTCCATCGCCGAGCGGACGGTGGAGACCCACACCACCGCGATCATGAACAAGTTGGGCATCCTCCCCGAAGCCGGCCACCGCCGGGTGCTGGCCGTGCTCGCCTACCTGGCCCGAAACCCCTAGGAGACCAGTCCAGGACGACGGGCTCGCGCGGAGACGACGAGAGGCACGAGGGAACGGGCCGGGCGTCTTTGGCGTCCACCGACCGGCGAACGGACTTCACTCCCGCGGCTCGGGCGGCAAGGATTCCCCCATGGTCACCAGCACAGCTCGGCTCCCCGCCCTGCGCGTCGCGCTGCTGCGCGGGGTGAACCTGGGGCCGCACCGCCGGTTGGCGATGGCCGACCTTCGGGAGGTCGCGGAAGGTCTGGGCTGGACGGACGTCGCCACCCACCTGCAGTCGGGCAACCTGCTGTTCGGCTCGCCGCTGCCGGACGCGGAGGCCGTGCCCGCGCTGCGCCGGGCCGTGGAGCGGGAGCTCGCGATCCGGGTGGACGTGGTGCTGCGGACCGGCCGGGCGCTGCGCGAACTCCTGGACGCCAACCCCTACGCCGGCAGCGATCCGGCACGGGCCGTGATCGTGTGCTGTGACCGGGCGGTGGGAGACCTGGCGCCGCGCCGGCTCGCCGAGCTCGCCCAGGGCAGGGAGCGCTTCTCGATCGCGGCCACCGGCACCGACCTCTACGCCGACTTCCCCGACGGCCAGGCGGCCTCACGTCTGGCCGCCGGCCTGGTCGGCGCGCTCCGCCCTGCGATGGGGACGGCGCGCAACCTCCGCACGATGGGCAAGCTGGCAGAACTGCTGGGTGCCTGATCACGACCCTGGTGGTGCGTCGGTGTCCGGAGCCGTCAGCGGCCCGGGTTATGGTGAGTACTCGCTGACTTCCCCCAGCGTGTCCCGGTTTCCAGAACCAATTCCTGCCCGGAGGTCGTGGGTCAGCGTGTCGAGCGATTTCGTCCATCTGCACTGCCACTCGGAGTACTCGATGCTCGACGGGGCCGCCCGCCTGAAAGGCCTCGTGTCGCGGACCGCGGAGCTGGGGATGAGCGCCATCGCCGTCACCGACCACGGCAACATGTTCGGTGCCTACGAGTTCTACAAGATCGCCAAGGATTCCCCGGTCAAGCCGATCGTCGGCCTGGAGGCATACCTCACGCCGAAGACCCATCGCAGCGAGCGCAAGCGTGTCCAGTTCGGCGACGGGACGGGCGACGACGTCGCATCCAAGGGCGCCTACACGCACATGACGATCTGGGCGCAGGACTCGGCCGGCATGCACAACCTCTTCCGGCTGAGCTCGCTGAGTTCGCTGGAGGGCTTCTTCTACAAGCCGCGCGCCGACCGCGAACTGCTGAACCGCTACCACGCAGGGCTGATCGCGACCACAGGGTGCCCCTCGGGAGAAGTGCAGACCTACCTGCGGCTCGGCCAGTACCGGCAGGCGGTGGAGTCGGCGGCGGAGTTCCGCGACATCTTCGGGGCCGGGAACTTCTACGTCGAGCTGATGGACCACGGCCTGGCCATCGAGAACCGCGTCCGCTCCGACCTGCTGCGGCTGGCGAAGGAGCTCGACCTCCCGCTGGTGGCAACCAACGACCTGCACTACGTGCGCGCGGAGGACTCCGAGGACCACGACACGCTGCTGTGCGTGTCGGCAGGCTCCAACAAGGACACCCCCAACCGGTTCAAGTTCGACGGGAACGGCTACTACCTGAAGTCACCGGCCGAGATGCGGGCGCTGTTCAGCAACCTGCCCGAGGCGTGCGACAACACCCTCGCCATCGCGGAGCGGTGCTCCACCTCGTTCGAGGAGGGCACCGGTACCTACATGCCGCAGTTCCCCGTCCCCGCGGGGGAGACCGAGGCGTCCTGGTTCATCAAGGAGGTCAACCGTGGGCTCGCCGGCCGGTACCCCGACGGCGTCCCCGACTATGCGATCGCCCAGGCCACCTACGAGGAGGACGTGATCATCGGCAAGGGGTACCCCGGGTACTTCCTCGTTGTCGCGGACTTCATCAACTGGGCCAAGCGCAACGGCATCCGGGTCGGGCCGGGCCGCGGCTCCGGAGCGGGCTCGATGTGCGCCTACGCGATGGGCATCACCGACCTCGACCCGGTGCCGCACGGCCTGATCTTCGAGCGCTTCCTCAATCCCGAGCGTCCATCGATGCCCGACTTCGACGTGGACTTCGACGACCGCCGGCGCGGCGAAGTGATCCGCTACGTCACCGAGAAGTACGGCGACGACCGGGTCTGCCAGATCGTCACCTACGGCACGATCAAGGCCAAGCAGGCGATCAAGGACGCCGGCCGCGTGCTCGGCATGCCGTTCTCGCTGGGGGAGAAGATCACCAAGGCCTACCCTGCGCCGGTGCAGGGCAAGGACCTGCCCCTGCCCTACGTCTTCGACCCCGGCCACGACCGCTACGGCGAGGGCACGGAGTTCCGCGAGCTGTACGAGAGCGAGCCCGAGGTGAAGCTGGTCGTCGACACGGCCCGCGGCATCGAGGGCCTGAAGCGGCAGTGGGGTGTCCATGCCGCCGGCGTGATCATGTCCTCGGCCCCCCTGATCGACGTCATCCCGATCATGAAGCGCGAGCAGGACGGGCAGATCATCACGCAGTTCGACTACCCGAGCTGCGAGAGCCTCGGCCTGGTCAAGATGGACTTCCTCGGCCTGCGGAACCTGACCATTCTCGACGACGCGGTGAAGAACGTGAAGGCCAACCGCGGCATCGACCTCGACCTGGACGAGCTGCGCCGCGACATGACCGACCGTCCCGCCTACGAGCTGCTGGCGTCGGGGGAGACCCTGGGCGTGTTCCAGCTCGACGGCGGCGGGCTGCGTTCCCTGCTGAAGCTGATGCGCCCGGACAACTTCGAGGACATCTCGGCGACGATCGCGCTGTACCGTCCCGGCCCGATGGGTGCCGACAGCCACACGAACTACGCCCTGCGCAAGACCGGCAGGCAGAAGGTCGAGCCGATCCATCCCGAGCTCGCCGAACCGCTGGCCGACATCCTGGACACCACCTACGGCCTGATCGTCTACCAGGAGCAGATCCAGCAGATCGCACAGCGGGTGGCCGGCTACAGCCTCGGTCAGGCCGACCTGCTCCGCCGCGCGATGGGCAAGAAGAAGAAGGAGGTGCTCGAGGCCGAGTTCAAGCCGTTCAGCACCGGTATGCGGGAGCGGGGGTTCTCCGACGCGGCGATCAACAAGCTGTGGGAGATCATGGTCCCCTTCGCCGCGTACGCCTTCAACAAGGCGCACTCGGCCGCCTACGGCGTGGTGTCCTACTGGACGGCCTACCTGAAGGCCAACTACCCGGCCGAGTACATGGCCGCGCTGCTGGAGAGTGTGAAGAGCGACAAGGACAAGACGGCGCTCTACCTCGGCGAGTGCCGCCGGATGGGCATCCGTGTGCTGCCCCCGGACGTGAACTCCTCCGACGGCATGTTCACTCCTGTCGGGCAGGACATCCGCTACGGCTTGGCCGCGATCCGGAATGTCGGCGACAACGTGGTGAAGGGGATCGTCGAGGCGCGGACCGAGCGAGGACCGGCGACGGACTTCAACGACTTCCTCGACCAGGTGCCGCTCGTCGTCTGCAACAAACGCGTGATCGAGTCGCTGATCAAGGCCGGAGCGTTCGACTCCCTGGGTCACACCCGGCGCGCCCTGATGGAGTGCTTCGAGCGCAAGGTCGATGAGGTGATCGACCTCAAGCGCAACCAGGCGAACGGGCAGGACGACCTCTTCGGCGATTTCGGCACCACGGAGAAGATCGCGGCGACGCCGGTCCCCGACGTGCCGGAGTGGGACAAGCGGGTCCGGCTCGGCTTCGAGCGGGAGATGCTCGGCCTGTACGTGAGCGACCACCCGCTGCAGGGCCTCGAGCACATCCTGGCGGCGCAGCGCGATCTCAGCATCGGCCAGCTGCGCGCGGACGACGGCCCGCGTGACGGCATGGTGAGCATCGCCGGGATGATCACCCAGGTGCAGCGCAAGCAGACCAAGAACGGCGACCTGTGGGCGATCGCCACGGTGGAGGACCTCGAGTCGGCGATCGAGGTGCTGCTGTTCCCGAAGGTGTACGCCACCGTTGCGGCGTCGCTGGCCACCGACACGGTGGTGCGGATCAAGGGCCGCGTCCGCAGCAAGGACGAGAGCGTGGAGATGACCGGCCAGGAGATCGCGTTCCCCGACGTCTCCGAAGGCCCGTCCGGACCCCTGGTCATCCAGCTGCCGGCCGTCCGCTGCACGCCGGCCGTCGTGGAGCAGCTGCGGCACGTGCTGCGCGCCCATCCCGGCCCCACCGAGGTGCGGGTTCGCCTGGTGTCGGCGACCAACGGCGCGAAGGTGTGGAAGCTCGACGAGGGACTGCGGGTGGCACCCTCGCGTCCTCTGATGGCCGACCTGAAAGCGCTTTTGGGACCGTCCTGCGTGAACGCTTAGGCTTGCCGCGTGAGCACCACGATCACCGAGGAGCAGCCGGTGGAATCCCGGCGTGACGCCGACACCTCGGTCGTGCTCTGGGTCGCCCTGCTGGCCGGCCTCTCCGCCGTGGTGGGAGGACTGAGCGCGGTCTTCTGGGCCTCGGTGGTGACCCTCCCGACCTGGCGGATCGACGCCAGCTCCAGCAGCGCGGTGATGAGCGAGCGCGGGGTGACCCAGATCGTGTCGGCCGACATCTGGTTCGTGATCACCGGTGCGCTGGTCGGCGTCGGCCTGGGACTGGTCACCTGGAAGTGGTTCCGCCCGCTGGGCTGGCCGACCGCGATCCTCGCGGTGGCGGCAGGGCTGCTCGCCGGCGTGGTGTGCTGGCAGGTCGGTCAGCTGCTGGGCCCGGGTTCGGAGGCCGAGCGGATCGCCGCCGCCGAGCCGGGTTCGGTGATCCCCGCCGCGCTGCGGCTACGGGCCGTGTCGGCCCTGGCCGTGTGGGGGTTCGCGGCGATCACCCCGGTCCTGCTGATCTCCTCCCTGGGCCCGGACGACGAGGACGCCTCCTCGCGGCGGCGCCACCCGCGGCGCCAGCCGGTGGGGTCGGGTGCGACGGAGAGCGGAACGGTCGACGAGCGCGGCGTGCTGACCGTGCCCGAGGAGACCACGGGCTGAGCATGGAGCGTCAGGTCGAGGCAGAGCGCAAGTACGCCCTGCGCCGCGGGCAGGAACTACCCTCCCTCACCGCGGTCGGCCGCCCCGGACCGGCCGAGGAGTTCGTGCTCGAGGCCACCTACTACGACGCACCCGACTACCGGCTCACCCGTGCGTGGCGGGTGATCCGGCGCAGGGTCGGCGGCAACGACGAGGGGTGGCACCTCAAGCTGCCCGGGGATCGCCCGGACGAGCGGATCGAGCTCCACGAACCGGTGGAGCGGCGACGGCTCCCTGCCGCCTTCCGGGAACGCGTGGAGGACGTGCTCGAGGGCGCCCCGGTGGTGCCGGTGGCGATCCTGCGAACGCGGCGCAGGGAACAGCAACTCCTCGGTCCGGGGGACGCCGTGCTGGCGACCACCTGTGTCGACCAGGTCCGGGCGACGGTGGGCGACCACGAGCAGGACTGGTGGGAGGCGGAGGTCGAGCTGGTCGAGGGTGATCACGGCGTGCTCGACCGGGTCGAAGCGGTGCTGGCGGCCGCCGGGATCCATCGCGCCGCCACCGGGTCGAAGATCGCCCGTGCCCTGGACGAGGCGATGGTGCAGGCGCTCTCGCCCGACCACTCCGCCCGGGGCGCCGTGCTCGCCTACATCGCCCAGCAGGTCGGCGTCCTGCAGGACCGCGAGGAGGCGGTCCGCCAGGACGCCCCGGATGCCGTCCACCGCAGCCGGGTCGCGACCCGGCGCCTGCGCAGTGCCCTGCGCACCTACGCCGGCGTGTTCGGCCACGGCACCACGAAGGCGCTCCGGAAGGAGCTGCGCTGGCATGCGGAGGAACTCGGCGCGCCGAGGGACGCGGAGGTGCTGCGGGAGCGGCTGCAGGCGTCCGTCCCGGTCCTGGCGCCCGGCGACCGCGAGGTCGTGGCCGCGCGGATCGAGGCAGCGCTGGCGGCGGCTCACGACCGCGTCCATCGGCAGCTGGTGGAGAGCATGGGCACCGATCGCTACGAGCGGCTCCAGCTGGACCTCGCGCAACTGGTGGCCGCCCCCCGGCTGGACGTGATGGCCCAGGAGCAGGCCGCGGTGGTGCTGCCGCCGATGTTCGACGCCGCGGTGGAGCGGGTCCGGCGGCTGGCCGCGCACGCCGCCGCGCGTCCCGGCGACCTGACCCGGTGGCACGAGGTCCGCAAGGCGGCGAAGACCGCCCGGTACGGCGCCGAGCTCCTGGTGCCGGTCCTCGGCGAGCGGGCCGAGCGGGCGCGGGCGCTCTGGGAGGCGGTCACCGAGGCGCTGGGCGAGATGCAGGACGCGGTCGTCTCACAGCGCGTGATCGGAGAGCTGTCCTGGCAGGCCGTCACCGACGGCCTGCCGAGGCTGCCGTTCGACGACCTGCGCCACGAGCAGGACCGCCTGCTGCGGGAGTCCCTGGCCCGCGGGCGCGAAGCCCTGTCAGCGGCGCTGGCCGCCTGACCCGGTTCAGCGGGCGATGTCGGCGAAGCGGGCGCCGACGGCGCGGGCGAGGTCGTCGGGGGAGAGCTCCACCTGGAGGCCGCGCCGCCCGGCCGAGACGTAGATCGTGTCCCACAGCTGCGCGGTCTCGTCGATCACCGTCGGCAGAGGGTTCTTCTGCCCCAACGGCGAGACCCCGCCCAGCACGTAGCCGGTGCTGCGAGCGACGAGGGCGGGCTCCGCCATGGCGGCCCGCTTCGCGCCGAGCACCGCGGCGAGGTGCTTGAGGCTGAGCTGCCCCGCGACCGGGACGACGGCGACAGCCAGCTCTGGCCTCGCCGCGCCGACGTCCACGACCAGGGTCTTGAAGATCCGCAGCGGGTCGACGCCGAGCGCCCCCGCGGCCTCGTCGCCGTAGTTCCTGGCGTCGGGGTCGTGCGCGTACGGGTGCAGGACGAATCCGACTCCTTCCCGGGCGAGCGCTTCGGTCGCCGGCGTGCCGCCCGCCATCAGCGGAACAGGCCGACGATCGCGACGATCGCGGGAGCGGCGACCAGCGCGGGCAGCAGGTCGCCGACCGGGATCTGCTTGACTCCCATCAGTCGGATGCCGAGGCCGAGCAGGATCACCCCGCCGGCCGCACCCAGGGCGTCCAGCTGCGCGGCGGGCAGGAAGTTGCCCAGGGCGAGGCCGAGCAGGGTGAGCAGGCCCTGGTAGAGCGCCAGGGGGAGGGCCGCGGCCATCACGCCGATGCCGAAAGAGGACGCGAACGCGATCGCGGCGAAACCGTCCATGACGGCCTTGACCAGCAGCTGCTCGGCGCCGTGGCCGAGACCGTCCGAGAGCGACCCGAGGATGGACAGGGGGCCGACGCAGAACACGAGGGTCGAGGTGACGGCCCCCTCGACGAACCGGCCGCCCTCGGTGCGCGAGGCGAACCGGTCGTGGAGCAGCTCCGCTCCCCGGTCCAGCCGCTTCTCGATCTGCAGCAGCGACCCGCCGATGCCACCGATCAGGAGCGCACCGAGTACGACCAGGAGACGGCTGTCGGTGCCCACCGCCGCACCGAGCGCCTCCGAGATGCCGGACGCGACCCCGCGGGCGCCGAGGACGAGGGTGAACAGGCCCAGCGTCGTGGTGACGAGCTCGCGGGTACGCGGGGGCAACCGGTGCCCGACCAGGACGCCGAGACCGGCTCCGCCGACCACCGTGACGACGTTGACCACGGTTCCGAACCCGATGAACATGTCGGTAGTCAACCATTCCTCCGCCCGGCCGCCTGCCCACGAACCGCCGGCGAGAACCGTGCGCGGGCCTGCGCCCGTAGAATCGGCGGGTGCTGAGAACCATCGACCTGCGCGGCACCCGCGCGCCGGACTATCGCAGCGTGCTGCCACGCGCGGAGTTCGACGTGGAGGCCGCGGTGGAGCAGGTACGCCCGATCGTCCGGGCCGTCGCCGAGCGCGGGGCCGAGGCCCTCGCCGAGTACTCGCTGCGCTTCGACCACGTGGCGCCCGAGCACTTCCGCGTTCCCGGCGGCGCGCTGGCCGACGCCGAGGCCGGCCTTGCTCCCGAGGTCAGGGAAGCCTTCCGCGAAGCCATCGCCCGGCGCAGGAAGGTCGCCGAGGCGGAGGCGGTCGCCGCCCCCGTGCACGTCGAGCTGGGCACCGGCGCGGTGGTGGAGCAGCTGCTGGTGCCGGTCGGCCGGGTCGGGCTGTACGTGCCGGGCGGGCTCGCCCCGCTGGCATCCAGCGTCCTGATGAACGTGATCCCGGCCCAGGTCGCGGGCGTGCCGTCGATCGCGGTGGCGAGCCCGCCCCAGGCCGCGTTCGGCGGGCTGCCGCACCCGAACATCCTGGCCGTGTGCCAGCTGCTCGGCGTCGATGAGGTCTACGCGGTCGGCGGTGCCCAGGCGATCGCCATGTTCGCCTACGGCGTGCCCGGTGTGTGCGCGGGCGTCGACCTGGTCACCGGGCCCGGCAACATCTATGTCGTCGCGGCCAAGCGCCTGCTGCGCGGGCGGGTCGGCATCGACTCCGAGGCCGGACCCACCGAGATCGCGATCCTCGCCGACGACACGGCCGTGCCTCGCTTCGTGGCCGCCGACCTGATCTCCCAGGCCGAGCACGACCCGATGGCCGCATCCGTGCTGGTCACCGACTCGCCCGCCCTCGCCGCGGCGGTGCAGGCAGAACTCGGCCCGCAGGTGGACGCGACCAGGCACGCCGAGAGGATCCGGATCGCGCTCGGCGGTGCCCAGTCGGCCGTCGTGCTGGTGGACGACCTCGACCAGGGCGTCGCCGTCGTGGACGCCTACGCCGCCGAGCACCTCGAGATCCAGACGGCGGATGCGCGGGCGGTCGCCGCCCGCGTCCGCAACGCCGGCGCGATCTTCGTGGGCTCCTACTCCCCGGTCTCGCTGGGCGACTACAGCGCAGGTTCCACCCACGTGCTGCCGACGGCCGGCTGCGCCTGCCACTCCTCGGGGCTGAACGTGCACAGCTTCCGCAAGCAGGTGCACGTGATCGACTACTCCCGGGCCGCACTGCTGGAGGTCGCCGGGGTGGTGGAGACCTTCGCCGCGGCCGAGGACCTGCCCGCCCACGGCGCGGCGGTGACGGTACGGCGCCCGGAGGAGGCGAGATGAGAGCCGACGTGACGCTCGCCGAGCTGCCGCTGCGGCCGGAGCTGGTGGGGGAGGAGCCCTACGGCGCCCCGCAGCTCGACGTGCCCGTGCGGCTGAACGTGAACGAGAACCCCTACCCGCCGAGCGCGCAGGTGCGGGCCGAGATCGGGGAGGCGCTCGCCGCCTCCGCCCTGAACCGGTACCCGGACCGCGAAGCGCTCGGCCTGCGCGCCGCGCTGGCCGGCTACCTCGGGCATGGCCTGCGGGCCGACCAGGTCTGGGCCGCCAACGGCTCCAACGAGGTGATGACGCACCTGCTGCAGGCCTTCGGCGGTCCCGGACGGACGCTGCTGAGCTTCACCCCGACCTACTCGATGTACCCCGAGTACGCGCGCAACACCCACACCCGCTTCGTGACCGCCCCGCGCGCCGACGACTACACGCTCGACGCGGCCACCGTCCTCGCCGCGATCGGCGAGCACCGCCCCGACGTGGTGGTGATCACGACCCCGAACAACCCGACCGGCACCAGCACGCCGCTGGCGGTGATCGAGGAGGTGCTGGCCGCCACGGACGCGATCGTGGTCGTCGACGAGGCGTACCAGGAGTTCGCACGGCACCCGGGGCGGACGGCCCTCACCCTGCTCGACCGGAACGGCAATCTGGTGGTGTCGCGCACCATGAGCAAGGCGTTCGCGCTCGCCGGCGGGCGCGTCGGCTACCTCGCCGCCGCCCCGGCGATCGTGGACGCGTGCCGGATCGTCCGGCTGCCGTACCACCTGTCGGCGCAGACCCAGGCAGTGGCGCAGGTGGCTCTGCGGCATGCCGCCGAGCTGCTGGCGAAGGTGGACGAGCTGCGCGCGACCCGCGACCAGATGCTCACGCGGCTGCCTCAACTGGGGGTCGAGGTGATCGACTCGGATGCCAACTTCTGCCTGTTCGGGCCCTTCGCCGAACGGCATGATGTGTGGCAGCGGCTGCTGGACCGCGGCGTTCTGGTGCGCGAGACCGGGCCGACGGGCTGGCTGCGGGTGACCGCAGGGACGCCGGCGGAGACACAGGCGTTCTACGACGCCCTGACCGAGGTGCTGGAGGAGATCCGATGAGCGCGCGCACGGCCACGAGGCAACGCCGCACGAGCGAGTCCGAGGTGCGGGTCGCCCTCAACCTGGACGGGACGGGGCAGACCAGCATCAGCACCGGGGTCGGCTTCTACGACCACATGCTCACCGCCCTCGGCAAGCACTCCCTGATCGACCTCGAGGTCACCACGACCGGCGACGTGCACATCGACGGCCACCACAGCATCGAGGACACCGCGATCGTGCTCGGCCAGGCGTTCGCCGAGGCGCTCGGCGACAAGGCCGGCATCCGCCGGTTCGCGGACGCGTCGGTCCCGCTGGACGAAGCGCTCGCACACTGTGTCGTCGACCTCGCCGGCCGGCCCTACGTCGTGCACAGCGGGGAGCCGGAAGGCCAGCAGTACGCCTTGATCGGCGGCTCCGGCGTCCCCTACGCGGGTTCGATGACCAGGCATGTGATCGAGTCGTTCGCGCTCCACGCCCAGATCTGCGTCCACCTGCGCCTGCTCGCCGGCCGCGACCCGCACCACATCGTCGAGGCGCAGTTCAAGGCGCTGGCCCGGGCGCTGCGCGACGCGGTGGCCATCGATCCGCGGATCGCCGGCATCGTGCCCTCGACGAAGGGAAGCCTGTGACGGCGGCCCGCGTCGTGGTCCTGGACTACGGTTCGGGCAACCTGCACTCCGCGACCAGGGCGCTGGCCGCGGCCGGGGCGG
>NZ_JASGES010000221.1:0-10325 GCF_047606205.1 Propionicimonas sp. | reverse complement strand
GTCGGGGACGGTTCCTGACTCGGTCCGCGGACCGAGTAGAGAACCGTCCCCAACTCGGTCCACCCCGGGTCGGGCGGGGGACCAGCCGTTGGCCCGGGCGTACAGGCTCTGGAACGACACCGTGTTGAGGTAGGTCATCAGGACCTTCCGGACGGTCTCCTGGATGGTCTGGTGGCCCACCCGGCGGGACGCCCACGGCGAGCCGCCGGCGGCCATGAACCAGCGCACCGCGTCCGCGCCGTGCTTGTCCATCAACGGGATCGGTTCGAGGATGTTGCCGAGGTGCTTGCTCATCTTGCGGCCGTCCTCGGCCAGGATGTGGCCCAGGCACAGCACGTTGGCGTACGAGGACGCATCGAACACCAGCGTCCCGATGGCCATCAGCGAGTAGAACCAGCCCCGGGTCTGGTCGATCGCCTCACAGATGAAGTCGGCGGGGTAGGCGGCGTCGAACGACTCCTTCGAGCCCTCCAGCCACGGGTAGCCCCACTGCGCGAACGGCATCGAGCCGCTGTCGAACCAGGCGTCGATCACTTCCGGCACCCGGTGCGAGGGCTCGCCGCACTCGGGGCAGGCGAACACCACGTCGTCGACGAACGGACGGTGCGGGTCGAGCCCGGACAGGTCGCGTCCGGCCAGCCCGGAGAGTTCGGCCCGGGAGCCGACGCAGGTCTGGTGCCGGTTGGCGCAGCGCCAGATCGGCAGCGGCGTCCCCCAGTACCGGGTGCGCGACAGCGCCCAGTCGATGTTGTTGTTCAGCCAGTCGCCGTACCGGCCCCACTTGATCGTCTCGGGATACCAGTTGGTGTTGGCGTTCTCGCGCAGCAGTTCGTCCTTGATGGCGGTCGTGCGGATGTACCAGGACGGCTGGGCGTAGTACAGCAGCGGCGTGTGGCAGCGCCAGCAGTGCGGGTAGGAGTGGTCGTAGGGCAGCACCCGGTACATCAGGCCGCGCGCGGTGAGATCGTCGACGATCACCTGGTCGGCCGCCTTGAAGAAGAGCCCGCCGACGAGGTCCAGACCGGCCTCGAACGTGCCGTCGGGCAGGATCGGGTTCACCAGCGGCAGGCCGTACGCGCGGCAGACCGCCATGTCGTCCTCGCCGAACGCCGGGGCCTGGTGGACGAGGCCGGTGCCGTCCTCGGTGGTCACGTAGTCGGCCAGCACGACGTAGTTGACGCCGCCGACGACGTCGGGGAACTCCACGAGGTCCAGCGGACGCGCGTAGCGCCAGTGCTCCATCTCCGCGCCGCGGAACGTCTGTCCCAGCGCCCACCCCTCGCCCAGCACCTTCTCGACCAGCGGTTCGGCCACGACGAGGGTCTCGCCCTGCGGGGAGTCCTTGGTGGCCACGACGTAGGTGACGTCGGGGTGGACGGCGACGGCGGTGTTGCTGACCAGCGTCCACGGCGTCGTCGTCCACACCAGCAGCGACGCCTTGCCCGCGAGCGGGCCCGACGTCACCGGGAAGCGGACGTAGACGCTGGGGTCGGTGACGTCCTCGTAGCCCTGGGCGAGCTCGTGGTCGCTCAGCGTGGTGCCGCAGCGGGGGCAGTAGGGCGCGACCCGGTAGTCCTCGACGAGCAGGCCCTTGGCGTGGATCTGCTTGAGCGCCCACCAGACCGACTCGACGAAGCCGGGATCCATCGTCCAGTACGCCTCGTCGAGGTTCACCCAGTAGCCCATCCGCGTGGTGAGCTCGGTGAACGCGTCCACGTGGCGCGAGACGGACGCGCGGCACTTCGCGTTGAACGCCTCGACGCCGTAGGCCTCGATGTCGGGCTTGCCGTTGAAGCCGAGCTCCTTCTCCACGGCCAGCTCGACGGGCAGCCCGTGGCAGTCCCAGCCTGCCTTCCGGTCGACGTGGAAGCCCTGCATGGTCTTGAACCGCGGGAACACGTCCTTGAAGACCCGGGCCTCGATGTGATGGGTCCCCGGCATGCCGTTGGCGGTGGGCGGGCCTTCGTAGAACGTCCACGGCCTGCCGCCGGCGGTCCGCTCGAGGGAGGCGGCGAAGGTGCCGTTCTCGGCCCAGAAGTCGAGGATCTCGTGCTCCATCGCGGGCAGGTCGAGCATGGCGGGCACCGCGCGGTACTGACCGGTCCCCGCGTCATCCCGCCGCGGCCGGGCAGTTCCGACGGCGCCGCTGGAGGTCGAATCGGTGGTCATTGTCATCCTTCGTCGTCGATCCCTGCGACGAAGGGACGAGCCTGCGGCCCGCGGTACCACCCTTCTTGGGCGCCGTGTGGACGCCCCACTTCGTTGCCGTCCGCCGCCGGTTCTAGTGGGGGCCCGCAGGCCCTGTTCTTCCGGCAGCTCCGGGGTGATGGCCCCATCCCAGCCTCGCGGACCCGGCCAGCTTACGCGGGCCCCGCGCCGCTCTCCAAGAATCGCTCCCGGCCGGCGTCCTTCCCGGCACCGGGAGGGAACAGCCGAGGACCCGGACGATCCGGTCGTCCGGGTCCTCGGGCCGAGGCGGGGCGGGGAGGAGGCGGCGTCCGTCACCCGCGTCGGTGGTGCTCAGATGCCGGGGTCGTCCCCCGGATCGGCTCTCGGTTCGTCCGCCGGCTTCGGTGCCGCCGCCTGCGGCGTCCATTCGTTCGTGGCCGGGCCCTGGGATCCCAGCAACGCCGCCTTGCGGGTCATGTAGTCCTCGACCTCGATCTCGCCGCGGGCGAGCCGTTCGTCGAGGATCTGCAGGGCCGGCGGCAGGAACGGACGGTGGTTCGGGTGGTGGGCCCACGGGCCGGGTCCGCCGGGTCCGAACTTCTTTCGCTTGGCCTTCTTGACCAGGAAGACGACGAGCAGGGCCAGCAGGGCCAGCACCACCAGGGTGCCGATGAATCCCATGAAGCCCCACAGCATGCTGCTGCCGCCCATGCCGCCTCCCGGACCGGGGAAGTGACGCATTCCAGACCTCCTCTGGTTGGTGCCGTTCCTCCATGGTGCCTGCCGAACCTGTGCTGGCCCTGTGAGTGCGGCCTCAGCTTCGGGGACATCTCCGGATTCAGTGTGACCGCAGCACCAGCCGTCCGGAAGTCACCCTGAGGGTGACCCGTCGGGCACGGATCAGGCGGAGAGGATGAGTTCGATGCCGCGGGCGACGCCGTCCTCGTCGTTGGACGCGGTCTGCCAGTCGGCCACGGCCAGGGCCTCGGGAACCGCGTTGCCCATCGCGACGCCGAGGCCGGCCCAGGCCAGGAGCTCGATGTCGTTCTTCGCGTCGCCGAAGGCGGCGACCTCCGTCCGGTCGACCCCGAGCAGCCCGCACAGCCGCGCGACGCCGGACGCCTTGGTCACCCCGGCGTTCCCGATCTCCAGGAACGGGGCGCCGGACGTGGTGGCGTGGAAGCCGGTCAGGCCCGAGCCGGCGAGCAGTCTCAGCAGGTCGTCGGCGCTCAGCCGGGGGTGGCGAGCGGTGAGCTTGAGCGTGGGCTCGGCGAGGACGTCGGAGAGCGGTGCCGCGTCCAGCGTCCACTGGCCGTCGCGCTCGCGGGGGGCGAGCAGGTCCAGGTAGCCGGGCTCTGCGGCGTGGCCGGCGCCGTGGTCGCGGACGGCGGAGAAGCGGACGCCGGGCGCCGCGCGGCCCAGGAAATCGGAGAGTGTGCTCAGCGTCGGCACCGGCAGCAGGTCCTCGAACAGCACCTCGCCGGTGCGAAGGTCGCCCGCGATGCTGCCGTTGCTGCCGACGACGTAGCGGACGTCCGCGGGCTGGATCAGCGCAGGCACCTGGGGCACCTGGCGTCCGGTCGCGACGACCACCGGTACGCCGGCCGCGGCGGCGGCGCCGATCGCGGCGACCGAGCGAGGGCTCACGGTGCGGTGGTCGATCAGCAGGGTGCCGTCGAGGTCGGTGGCGACGAGGCGGATCGGGCGCGCGAGGTCGGGTAGGAGGAGTTCGGTGCGATCTGCGGTGGAGGTCATTCGGCTCTCTGGTCAGGCGGTCAGCTGGCGGCGTCCCTGGAAGGCGCGGCCGAGGGTGACCTCGTCGGCGTACTCGAGGTCGCCGCCGACGGGGAGCCCGCTGGCCAGCCGGGAGACAGTGACCCCCATCGGAATCAACAGCCGCGAGATGTAGGTGGCCGTCGCCTCACCTTCCAGGTTGGGGTCCGTGGCAAGGATAACCTCCGTGACCGTGCCGTCGGCCAGGCGCTGGCACAGCTCCCGGATCCGCAGGTCGGCGGGGCCCACGTTGTCGATCGGGCTGATCGCGCCGCCGAGCACGTGGTAGAGGCCGCGGAACTCGTGCGTCCGCTCGATCGCCATCACGTCCTTGGACTCCTCGACCACGCAGATCGCCGTGCGGTCGCGGCGCGGGTCCCGGCAGACCCGGCAGGTCTCCTCCTCGGAGATGTTGAAGCACACCTCGCAGAACCGGACCTTCTCGGTGACCTCGCGCAGCGTGGCTGCGAGGCGCTCCACGTCGGCCTTGTCGGTGGCGAGGATGTGGAAGGCGATGCGCTGGGCACCCTTGGGGCCGATCCCGGGCAGGCGGCCCAGTTCGTCGATCAGGTCCTGGATCGGGCCTTCGTACACGGTGTGTTCCTTGTCCTGCGGTGGTGGGGCGGCCCTTCGCGTCGGCCCGGGCGTCCCGGGGACGGCGACGGGAGGCGCGAGGTCGCCGGTCCCGACGGCGTCTCCGGGCGGGCCCGCCCGGAGACGTTGCTGCTTACAGGCCCAGTTCGGGCAGCGGCGGCATGGTGGCCTGGGCCAGGGCCATCGCCTGGTGGTTGGCGTCGCGGACGGCGGCCACGACGAGGTCGGCGAGGGTCTCGGTGTCGTTCGGGTCGCACACCTCGGGCTTGATCACGAGCGCAACGAGCTCGCCGGTGCCGGTGACGGTGGCCTCGACGAGGTCACCGCCCGCGGTGCCCCTGACCGTCTTCGACGCGAGCTCCGCCTGGGCCTGCTCCAGCTGGTCCTGCATGGCCTGGGCCTGGGCCATCAGCCCCTGGAGGTCGATGCTGCCGGGATCGAACATGCTGTGCTCCTGTCGTGGTGAACGTCGCTCATCGTAGTTTGCGGCCGGGTGCTCACTCGTCATCCTCGGCGATCAGCTCCGCGCCGAGGTGCTTCCTGATCAGCTCGTCGGCGGACGCGGCGTCCTCGGCCACCTCGACGTCGTCACGGCTGGGCTCGTCCTCGGGTTCCGGCTCGGGCGGTGTCGCCTGCGATCGGGTCGCCCGCAGGTTGGCCCGCGCGGCCTCGGCCGCCGCGGAGCGTGGTGGGCTGGTCGGCGAGGAGGGTGGCCCTGCGGGCGGGGGAGCGCTGCGTGCGGGTTCCGGCTCGGCGGTCGCGTCGATGATCGGGTTGATGTGCAGGGCGGCGCCGAGCACCTCGATCACCGCCTCGCGGAGGACGTCCGGGCTGCCGCCGCGGCCGAAGCTGTCACGGGCGCCGGCGTTGGACAGCCCGAGGGTGAGGACCCCGTCGCGGACCTCGACGACCTGTGCGTTCTGGCTGAGCAGGATCCAGGTGAAGCGGCGCCGGTTCTTCACGTTGTCGAGGATCTGCGGCCAGAACCGGCGGACGTCGGCGGTGCCCAGACCACCGGTCTCGCCGGTCGGCGCCGGGGCAGCCGGTTCGGGAGTCGGGGTCGCCGCACCCGGACCGGACGATCCGGGTGCCCCGGCGTGACTCCCCTCGGAGCGGTGCCCGTGGGAAGGCTTCGGGCTCGGTGTGGGCGCGGGGGCCCGCCCCGAGGGCGCCCCCGGCCGCGTCGAGGCTGCGGGCGCGTCCGCCTGCTGCGGGGACTGGTCGGCAGGCGATGAGGGTGCGGGGTCGACGTCCCAGGGCGGGGTGTCGGCGGTCGCGCTCGGCGGTTCGGCCGGTGTGCCCGGCCGGTCGGGGCGCCGTGGCGTCCTTTCCTCGCCCCGGGGCTCTGCCGGAGCCGGCGAAGGGGCGGGGTTGGCCGCTCGACTGCGGGGCTGCTCGGTGACCGGGGCGGGTTCGGCCGGGCGATCCTCCCGCAGGGGGACGGTCGGTCCCGGCTCCGCCGCGGCAGGCACGCCCACGCTGAGGCGGCGCTCGAGGCGGTCGAGGCGGGCATGCAGGCCGCGTCCGTCGACGTCGGCGCCGGGAAGCAGGACGCGGGCGCACATCAGCTCGAGGTGCAGGCGGGGCGCGGTGGTGCCGCGCATCTCGGTGAGGCCGACGGCGATCACCTCCGCGGCGCGGGTGAGCTCGCCGGCGCCCATCGCGGTGGCCTGGGCGGCGAGACGGTCGGCCTGGTCGCCGGCCACGTCGACGAGCCCGCTGCTGAGCGCCTCGGGGACGGCGGCGACGATGATCAGGTCGCGCAACCGGCGGAGCAGGTCCTCGGCGAAGCGGCGGGGGTCCTGGCCGACCTCGATGACCTTGTCGACGGCGGCGAACACACCCTGGGCGTCGCCGGCGGCGAAGGCGTCCACGATCTCGTCCAGCAGCGCGTCCGGGGTGTAGCCGAGCAGGGAGGTGGCCTGGCTGTAGCTGACGCCGTCCGCGGCGGCGCCGCCGAGCAGCTGGTCGAGCACGGAGAGGGAGTCGCGCACCGACCCGGCCCCGGCGCGCACGACCAGCGGCAGGACGGCCGGCTCGACGGCGATGCCCTCGGCCTCGCAGAGCTTCGCCAGGTAGGCCTGCAGGGTCTTCGGCGGGACGAGCCGGAACGGGTAGTGGTGGGTGCGCGAACGGATCGTGCCCAGCACCTTGTCGGGTTCGGTGGTGGCGAACACGAACCGGACGTGCGGCGGCGGCTCCTCGACCACTTTCAGCAGGGCGTTGAAACCCTGCGGCGTCACCATGTGCGCCTCGTCGATGATGTAGATCTTGTAGCGGCTGTGGACGGGCGCGAAGAAGGCCCGTTCGCGCAGGTCGCGGGCATCGTCCACGCCGCCGTGGGACGCGGCGTCGATCTCGATCACGTCGATGCTGCCGGCGCCGCCGCGGGCGAGGTCGCGGCAGGACTGGCAGACGCCGCACGGGGTGGGCGTGGGGCCCTCCGCGCAGTTCAGGCAGCGGGCCAGGATGCGGGCGCTGGTGGTCTTGCCGCAGCCGCGCGGGCCGGAGAACAGATAGGCGTGGTTGACCCTGTTGTTGGTGAGCGCGCGCTGCAGGGGCTCGGTGACATGCTCCTGGCCGATCACGTCGGCGAACGTGTCGGGACGGTAGCGGCGGTAGAGGGCGAGCGGGGTCTCCGGACGGGTGATCTGCTCGCTGGAGGGCTGGCGCAGGGCGTCCACGGCCTCCATCAGGGACGCGGTGACCTCTTCGTCGGAGCGGCGGTGGGGACCGACCTCGACCGGGGCGTCCGCCGTGTCGGAGGGCAGGTCCTCGACCACCGGCGAGTCGGCGGAATCCTCGTCGAACAGGCCCGGACCGTTCTGCCCGAACAGGTCAGGGCCGTCCTGCTCGAAGAGGTCCAGGGGATCCTCTGCGAACAGGTCTTCGTCGCGGTCGTCCACGGTGTGAACCTTACGGGTAGCCGGTGACAGAACCGAAGCCGCCGGCGGAAATGCAGCGGCCCCCGCGCACCCGGAAGAGCTCACTTACCCTTGCTGTCTTCCGACCCTGGGGGAGTTGGGCGAGGTACCGCCGCGCGGGGAACCGCTGACCAGCTTACCGGGCGGCATCGGTGGTGCGCGAGCCGGTGCCCCGGGTCACTCGAAGCGGCGGGCGTGACGCAGGATGGGCAGGCGCTCCCGGACGCCCTCGACGAGGTCGAGGTCGAGGTCGACGACGGCCAGCTCGTCGGCGTCCCCGAGCTCGAGGAGGACTTCGCCGGTGGGGTCGACGACCATCGAGTGGCCCACCCCGGTGGGCCTGCGGGAGCCGTCGTCGGCGGGGGAGAGGGACTGGTCGACACCGACGACGAAGCTGGTGGAGTCCATGGCGCGCGCGGTGGCGAGCGTCCGCCACTGGTGCAGCTTGCCGGGCCCGGGCGCCCAGGAGGTGGGGACGACGATCAGCTCGGCGCCGAGCCGCGCGAGATGGGTGAACAGGCCGGGGAACCGGATGTCGTAGCAGGTGGCCAGGCCCACCGTGCGGCTGCCGAGGGTGAAGGCGACCGCCTCGGTGCCGGGCTCGATCTGGGCGGACTCGGCGTAGCCGAGGGCGTCGAACAGGTGCACCTTGTCGTAGCGGGCCTCGGCGGCCCCGGTGACGAGCAGGGTGTTGCGGACGCGGTCGCCGCCAGTGGTGGTGAACATGCCGGCGACGATGGTGGTGCCGAGGTCGGCGGCGGCCTGCCGGACACCGGCGGCCCAGGGCCCGTCGATGGGCTCGGCCGCGTCCGCCCTGGCCCGGGAGAACGAGCACATGGCGGCCTCGGGGAACACCACCAGCTCGGCGGCCTGGGCCGCGGCGTCGGCGGCGAGCTGCCGGACGCGGGCGAGGTTGTCGGCCGGCTCGGTGGACGCGGCGAACTGGGCGAGGGCGATCCGCACGGGTCCAGCGTCGCACGGCTGAGCGGAATTGCCCGCTCGATCCGCCCTTCGGGGTGATATCGGCCCCGAGTCGCCATCGACAGTGCAAACCCGTTCACGGGCTGCCGGCAACCTTTGGCCGGTGTGCTGCGTAGTTCATGGTGTAGGTCGAAGAGAGAGGCGCCATGGCCGGAACGCCCACCCCCAGCCCGGACGCGGAGTACGTGGAGTTCGTGCGCGCTGCGTCCGGGACGCTGACGCGTACGGCGTACCTGCTCACCGGGGACCGGGAGCTCGCCTCGGATCTGGTGCAGGAGGCGCTGGTACGGACCTACCTGGCCTGGCGCCGGGTGCGGCACGGGGAGGCGACGGCGTATGCGCGACGCGTCCTGGTGAACCTGAACATCGACCGGTGGCGTCGTCGGCAGGCCGTCCCTGGCGAACTGGACGAACGCCCGGACCTCACGGACGGGCACGGGCGGGTCGACGACCGCGACGAGGTGGTCCGGTTGCTCGCGACACTGCCGGACCAGCAGCGCCGGGTGATCGTGCTGCGCTACTTCGACGACCTGACCGAGGCGGACACGGCGCACCAGCTGGGGATCAGCGTGGGCGCGGTGAAGTCGGCGGCGTCGCGGGGTCTCGCCACGCTGCGATCCCGCTACACGACCGTGGGAGGAGAACGGTGATGAACGATCTGGAGGAGCAGCTCAGGACCGACCTGCGCACGGCGACCAGCGACATCGGGTCCGAGCTCGACCCGGACGCGCTGCTGCGGGTCGGACGCCGCGTCCGGCGCAACCGGGTGGTACGGCGCCTGGCGGTCTCGGTTGCCGCGGTGCTGGCGGTCGGCGCGATCGGCCGGTTCAGCCTGAACAGCCTGATCGGGGGCAGCAACCCCGCCGTCGTGGTGGCGACACCCTCGCCGGACGCGTCTTCCCCGTCCGCTCCCGCGTCACCGGGGACGGCGCAGCAGTCGATCTCGATGGCAGGGGGTTTCAACGGCGTGGCGGGAGCTTTCAACGAGGTGAGGGTCACGGCGACCTCGAACGGGACAACGATCACAGCGCGCTTCCTGGCCTCCCTCGACGGGACCGTGGTTGCCGACGCCACGGTGACCAGGCAGCTGGACGGCTCGCGCCCAGAACTCGTCCGCCTCGGCAGCCATGGCGTGGTGGCCGTCGTGCCTGGGGCGGTGCGGGGACAGTCCCTCTACGGGACGGATGCGTCGCTGAGCGGCAGGGCCACGCTGGACCCGCTCGGGGCGACAGCGCTGGTCTTCCTGACCGAGGCGAAGGTGAGGGCGCCGCACCTGCAGCTGATGTGGGAGGACGGCGGCGGCGCGTTGCAGTCGACGCTCGGTCCGGTGCCGAGCGCGCGGGTCACCGTCGACGGCGAGGAGGTCGTGGTCTTCCGCAGCGAGGCGCTGGACTCGCAGGGCCTGTGGGGCTCGTGGTCGTCCGCGGTGAACGGTGCCAAGCCGTCGGACATGCTCGAGGGGGGCACGGCGAGAGGGGAGGGGACGGCTCCGAAGGAGTGGCGGCTGACCCAGGTCGGCATGCTGCCGCCCGGCTCCACCGACGTCTCACTGACCCTGGCCTCGGCCGACGGGGGATGGGCCCAGGCCGAGCTCCCGGACGGCTGGGTCGCCGTGGTCGCGGCGATGCGCTCGACCAGCGACAAGTCCCGTCTGGTCACCTCGCTGTCCTACACGGACGCGAAGGGTGTCCGGCACAGCTACCCGTCGAAGTAGCTCGGAATCGCCTCGAACCCGTGGCTGACAAGGACTGATGCCCGGTTGGAGTTCGGCGCCGCTGACCCGGTATCCTTCTCGACGGAGGATTCGCCTAGAGGCCTATGGCGCTCGCTTGGAAAGCGGGTTGGGTTCACGCCCTCACGAGTTCGAATCTCGTATCCTCCGCC
>NZ_JASGES010000220.1:0-11299 GCF_047606205.1 Propionicimonas sp. | reverse complement strand
GCCAGGGTCCCGGGCTCGTCACGCGGGCCACCCTACTGGGCGGGCGCGGCCTCCAGCGGGGCGGAGGGGCAGCCACGGGCCGGCAGGCCGGCCGCGTCGTAGCGGAGCAGCCGCCGCCGCTCGAGGAACCAGGCGATCGCGATCGGCAGCAGCGCTCCGACCCACGCGAGTGGAGCGGCCAGGCACGCCCCGAGGAAGCCGATGCGTTCGACCAGGAACAACCCGACCAGGCTGCGCACCCCGAGCTCGGCGAAGCCGGCGATGGTGGGCACGGTGGTGGCGCCCAGCCCCTGGATGGTGTTCCGCAGCAGGAACACCATCGCGAGCACGGCGTACAGGGCGCTGTTGACGATCAGGTACTGGTGCGCCATGCCGACGACCCGGTCCTGGCCCGGACCGACGAAGAGTTCGACGATCCGCGTCCCCGCCAGCCAGATCACGACGCCGAGCACGAGCGCCAGGCCGGCGGCGACGATGCTGATCCGGAACACGCCCACCCGGATCCGCCACCACTGCCCGGCGCCGCGGTTCTGGGCGACATAGGTGGTCATCGCCACGCCGACGGACGCCAGCGGTGCGACGGCCACCTGGTCCACCCGCATCGCCGCGGTGAAGGCCGCGACCGCGTCCGCACCGAGGGTGTTGATGCCGTACTGGAGGACCACGGCGCCGATCGCGATCACCGACATCTGGAAGCCCATGGTCAGGCCGGTGCCGGCCGACTCGGACAGGTTCGAGCGCTGCACCCGCCAGTCCCGGCTGCGCAGCCGGAGTTCCGGCATCCGGCGGGCGATCAGGACCAGGCAGAGCACCACGGACGTCGCCTGGGCGACGATGGTCGCCGCCGCCGCCCCGCCGATACCGAGGTGGAGTCCCGCGATGAACACCACGACGAGGGTCGCGTTCAGCACACAGGCCACGACGAGGAAGATCAGCGGCGTCCTGCTGTCGCCGAGAGCGCGGATGATCGCGCTGAGGAAGTTGAAGGCCACCGTGGCCGCCGCTCCGCTGAACAGGACGGTGAGGAAGGTGGTCGCGTCGCCGAGGAGTTCCGGGGGCGTCCCCATCAGGACCAGCAGGGGGTGCGCGCCGATCGTGCCAATGGCCACGATCGCGGCGGCGACAGCCAGGCTGATCAGGGCACCGGCCGCGACCGATCGGCGCATCGCCGGCAGGTCGCCGGCCCCGTACGCCCGCGCGACGGGGATCGCGAGGCCGGCGGAGGCGCCGATCGCGAAGCCGAACAGCAGGAACTGCAGGCTGCCGGAGGCGCCCACGGCGGCGAGCGCGTCGACACCGAGCATGCGCCCGACGACGATGGCGTCGGTCACGGCGTACAGCTGCTGGAAGACGTTGCCCACCAGCAGCGGCACCGTGAACACGACGATCTGGCGGACCGGTGGTCCGATGGTCAGGTTCTTGGTCATGCAGGCGTTTCGTGGAGTCGGGAACGGATCACGCAATCGGACGGACGGATCGCGTTCTCCCCCGGTCTGCCTCTTGGTTCGTGTGAAACGTTATCAACGGCGGACGTCCGGCGTCGAGCCGAACGGCCGTCCGAGCCTCACCGCCGCGGAATGCGCCTCGCCTCGGCGAGCCACTCGGTGTCGAAGGCGAGATCGAGCTTCTCCAGCCGGGCGATGTCGGCGGCGACCTCCTCGCGGAGCTGGCGGGCGTCCTCGCTGCCGTCGTCCCGTTGGTTCAGCTCCCGCCACAGGCCGGTCAACTCGACGATCAACGCACGGTTGGTCTCGATCGCCCGCACCCGCACCTGCGCGACCTGCTCCCTCAGCTGCCCGACGTCGCCGCCCTCTTCGTCCATGACTTCAGCCTAGGCCAGGGCCGGCCCGCGTGCCGTCCCTGGCGGCACACTGGCGCGGCTCCCCGGATACGGGTTCACTGGTTGCCAGCGTGGCCGTCCCCGACGAAGGAGCACCATGTCAGACAGCATCCTGCTCGACATCACCGGCGGGCTCGCACGCATCACGCTGAACCGGCCCGCCTCCCTCAACGCGGTCGACTCCGCGATGGCCGGACGCTGGCGCGAGGTCGCCCGGCAGGTGGTGGCGGATCCGTCGGTCGGCGCGGTGCTGGTGGACGCGGCGGGGACCGCCTTCTGCGCGGGCGGCGACGTGGTGCACATGGCGCGTTCCGGCGAGGGTGGTCCGGCGGTCGCCCGGCTGGCCGAGGTGATCAACGAGGGCATCGGTGCGCTGGTCGGGTCGGACAGGCCGGTCGTGGCAGCGGTCCAGGGCGCCGTCGCCGGAGGCGGCCTGGGACTGATGCTCACCGCCGACTACATCGTGGCGTCCGCGTCGGCCCGGTTCGTGTCGAAGTACGCCGACATCGGGCTGACCCCGGACCTGGGCACCTCCACGCTGCTGTCCCGCGCGATCGGCGAACGGCGTGCGCTGCAACTGCTCCTGTCGGACCGCGCGCTGGACGCGGGCACCGCCCTGGACTGGGGCCTGGTCACCGAGGTGGTGGCGCCAGCGGACGTGGCCGCGCGCGCCGGGCAGGTGGCGCGCTCCTGGCTGGACAACGCGACCGGCGCCTTCGGGCAGGCGAAGCGTCTCGTGCGCGCGGGCGCGTCCCGTCCGTTCGCGGAGAGCCTCGCCGACGAGGCGGCCACCATCGGCAGGGCGTTCGACACCGACGACGCCCGCGCCAGGGTGGCAGCCTTCGCGGCCGGCTCGGGGCGGCGCTGAGGATGGCCACCCTTGCCGGCAGGTCCCTGCTGATCTCGGGCGGGAGCAGGGGGATCGGGCTGGCGATCGCGCTGCGGGCAGCCCGCGACGGGGCGAACATCACCCTGCTGGCCAAGACCGACGCCCCGCACCCCCGGCTCGAGGGGACGGTGCACACCGCGGCCGAGGCGATCGTCGCCGCCGGCGGCCGCGCGCTCGCCGTGGTCGGTGACGTCCGCAACGACGACGACATCGACCGCGCCGTGGCCGCAGCGGTGGGCGCCTTCGGGGGAATCGACGTCGTGGTGAACAACGCGTCGGTGATCGACCTGTCCGCCACGACGGAGCTGACCGGGAAGCGCTATGACCTGATGCAGGATGTGAACGTGCGGGGCACCTTCATGCTGTCGCGGGCGGCCCTCCCGTGGCTGCGCAGGGCGGAGAACCCGCACATCCTGTCGCTGTCGCCGCCGCTCAACCTGCGGCCGGCCTGGCTGGGCGCGTTCCCCGGCTACATGCTCGCCAAGTACGGGATGACGCTGGCCACCCTCGGGCTCGCCGCGGAGAACGCGAGCGACGGGATCGCGGCCAACACGCTGTGGCCGCGCACGACCGTCGCGACCGCCGCCGTCCGCCATGCTCTCGGCGGAGAGGAGATGATGCGGGCCAGCCGCACGCCGGCGGTCTACGCCGACGCCGCGCACGTGGTGCTCTGCCGGCCGAGCCGGGAGCTCACCGGAGCGTCCCTGATCGTCGAGGACGTCCTGCGCGGTGCGGGCGTCACCGACTTCTCCGGCTACGCCGCCGTCCCCGGAACCCCGGACGAGGCCCTGCAACCGGACATCTTCCTCGACTGAACCCCGGGGTTCCGCCTCTGCGGGGTGGGCGCGCAAGGCGCGGCTCTGCCACCCGGATCGCGCCGGGCGGCGACGGGCGACCCGGATCACCGCTCAGGGCCGAGGAGGCTCCCGGCCGGGGTTCGGTCGTGGCGCGACGGCGGGATCCACGCCGCCGCGTCGGCCGGCCACCCCACCACGATCCGGTCGCCGGTGCTGGCCTCGCTCGGACCGGCCGTCCGCATCGAGCCCGTCGCGGGCCCCGGGCCCCCCGGGACGCGTCCGGCGGCCGGATCGGTCATCCCGACCCGGCCTGCCGCGCAGGCCGGGAGGCCGCGGTGCTGTACGCGTCCGCCTGCATGGTGTACAGGTCGGCGTAGTAGCCGGCTCCGGCGAGGAGTTGGTCGTGACGGCCGACGGCGTCGACGCGTCCGTTGCGGAGGACCAGGACGAGGTCGGCGTTGCGGACGCTGGAGAGCCGGTGGGTGACGTAGAAGGCGATCGCTCCGCTCCGGCGGGCGTAGTCGGCGGCGGCGCGCTCGTAGGCCTCGACCATCGCGATCTCTGCTTCCGGGTCGAGGGAGTGGCCCGGTTCGTCGAGGGTCAGGAGCAGGGGCCGCTCGTGCATCAAGGCCCTGGCCAGGCCGACGGACTGCCATTGTCCGCCGGAGAGTTCTCGTCCGGCCCGGTAACGGGTGCCCAGCACGGTGCCGAGACCGCCGACGGCCTCCACCAGTCCGTCGGCGCGGGCGCGTCCGACGGCGGCGTGGACGGCGTCGCTGTCGTCGATGTTCTCGATCTCCCCGACGCCGATGGACTCCTTGGCGGTGAAATCGAGGTGCGTGAAGTCCTGGAACAGTGCGGTGGAGCGGGCGTGCCAGGCCTCGGGCCGAAGGTCGGCGAGGTCGATCCCGTCGATGGCGATCGTGCCGGCTGTGGGCTGGTACAGCCCCTGAAGCAGCTTGATCAGGGTCGACTTGCCCGCGCCGTTCTCGCCGACCACCGCGACCGCGCTGCCGGCCGGGATGCGCAGGTTGAGATCGGCGAGGGCGGGATCGCGCGCGTCGGGGTAGGTGTAGGTCAGCCGGTTCAGCTCGATGCCGCCACTCAGGCCGTGCTCGGGTGGCATGGCCAGACCGGTGGCCGATGGCAGGGTGGCGGCGAGACTGAGGATGCGGTCGACACCGGCGGAGGCCTGAGTGACGGTGTTGAGTTGGGCGATCGCGTTCGCGACCTGGCCGCCGACCTGGGTGGTGAGGGCGAGCACCATGACGACATCGCCGGTGGACGCCTGCCCGATGCCCGCCAGGTGGGCCGACCATCCGATCGCCGCGACCAGGGCGATCGCGAACGGGAGCTGGCCGGCGGCACGTCGCGCGAGGTAGCCGGCGTAGCCGCGACGCATGGTGCGGGCGTAGTCGAGCTGGGCCCGGTCGTGGATGGTCACCAGCCGTCGGTGGCCGGCCCCCAGGCGGGTCTCCTTGACCTGGGTGGCGATCGTGGTCGCGTCCCTGGCCTGTCGGACCCGTCGGGCAGGACCGGCCGCCTGTTCGCGGGCCCGCTGGAGGGGCGCCTCGGCGCGGCTGGTCACGATCACCGGCAGGGTCGCCGCGGCGGGCAGGAGCAGCAGCCACGGGCTGACCGAGGCGAGCAGGACGCAGGTGAACAGCAGTTGCAGGGCGACGGTGGCCAGCAGGATCGTGGCCTCGACGGTGGAGCGGATCCGGGCGATGTCGGCGCGGGCCAGGTCGATCCCGTCGGCCACCTCGGGGCGTTCGACGGCTTCGAGCGGCTGGTTGTGATGGATCGCTCCGGCGACCATCAGGTTCAGTTCGATCTCGACCAGCTCGCCGAGCTCGAAGTACCACAGGTGGCCGAAGTGGCTGAGCATCAACTGGGCGACCAGGCAGCCGGCCACGACGAAGGCGAGCAGCCCGAGCGGCCCGGGCGGGCCGCCGGCCAGTGCCTGGTCGGTGAGCGTCCGGACGCCGAGCGCCACCCCGGGCTGGGCGAGGGTGCCGAGCAGCACCAGTCCGGCCCCGATGATCAGCCGTCGCCGGTCGGTGCGCCAGGCCAGGCCGATCACGACCGGGATGGCGCGCAGCGAGGCGTGCTTCGTCACAGCCCGTACCTCGCTGCCTGGGCGGTGAACATCCGGGCGTAGGTGCCGCCGGCGGCCAGGAGCTCGTCGTGGCTGCCCCGCTCGGTGATGACACCACCGTCGAGGACGGCGATCCGATCGGCTCGTCGGACAGAGGAGAAGCGGTGCGAGATCACCAGTGTGGTCACACCTTCGGTGAGTTCCAGGAACTGCCGGTAGAACTCGGCCTCCCCGCGCGCGTCCAGCTGGGAGGTGGGCTCGTCCATCACCAGCAGCCGGGCACCGGTTCGCACCGCATACAGCGCCCGTGCCAGAGCCAGCCGTTGCCACTGCCCACCCGACAGCTCCGTCCCCCCGGGCAACAGCCGCGACAACGGCGTGTCCAGCCCGCGCTCCAGCCGGGCCACCACCGGCGCGAGGCCGACCTGCTCCAGGCACGCCACCACGACCTGGTCGTCGACACTGTTCCTGGCCGACTGCATGACCACGTTCTCCCGCAGGCTCAGCTGGTAGGTCAGGTAGTCCTGGAACAGCACCGCGATCCCGCCCTGCCAGACCCGACCAGCTGTCGACGCCAGCGGCGCACCGTCCACCCGCACCTCACCGGTGTCCGGGCTGTAGTAGCCGGCCAGCAGCTTCACCAGCGTCGACTTTCCCGCCCCGTTCACCCCGACCAGCGCGGTCGACGTTCCCGCGGGCAGGTCCAGGTCCACCCCGGCCAGGACGTCCAGCCCCGGCAGGTAGCCGAACCGGACACCGTCCACCCGCACCGCGGCCGGAGCCGACGGGGGAACGGCTGGGGACGCAGGCAGCGGTGCCCGCGGCTCGACAGCGAGAGTGTCAGCGACGGCGCGCAGTGAATCCCACGGCGCCAGCCCGTACAGCATGCGGATGTCGCTCTCGGGGAACATCACGCCGAACAGCACGCACACCACACAGGCCTGGATCAGCACGGTCAGCTGGCCGGCCGACACCGGGCCCTGCCCCGACAGGTGTGCCACACCCAGCCAGAGCAGCAGCCCGCCCAGCGCCAGCGAGACCACCGAGTAGCCCACGAACCGCCAGCCCAGCACCGTCCGGCGCGCGTACCACAGCGGAGCGAGGTGTCGGCGGGCCTCCCACCGGTATCGCTGCGCCAGCCATCCGTGCAGACGCAGCTTGCGCACCTCGCGGGCCAGCAGCGGATCGGTCGCCAACTCCCGCAGATAGGACATCCGCCGCCGGTTCGGCGCCCGGCGCCGGTTCACCGTCGACCACACCGACAACGCGAACGTCTGGCCCAGCCGGTTCACCAGGGCGATCACCAGCCCCAGCAGACCGACCCACCAGCCGGCGACCCAACCCAGAAGTCCCACGCTCGCCGCCAGGGTCACGTAACGGGAGACCAGCGCCAGGGCTCCGCCCGTCGCCTCACCCGGCGTGTCCCAGCGACTCGACAAAGACTCCGACACGTCCCGCACCCGGGACACCACCAGATCGTCCTCCAGAGCCCGCAACCCGCTGCGGTCGCAGGTCTCGACCAGCGCCGACGACACCCGTGCGTCCACCCGCTGCGAGACCTCCGCCGACGCCCATACCTGCGCCGGCGCCAGCCCCTGCTGCAGCACCAGCCCCACTCCGCACAGGAGCAGGGCGAAGGCAAGGCCCTCCCCGGACCGGGTCGCCGCGTCGACCGCGAGGCCCATGCCCCACAGCACCGCAGGAACGGCCAGGCCCGCCACCACGTGCAGCATCACCACACCGGCGAGCAGCCAGGCGGGCACCCATCCCAGAAACGTGCGGTACTGGACGAACGAGTGCCACCGACGCCTCAGCACCGTCCGCAC
The DNA here is from genome assembly GCF_047606205.1 of Propionicimonas sp. Classification (GTDB taxonomy): domain Bacteria; phylum Actinomycetota; class Actinomycetes; order Propionibacteriales; family Propionibacteriaceae; genus Propionicimonas. Next base: position 3,849 of record NZ_JASGES010000220.1, on the reverse strand, counting down.
AGGAGGCCTCCCGCCCCAGGAATCCACACTGATCGACCCGGTCGACACCCTACGACAGGACCGCCCCGGGCGGGCCTCAGTTGACGCGGCACGTCCCTGTGACACCGCGGGTGGATGAGATCATGCTGTGCACTGGCGGAAACGCGATGGAAACGTTGCGCCGCTAGCCTCAGCGCCATCACCTTTCACACCATGTTTCCGAAGGGAACCCAGATGGCTCTGCCTGACCTGACCCCGCCATCCCGGACCCGCCTGACGCGCGTGCTCAGTGTGGTGGCGGCCGCCACCGCTGCGTCCTTTGCGCTCGTGGGCTGCGGCGGCACTCCGGCTGAAACCAGCTCCGCCCCGGCCGCCAGCAGCGCCTCCCCCGCCTCCTACGGCGAGATCAGCGTCCAGTACTCGTGGATCAAGAACGAGGAGTTCGCCGGCGAGTTCTACGCCTATGACAAGGGGTACTACGACGAGGCCGGGTTCACAGCCGTGAACGGTGTGTCCGGGCCGGACACCGGGGTCGCCAAGCTGCTCAGCGGTACCGTGCAGGTCGCGCTCAGCGACGCCGCCTCGGTCGGTGCCGCGATCGCCGAGCAGGACGCCCCACTGAAGATCATCGGCGCCACCTTCCAGAAGAACCCCTTCACGATCCTGTCGCTGAAGGACGGCGCGAACATCACCACCCCGCAGGATCTGGTCGGCAAGAAGATCGGCGTGCAGGACTCCAACGCCAGCGTCTTCAAGGCCATTCTCGCCGCGAACGGCATCTCCGAGGACCAGGTGACCGTCGTCCCGGTCGACTTCGACCCGACGCCGCTCATGAAGGGCGAGGTCGACGGCTTCATGGCCTACCTGACCAATGAGGCGCTCACCGTCAAGCTCGCCGGCTACGACATCACGAACCTGCCTTACGCCGAGAACGGGGTTCCCTACGTCGCGGAGACCTTCTCGGTCACCGACGAGTACCTGGCAGGCAACCGGGACTTGCTCAAGGCATTCCTGATCGCCGAGATCAAGGGCTGGACCGACACCTTCAAGAACCCGGTCGACGACACGGTGACCCTGATCAAGAAGCACTACGACGAGGCGGCCTCTGCCGGCGGCACCGAATCCGGCTTCGGCACCCTCGACCCCGAGAAGACCAAGCTGGGGCTGGAGGCCGAGCAGGCGCTGATCTCCACCGACGAGACCAAGGCCAACGGTCTCTTCACGATCTCCGACGAGCTCAAGCAGCAGACCACCGCCTCGCTGGCTGCGGCAGGTTGGGACGTGAGCGTCGAAGACCTCTTCGACACCACGATCATCGACGAGATCTACGCCGAGAACCCCGACCTCAAGAACTACCTGCCCGCGTGACCGAAGCGATGACGGACGCCGGTGCCCAGCTGAGCCTGGGCACCGGCGTCCAGATCTCCGGGCTGGGCAAGACTTTCCGGGTAGCCGGCGGCCGCTCTGTCGTCGCCCTCCAGGACACCGACCTCCACACCGACCGGGGCTCCTTCACCGCTCTGCTCGGCCCCTCCGGCTGCGGCAAGTCGACGATCCTGCGCATCCTGGCGGGCCTCGAACACCCGACCTCCGGGACCGCCCTGGTTGACGGCAAGTCACCCGACGAGTTGCGCTCGGTCAGCGAGCTGGGCATCGCCTTCCAGGACCACGCCCTGCTGCCCTGGCGCAGCGTCTGGAAGAACATCCAGCTGCCTTTCGAGGTCGCCGGACGCAAGCCCGACCGCAACTATGTCGAGGAGCTGATCGCCCTGGTCGGGCTCGGTGGCTTCGAGCACGCCAAGCCTGCCCAGCTCTCCGGCGGGATGCGGCAGCGCGTCTCGATCGCCCGGGCCCTCACGCTCAAGCCGTCGGTCCTGCTGCTCGACGAACCCTTCGGTGCGCTGGACGACATGACCCGGCAGAACCTCAACCTCGAGCTGCTGCGGATCTGGACGGAGAAGCCGGCGACCACCCTGCTGGTCACCCACGGCATCTCCGAGGCGATCTTTCTGGCAGACCGGGTGGCCGTGATGTCCCCGCGCCCGGGACGGATCAAGGAGATCATCGACGTGACGCTGCCGCGTCCCCGGACCCCCGACATGATGCGCACCCCCGAGTTCCACGAGCTCGCCGACCGCGCTTCCGAACTGCTCTTCGGGGCGGACGGGCGAGCCGAGGCGGAGGCCTGAGTGGCCAGGGGAATGCCGCGCTGGCTCGCCGCGGCGCTCGGGGGGGTCGCCCTTGTGTTCGCCTGGTGGCTGCTCTCGGTCACCGCTTTCCGACCGCCGCAGGGCACAGACTTCACGCCCGTTCCCTCACCGGCGGCCGTCATCGACTGGCTCTTCGTACAGGGCAACATCGTGGGCGCCTGGGGAGTGTTCTCCCCCACCATCACCGAGGCCGCGATCGGCTTCGCCTGGGGCAACGGGCTCGCGCTCCTGCTGGCAGCTGTGGTGCTGCTGGTGCCGAAGGCGGAGACCGTCATCACCCAGATCGCGGTGGTGAGCTATTGCCTGCCGCTGGTTGCGGTGGGCGGTATCTCGATCGTCGTGCTCGGCGGCGCCAAGCAGCCGGGCGCCCCGTCCGCCACGGCCATCTTCCTGGCGGCGCTGTCGGTGTTCTTCACGACCGTCGTCGGCGCCCTGCTCGGCTTCCGGTCGGCCGACGAGCGCAGCCTCGACGTGGTTCGGGTCTACGGCGGCACGCGTTGGACCGAGCTGGTGAAGGTACGGCTCGTGGCGGCGCTGCCGTCCATCCTGAACGCTCTGCAGATCGCCGTCCCGACAGCCTTCCTCGGCGCGGTGCTCGGTGAGTACATGGGCGCGACCGACCGCAGCGTCGGCATCACCCTCGTGCGACTGCAGGGCCAGCTCGAGTCTGCGGGGGTCTGGGCTGTCTTCCTGCTGTGCGCGATCGTCGCGCTGGCCGGCTATGCCGTCGTTGGCGTCCTCGCCCGCCTGGTCACGCCTTGGGTCTCCGGCAGGGGCCGCGCATGACCAGCACGATCGCTGATCTCCCGGAGGTCCTGCGCGCCGACCGCACCAGGTCCGCGCTGCGCTCGCTTGGGGTCTCCCTGCTCAATGCCCTGCTCACCATCGTCGTGGTGCTCCTGCTGTGGCAGGCCACGATCAGCTTCAGCGGTATCTCGTCCTATGTCGGCAAGGGCCCGCTGGACGTCTACGACTACTTGTTCGTCGATGCCGCCGGGGTGACCAAGCCCGAGCGACTTGCCGCGGCACACCGCGCCGCGCTGAGCTCACTTCTCGCCGACACCCTGGCCGACGCCGCCCTCGGTTTCGCGGTGGGCATGGTGATCGCAACCGTCCTGGCCGTACTCTTCAGCCTCTCGCGCTCCGTCGAGGCAGCCGTGATGCCATTGGCACTGCTGCTGCGCACCGTCCCGCTGGTGTCGATCGCACCGGTGATCCTGCTCATCACCGGACGCGCTACCGCCGCGTCGGTGGCGGTGATCGGCAGCATCGTCGTGCTCTTCCCGGCCCTGGCGTCGGTGCTGTTCGGGCTGAGCCGGGCGAACCCCGAGAGCCTCGATGTCGTCGCCGTCTACGGCGGCAGCCACCTCACCCAGCTGCTCAAGGTCAGCATCCCGGGCGCCCTGCCGTCGCTGTTCGCGGCGGCTCGGGTATCTGTCCCCGGGGCTGTCACCGGAGCCCTGCTGGCCGAGTGGCTCTCCACCGGCCAGGGAATCGGGGGATCGATCGTGAAGTTCACCGCGTCCGCCCGCTTCGACGACCTGTGGGCCTCGGTCGCGATCATCACCCTCCTCACCCTGCTGCTGTACAACCTCGTGCAGATCGTCGAGAACGTGGTGCTCGCCCGGATGGGCATGAACGCCGGCCTCGACTAGGGTGC
>NZ_JASGES010000219.1:0-14850 GCF_047606205.1 Propionicimonas sp. | reverse complement strand
TGCCGCCGATGATGTAGAACGCACTGCCCGCCCACAGGCTGATCGCGCCGTAGCGCTGGCCGATCGGGATCGGAGCGGTCTTCTGCCAGGAGCCCGCGGCGGAGGGCTCGGCCGGGACCGTCGCGTCACCGCCGGTCCGCAGGACGAGGGCGCCGGCCAGCGCCACGACGACGGCGATGGCCGCGATCGCAGCGACGGCGGCCCGGGGACGGCGGCGTCGGGGACGGCGGCCCGGGGACAACGAGGGTCCCTCGACGAGTCCAGCGGGAGGGCTGGGCAGCTCGGCAGCGGCACCGGACGGCTCGTCTGCCGCACCGGAGGGCTCGTCAGTGGCACCGGACGGCTCGTCAGTGGCGGCCATCCACATCGAACCCGCCAGCGCGGCACCGCTCAGCAGTGCCGGATCCAGCGCGGGAAAGACAGCGCCGGCGGCCCGCTCGTCGAATAGGCGCTCGAACGCGCGCTCGGCGCGTCCCTGCTCGGTGAACGGGTCAGGCATGATCGTCCTCCTGCCAGGTGGCTCGCAGCGAGGCCAGTGCCCGGTGCACCAGCGAGCGCGCGGTGGGCTCCGCGACGTCGAGGACCAGCGCGATCTCGGCGAAGCTGAACTGTTCGTAGAAGCGCAGGACGAGGGCGGCCCGCTGGCGCGGCGACACGGACGCGAACAGCCGCCCGGCCGCGTCGGCGTCGTCGGCTGCGGCGAAGTGGTCGGACGGATCGGCGGGCTCATTCGGGGTGATCGCGAGCACCTCGCCGCGGAACTTGCGCCAGCGGGAGATGTTCGCGTTCAGGATCGAGCGGCGCACGTATGCGTCCGCATGGCCGACCACTTGGCCCCAGCGGGGATACAGGCCGATCAGCGCGTCCTGGACGGCGTCGCTCGCGTCCTCCCGGCTGCCGCAGATCTGGTACGCGAACCGCTGCAGCGCCGGCGAATGGAGCTTCACCCATGCCTCGAACGAGGGTTCGTCGGCCCCGTCCGCCACTGCCGCCTCCAGCGTCATGCCCGGTTAACGCGAATCCTGCCCGATTCGTTGCACTCCCGAGGCCCGGACGCGCGTCGGCCGCGAGTTCAGGACCGACTGGTCGCCCCTCGGCCGCGCGGACCGGCGTCCGGGGGCTGCCTCGACCGAACGGGAAAGGAACCGTCCCCCGAACGGGAATGGGGACAGTCCAGCGAACGGGAATGGAACCGTCCCCTGTCCATTCAGGGGACGGTTCCATTCCCGTTCGCTGGTCCGTCCCCAATTCCGTTCAGGTGTCGGAGGACGGCGGGGCGGGGTCGATGCGTCGAAGGGACGCGGTCGGCGAACATCGCCCTGACGAGAGATGGGGTGGGCCGTATCGACAGAGTGCGACGACAGCAGCGAGTGGTTGCCAGGCTCGCCGCGTCCCCTCCGGTACGGGGATAGCCTTCGGCCATGAGGTACGGGTCGCTGGGCAGGAGCGGACTGATGGTGTCCGCGGTCGGGGTGGGCTGCAACGCGTTCGGCGCGCGGATCGGTCCCGAGCAGGTGCAGGCGGTGGTGGACGCGGCCGTCGACGCCGGCATCACGCTGTTCGACACCGCCGACTCCTACGGCGACGGGGCCAGCGAGGAACTGCTGGGGCGCGCCCTCGGCTCACGCCGCGAGGACGTGATCGTCGCGACCAAGTTCGGGATGGGTGAGCACACCGCGGAGCACTTCGGCGCCCACGGTGGGCGTCGCTACGTCCGGCGAGCGGTCGAGGCCAGCCTGCGCCGGCTCGGCACCGACTACATCGACCTGTACCAGTTGCACCGGCCCGATCCGGTCACACCGATCGAGGAAACCCTGGAGGCGATGGGAGAACTCGTCGCCGAGGGCAAGGTGCGCTACCTCGGCTCGTCGAACTTCTCCGCGTGGCAGGTCGTGGACGCCGACTGGGTCGCGCGCACATCGGGCCTGCACCGGTTCGTCTCCGCCCAGAACGAGTACTCCTTGTACAACCCGGCGGCAGAGCGGGAGCTGGTGCCGGCCTGCCGCCGCGTCGGAATCGGGATCGTGCCGTACTTCCCGCTGGCGTACGGGCTGCTGACCGGCAAGTACAGGCGCGACCAGCGGGCGCCGGAGGGCTCCCGGCTGGCCCGCGGCGACCAGGCGTCTCGTCTTGCCGGAGCCGACTGGGACCGCATCGACGCGCTGCAGGCGTTCGCCGACGCGCGCGGGATCCCGCTGCTCACCCTCGCGATCGGTGGTCTGGCCGCTCGCGAGGCGGTGGGCAGTGTGATCTGCGGGGCCACCAGGCCAGAGCAGGTCGCGGTGAACGCCGCCGCCGGGGAGTGGGTGCCGAGCGCGCAGGACCTCGCCGAACTCGACGAGCTAGATCGGCAGCCGGCGTTCAGCTACACCACCTTCGCCTGACCGACCGTCCGCTCCTCGCCCGGGGCGGGACCGGCGGCCACCCGCGGCTCAGCACGCCCGGCTCACGACGGCCGGCTCGAACTGACCGGCTCGGGACGGGGAGCCACCCGGGCCGCTCAGGACGGGTAGCCGCCACGGCCGGCTCAGGACGGGTAGCCCGCGACGGCCGCTCCAGGCCGGCCGGGCAGTCGGCTCAGGACGGTCCCGCGGTCTGCCCGATCGGGACCGCCGGCTCAGGTCAGCGACGCACGACCCGCCCGCAGCCCGAGGACGGCCTGCACGACCGCCAGGGCAGCGACAGCCGCCACAACGACTCCCCAGTGTGTTGCCGCAGCGAGCCAGCCGGCGGCGATCGGGCCGACCGCAGCGATCAGATAGCCGATCGACTGGGCCATCCCCGAGAGCCGGACGGTCTCCGCGGGCGTGCGGGTGCGCAGCGGCGGGAGTGCCAGCGCGAGCGCGAAGGACGCCCCGGCCGAGGCGCCGGCGAGCGTGACCCACACCCAGACCAGCCCGGGGAGGGCCAGAGCGCCGAGGGCACCGAGGGCCATCAGCGCCCCGGTCGCGGCGCAGAGCAGCCCCTGGTCGCCGAGCCGGTCGGCCCAGCCGGCGGCGACCGGTCCGGCGATGACCCCGACGACCTGGAACCAGAAGAGCAGCCAGCCCGCGGCGGCGGCGTCCATGCCCTGCGAGATGGCGATCGTCGGCAGCCAGGTGACCATCAGGTAGAACGACAGCGACTGGAGCCCGAAGAAGCCGGTCACCTGCCAGGCCAGCACCGAGCGCCACGGGGTCGGGGCGGGCGGGACCGGGACCGGGACCGGCGCGGATGCCGCTGCGTCCATTCGCCGCGAGGTCATCAGCCAGGCCGCCAGTGCGACCAGCGTCGGGACCGCCCACACGGCGAGACCCGGGCGCCAGCCGCCGAGAGCGGAGCTCAGCGGCTCCGACAGCCCCGACGCGAGCGACGCCGCGATGCCCATCACCGCCGAGTAGATGCCGGTCGCCAGCGACACCCGGGCAGCGAACTCGCGCTTCACGATGCCGGACACGACGACGTTGCCGATGGCGATCGACAGCCCGATCAGGACGGTGCCCAGCCAGAGGGCACCGGGGACGGCGAGCGAGCGGATCCCGATCGCGACGGCGATGCCGGCGAGGGCGATCGTGACCGCTCGGCGGTGGCCGGTGCGGGCCGTCAGTGCGTGGACGAGGGCGGACGCGGCGGCGAAGCAGAGCAGCGGGATCGAGCCCAGGACGCCCTGCGCGACCGAACCCAGCCTCAGGTCGGTGGCGATCTCGCCGAGCACGGGTCCCACGGACGTGATCGCCGGCCGCAGGCACAGCGCGATCAGCAGCACGCCGGCGAGCGCACTTCCCCGGATCCGTCCAACCCCACTCCTCGACACGGGAATGCAGGCTAGCCCACCCGCCCGAGCCGGCCTCCCGGGGAGCAGCTTCGCCCCGTCAGCCCTCACGCTGTGGGAGCGGGAGAGGGAAGGACGGGGCTGACGGGGAAAGGAACCGTCCCCCGAACGAGAAAGGGGGGCGGACGAGCGAACGGGAAAGGAACCGTCCCCTGGTGTCCCAGCGACCGCCCCCTGGTGTCCCAGCGCAGCGCCGGTGTCCCGGCGAGAGGGGGAGCGGGACGGGGGTGGGTCAGCGGCAGCCGCAGCGGGCGAGGACGGCGGCTTCCCGGTCGAGCCAGTTGTAGACGCGGTAGTAGCTGGACGCCTTGTTGCCGATCTCGGCGAAGACGAGGGTGGCCCCGTCGGCCGTCGTCACGTAGCCGGCGAGGGACGCCAGGCCGCTGAGGGTCCCGGTCTTGGCGTGGACGACGTGACGACCGGCCTTCTCCGACGGGTCGTCGAAGCGGCTCTTCAGCGTGCCGCTCTCCCCGGCCACCGGGAAGCCGTCGACGATCGGCGCGAACGCGTCCTGGGTCACCGCGATCCGCACCGCGGCCGCCAGCACGGTCGCGGTGAGCTTGTTCGCCGGCGCGAGCCCGCTGCCGTCCACCAGCTTCAGCCCGGACGTCCACAGCCCGCGCGCGGACAACCACGCCTTCACGTTCGCCGCAGCACCGGTAAAGCTGCCGGCCCTGCCGTTCGCGATCGCCGCGTGCCTCGACAGCGTCTCCGCGGCCACGTTGTCGCTCTGCCGCAGGGTGCGGTGGATGATCCGCTCCAGCGTCGTGGACGTGACCCGGGCCAGTTCGGTGCCGGCAGCCGTCGCCCTCCCCGAGGCCACGGAGGTCACCCTGATCCCCGCGGCGGCCAGTCTCTTGGCGAAGGCCCGTGCGGCCGTCTTCGCCGGGTTCGCGGACGCGCGTCCGCCCGAGACCTTCCCCGAGTTGATCTCCAGCGCCGCGACCTTCGCCTCCCAGCCCTTCCAGGACGACTTCCACGACGAGTTCCACAGCGGTCCGCTGAACAGGGACGCGTCGTAGCGCAGCGCCACCTTCCTGGTCCCGGACGCCTTCAGCGCCGCGGCCGTCGCCTTCGCCAGCTTCTGCAGCGACGCGAGCTTGTAGGTCGAGGTGGACGTCTTGTCGGTGAGCAGCGGGTCGCCGCCGCCCACCAGCACGATCCGGCCGGAGCCGGCGTCGAGGACGCGGGTCGCGAACGTGCGGTCCGCGCTCAGGGTGGCCAGCGCCGTCATCGTCGAGAGCACTTTCATCGTCGACGCGGGGGTGAGCGGGGTGTCGGCGGAACGGTCGGTCAGCACCGTCCCGTCGGTCGTGGTGACCACCAGGCCGACCTTCCCGATGCCCGACCTCGAGACCTTCTTGAGCAGTTCGGCCAGGACCGCCGGGTCCGGCAGCGGCGCGGCCGCCTCGCCGGCGGCGGCGGGGACGGCAACGCTCCGGACACCGTCGGCAGGCACGAAGGCGGCCGAGGGGACGGCCGAGGGTCCGACCAGGACCGCCAGGGCGAGGAGGAGACAGGCCAGCAGCTGTGGCCGGCGTCGTTGCTGCCGCATCGCGCCATCATCGCAGAGCCGGCCGACCGGGCCCACCCCCCGCGGCGGCGATCGGGCTCACCTCTCGACGGCCCGTCGAGACCACGCGCGGGTCAGGACGCGGCCGGCGTCCCGGCCAGGGCGGCCCTGAGCATGCGGACGCCGAGGTCTCGATAGGCGACCTGGTCGACCGCGAGCCCGAGCCCGCGCTGCACCGCATACCCGGTGATCAACGACATGATCACGTTGGCGATCGCGGACGCGTCCGCGCCGGGCGCGTGCGCCTCGCACCAGCCGTGGATGAAGGAGACGATGCTGGCCTTGACCGTCCCGACCTCGCCCTTCAGGAGTTCCCACAGCAGCGGTTCCGACTTCGCTCCCGCCCAGATCTGGAGCAGCAGTTCCGGCGTCGTGTCGTCCTCGGTGACCCGGTTCAGCGCCGCCTCGAACAGCTCCGCCGGCGACAGGCCGGTGGAGGTGGACATGATCATGCCCATCGGCACGGCCATCGCCCCGCGGCCCACCTCGAGAACCAGCCGCTCCTTGCTGCCGAAGTGGTGATAGATCGCGCCGGCCGAGGTGCCCGAGGCCGCGATCACGTCCGAGATGGACGTGCCGGCCACGCCACGGTCGCGGATCAGCGCCGTCGCGGCCTGCAGAATCGCCTCCCTGGCGCCGGGGGCCCGCCGGTCGGTGACGTCCATACAGTCAGACTATCCGCACTTGTGCGTATCTGCGGTACGGTGGAGCCCGGTAGCAGAACGATCGTTCTGGACGGAGGCGGGCATGGACGACGCGATCGCGCTGGGGCTCGACATCGGGTCGACCACGGTGAAGGCCGTCGTCCTCGACGGCACCGCGATGCTCTTCCACGCCTATCGCCGGCACAACGCGGATGCCCGCGGCGCCCTGCGCGAGCTGCTCGGCGAGATCGCCGAGCGGTTCCCCGGCGCCGAGCTGCGCTGCGCGGTGACCGGCTCCGCCGGCCTCGGGGTCGCCGAGGTGATGAAGGTGGAGTTCGTGCAGGAGGTGATCGCCTCCACCGAGGCGATCGAGCGGTTCGTGCCCCAGGCCGACGTCGTCATCGAGCTCGGCGGCGAGGACGCCAAGATCACCTACCTGCACCCCGTCGTCGAGCAGCGGATGAACGGCACCTGTGCCGGCGGCACCGGCGCGTTCATCGACCAGATGGCCACCCTGCTGCACACCGACGCCGGCGGCCTGGACGCGCTGGCCGCCGAGCACCGGCACCTGTACCCGATCGCGTCCCGGTGCGGTGTGTTCGCCAAGTCCGATCTGCAGCCGCTGCTCAACCAGGGCGCCGCACACACCGACCTCGCCGCCTCGGTGTTCGCCGCGGTCGCGACCCAGACCATCGCGGGCCTCGCCTGCGGCCACCCGATCCGCGGCAACGTGGTGTTCCTCGGCGGCCCACTGCACTTCCTGCCCCAGCTGCGCGCTGCGTACGAGCGGGCGCTGGCCGACCAGGTCGACTCGTTCACCACGCCGGAGAACGCGCACCTGTACGTCGCCATCGGCGCCGCGCTGCTGGCCGGCTCGACCGGACGGAGGACCGGCACGACACCGGCCGTGCGCGTCGACCACCTCGCCGCGCGCCTGCGCGAACGGGTCGTGATCCCGCTGGCGAGCGCCCGGCTGCGTCCGCTGTTCCGCGACCAGGCCGAGCGGGACGAGTTCACCGCCCGGCACGCCAGGGCGACCATCCCGAAGGGCAGCCTGGCCGACGCCTGCGGACCGTTGTTCCTCGGCATCGATGCGGGCTCGACCACGGTGAAGGCGGTGCTGCTCACGGCCGAGGGCCGGATCGTGTTCGACCACTACGAGGGCAGCAACGATCCCGTCCACCTGTCCCTGGGCATCCTGCGCCGCATCCTCACCGGGCTTCCCGCGGACGCGTGGCTCGCCCGCGCCTGCGTGACCGGCTACGGCGAGGGTCTGGTCCGGGCTGCGCTGCGGCTGGACGACGGCGAGATCGAGACCATGGCCCACTACCGGGCGGCCGAACGGGTCGCACCCGGGGTCACCTCGGTGATCGACATCGGCGGCCAGGACATGAAATACCTCAAGATCCGCAACGGGGCGGTCGACTCGATCTCGGTCAACGAGGCCTGCTCGTCGGGCTGCGGCTCGTTCCTGCAGACCTTCGCGGCGTCCATGGGCACCGACGTGCAGAGCTTCGCCGCCAGCGCGCTGGCCTCCTGTGCGCCGGTCGACCTGGGCACCCGCTGCACGGTGTTCATGAACTCCTCGGTCAAGCAGGCCCAGCGCGAGGGCGCCAGCCAGGGCGACATCGCGGCCGGGCTGTCCTACTCCGTGGTCCGCAACGCGCTGTACAAGGTGATCAAGCTCAAGGACGTCAGCCAGCTCGGTGACGTGGTCGTCGTGCAGGGCGGGACCTTCCTGAACAACGCGGTGCTGAGGGCGTTCGAACTCCAGACCGGCGCGCAGGTCGTGCGCCCCGACATCGCGGGGCTGATGGGCGCCTACGGCGCCGCGCTCACCGCGCAGCGCAACTGGACCGACGGCGAGCGGTCCCAGGCGCTGGCGCTCGACGAACTGGACGGCTTCGAGGTGGACACCCGGCTCGACACCTGCCGGCTGTGCCAGAACCACTGCCAGCTGACGATCTCCACCTTCGGCGACGGCACCAGGCACGTGTCGGGCAACCGCTGCGAGCGCGGAGCGAGCACGGAGAAGGTGCCGCCGAAGTCGGAGCTGCCGAACCTGTTCGACTACAAGTACAAGCGCATCTTCGGCTACCGCCGGCTGACCGCCGACAAGGCCCCGCGCGGCGACATCGGCATCCCCCGGGTGCTGAACATGTACGAGAACTACCCGCTGTGGTTCACGGTGCTGAGCAGCCTCGGCTTCCGGGTGACGATCTCGGGACGCTCCAGCCACGAGTTGTTCACCGCCGGCATGGAGTCGATCGCCTCAGAGAACGTCTGCTACCCGGCGAAGCTCGCACACGGGCACATCGAACACCTGCTGGACAAGGGGATCCGCACGATCTTCTATCCGTGCGTTCCGCTGGAGGCCAGGGAGTCGGCCGCGTCCGACAACCACTTCAACTGCCCCGTGGTCGCGTTCTACCCGCAGGTGATCGAGAAGAACCTGGCCCGCCTGCAGGAGCCCGGCGTGCGGTACCTCGCGCCCATGCTCAACCTGGCCGAGCCGGAGTTCCTCGCCTCCCGCCTGGTCGAGGTGTTCGCCGACTGGAACGTCACGCTGGAGGAGGCGAGCGCCGCCGTCGAGGCCGGCTACGCGGAGGACGCGAGGGTGAAGGCCGACATCCGGGCCGAGGGACGCCGCGCGCTGGAGTACATCGCCGAGCGGGGGATCAAGGGGATCGTGCTGGCCGGGCGGCCCTACCACGTCGACCCCGAGGTGAACCACGGCATCCCCAGCCTGATCAACGGGCTCGGCATGGCCGTCCTCACCGAGGACGCGATCCTCGACCCCGACCAGACCGTGCTCTCCCGGCCGCTGCGGGTGCGCGACCAGTGGACCTACCACACGCGGCTCTACGAGGCGGCGGCGCGGGTGGCCGGCCGGCCAGACCTGCACCTGGTCCAGCTGAACTCCTTCGGTTGCGGGGTGGACGCGATCACGACCGACCAGGTGCAGGAGATCCTCGAGCGGGCCGACGACATGTACACGCTGCTGAAGATCGACGAGGTGTCCAACCTGGGCGCGGCGACGATCCGGCTGCGGTCGATGAAGGCCGCCGCCGCCGAACGGCGCGGCTCGGCCACGATCAGCACGTTCGGACCGCTGGCGGAGCGTCGGCTGTTCGACGAGGAGGCGCGCCGGACGCACACGATCTACGCCCCGCAGATGGCACCGGTGCACTTCCGGCTGGTGGTGCCGGTGATGCGCAAGCTCGGCCTGAACGTGCAGCTGCTGGAGCACGCCTCCGCCGACGACATTGAGGTCGGACTGAAGTACGTCAACAACGATGCCTGCTTCCCCGCCATCATGGTGGTGGGCCAGCTGGTCAACAAGATCCGTTCCGGCGAGGCCGACCCCGACCGGACCAGCGTGGCGATCACCCAGACCGGCGGCATGTGCAGGGCGACGAACTACGTCGGCCTGCTCCGCAAGGCGCTCGCCGATGCCGGGTACCCGCAGGTACCGGTGCTCGCGATCAGCGTCCAGGGCCTGGAGAAGAATCCCGGCTTCAGGCTCACCCCCGCCCTGCTGGTACCGGCGGTCCAGGCGCTGGTGCTGGGCGACCTGCTGCAGACCGTGCTGCTGCGGGTACGTCCCTACGAGGTGGAGCCGGGCAGCGCGAAGGCGCTCTACGACCGGTGGGACCGGATCTGCCAGGAGTTCCTCCAGTACAGCGGCTACTCGGCCACGCTGGGCCGCAGCATCGGCTACCCGGCACTGATCCGCCGGATCGTGAAGGACTTCGATGCGCTGCCGCTGCGGGACATCCCGCGCAAGCCGAGGGTGGGGATCGTCGGCGAGATCCTGGTGAAGTTCCATCCGGACGCCAACAACCACGTGGTCGACGTGGTCGAGGCGGAGGACTGCGAGGCCGTCCTGCCGGGCATGCTGCAGTTCTTCATGATGCCGCTGTACTCCTCGGCCTACCAGTTCGAGACGCTCGGGATCGGCGCCCGCTCGCACCACGTCAAGATGCTCGCCACCTGGCTGATCGAGAGGTTCCAGCAGCCGGCGGCGACCGCACTGCGCCGCTCGGGGAAGTTCGACGTACCACCGCGGATGGCCGACCTCGCGGCCAAGGCCGACGGGATCATCTCGCTCGGCACCCGCGCCGGCGAGGGCTGGCTGCTGACCGCGGAGATGGTCGAGCTGATCGAGATCGGCGCGCCGAACATCATCTGCGCGCAGCCGTTCGCGTGCCTGCCCAACCACGTCGTCGGCAGGGGCATGTTCGCCGAGCTGCGTCGCCGCCACCCCGAGGCGAACGTCGTCAGCGTCGACTACGACCCGGGCGCGTCGGCGACGAACCAGCTGAACCGGATCAAGCTGATGGTGGCGACCGCCCACAAGCGGCACGGGGCGTCCGGCCTGGATCGCTTCGAGGAGCTGCCGCCGCCGGAGGCCGCCGGCCGCCGCAGCCCGCGGAGCCTGACCATCACGCCGGTCTCGCCGGTCGACGCGTGGGAGGACGTCCCGGCCGGGCGGCTCTGACGCCGACGACCGGGCCGGACGCGGCACCGCGTTCTGACAAGTCGGCCACGGGATGCCAGCATGGGAGCATGCCACAGGCACTCCCGTCCGCCCCGCAGCGGCTGACGATCGCCGAGTTCACGGACAACTACGGTCCCGCGCTCTCGGGAATCCTCTACGCCGTCCAGTTCCTCGAGGAGCAGGTGCTGGCCGCAGGGCACAAGGTCCTGCTGGTCGCTCCGGAGGCGAAGGGACCCAACCCGCACGCCAGCCATCCGAACCGGCGCGAGATCCGGCTGCCCAGCGTGGCGATCCCCGGCATGAACGTGCGGCTGAGCATGGGCCAGGACTTCGACTACCGGCTCGCCCAGATGGTCGCCAACCCGCCGGACGTGATCCACGTCCACGGACTCGGCCCGATCGGCCTGCTCGGGATGTGGGTGGCCGAGCGCACCGGGAAGCCGCTGCTGGTGACCTGGCACACCGACTTCGAGGCCTACGCCGACCACTACTGGCACGTGGCGCCGTTCCTCAACGCCGCATACAAGCTGCTCGAACTGCACCGCGCGGAGAGCACCTGGGCGGAGCTGAAGAAGCTCAAGCTGAAGCGTCCGCGCCGCGGCGGCGCCCAGGTCGCGCTGCTGGAGGTGGCCTCGAAGATGCTCACCGGGGCCGACCTCGTCACCACGCCGTCGGGCAAGACGGCCGAGCGGGTGCTGGAGATCGCCCCGGCCGCACGGGTACGGGTGGTGCCCAACGGCACCGACGCGCTGCCCGAACTCCCGCCCGTGCGCAGGGGGAACGGTCCCCGGCTGATCTACGTGGGCCGAATCTCTCTGGAGAAGAGCATCGACCTCGTCCTGGACGCGTTCGAGCTGGTCAGGGACGAGCGCCCGGACGCCGAGCTGGCGATCGTCGGGGACTGGAAGCACACCTCTCCCGGCCTGCGGCGGCAGCTGCAGAAGGCGGCCCGCTCCGGCGGCGTGATCCTGCCCGGGCAGATCGCGCGGGAGAAGCTCGGCGCCTGGTACGCCTCCGGCGACGCGTTCGTGTTCGCCTCCGTGACCGACACCCAGGCGCTGGTGCTGCACGAGGCCGCGCACGCCGGCCTGCCGTTCGTGATGGTCGACCCCGAACTCCGGCTGGTGGTCGACCCGGGCGCCAACGCCGTCCTGGCCCGGCCCAACGCGATCTCGCTCGCCGGCGCGATGCTGTCGATGATCGACGCGCTGGCCGATCCGGCGTTCCGCGCCTCGGCGTCCGCCCGGAGCCGCGAGCTGGCCGCACGCTGGACGATCGCCAACCAGTCCCGCGAGATGATCGGGATCTACGAGGACATGGCGGCCGGACGCACCGTCGAGGTCTCCGAGGGGATCGCTCCGGACTTCGGACGACGGGTCTTCCCCACCCGCAAGGTGACCGCACCGTTCGACCCGGCGGAGCCGGCACCGGCGCTGCCGTCCCCGCCGAAGCAGCCGTCCCCGCCCAGGTAGTTCCAGGCCAGGAGCCCCGCCGCCACGCCGTTGACCGCGCCCGCGAGGACGTCCGAGGGGTAGTGCATGCCGGTGTGGACGCGCGCCCACGCCAGCAGGGACGGCCACACCAGGCAGCCCGAGCCGGCCAGCGCACGCAGCGTCGGCGAGTGGACGCCGCGGGCCAGCCGCGCGTAGACCACCATCAGCGCGACGGTCGCACCGAGGTGGCCGGACGGGAACGATGAGGTCGGCTGCTCGTGGTCGAGGCGGGGAACCTCGGGGCGGGGCCGGTCCACCACCGCGCCCGCGCCGAGGTAGGTGGCCGTCTCGATCACCAGCGCGACCGCGGGCAGGGCCGCGCCGCGCGGGTTCCGGGTGCCCAGGCCGAGCGCGGTCGCGGCCACCAGCCCGTGCAGCACGCTGGCCGGGACGTCGGCGGCGTTCGACACGAGCTTCGCCAGCCGGTCACGGGCCGGCGTCCGGTGCCGCTGGAGCCGGAGGATCGCCGCTGTCTCCCGGTCCCGGAGGCTCGCGCTGCCTGCGACGGTCCTGCCGACCACGACGTTGACCGCCACCAGGACCGCGCTGGGGAGGAGCAGGCGGACGGCGGCGTCCCTCAGCAGCGACGACGGTGTCTCGGCGGGCACGGCGGGAGCCTACGGCCGGGTCAGCGCGGGCAGGACCGCGTCGGCCAGCAAGGGGGCGAGGTCCTCGGGGTAGGGGCCGGCCGCGTCCTGCCAGCGAAGCTCCTCGGTCTCCGCCGACGGCTCCCCGACCGGGATGCCGGGGTGGCTGAACACCTCCGCGACCACCTCGCGTCCCTGCTCGTTCGCCGCGGCGGAGGCGAACCGTCCCAGGTACACCAGCGACGCGGGGTCGAGGACGGCGCCCACCTCCTCGGCGGCCTCACGGACGGCGGTCGGCTCGGGCGACTCCCCCGGCTCGGGTTTGCCGCCGGGGAACATGAACCGGGTCGTGCCCCGCTTGCGGACGGTCAGCACCAGGCCGGACCGGTCGCGGAGCACGACAGCGCTGACCGTGATGGGTGAGGATGGGGACACGCGAGCAGGATAGGCGTCCGAGGGGAGCAGTGCCGTGGCCGATTCACCGCAGGACTACCTGGACGCCGCGCCGGACGCGGGGCGGCCCTGGCTGGAGGAGTTCTGGTCGCACGTGGGGCGCAGGGCACCACGGCTGGCACCCGTCATGTTCCGGGGCGTCCCGATGTGGAAGTTCGCCGACAGCTACCTCAAGGGCTACGTGATGTTCACCGCCGCCAGCAGCCACTTCTCCGCGCACGCGATCGACTTCGACCTGGTCGCCGACACCAGGGCGGCGATCCCCGGCGCGTTCGGCGGCAAGGGCTCGGTGAGCGTGAAGTACGCCAACACCGCAGCGAAGCCGGCACTGGAACAGTTCGTCGACGCCGTCCTGTCCCGGCACGGCTTCCTCGACACCTGACCCGCGGCAGGAGGCACGGCCCCGCCGTCACCGCACGAAACGAACCGTCCCCGGTCACCGGCACGAGGAGAGCTGCCCCGCCACCGGTACGAGGCGAGGCCGTCCAGTACCCGCTCGAGGGGAGAGTTCCCGGGTGCCGGGTGCTGGACGGCCGGCCGGAGCGGGGCGGCCGGTTGGTTGGATGGGGCCCGTGAGCGATGCCCTCGTCGAGATCGGGACGCCGCTGTCGGCGTCCGCCACCAGGGTGCTGCTGCTCGGCGCCGGCGAGCTCGGCAAGGAGGTCGCGATCGAACTGCTGCGACTCGGCGCGGAGGTGGTGGCGGTCGACCGGTACGCCGGCGCGCCCGCCATGCAGGTCGCCCACCGCTCGCACGTCGTCGACATGCTCGACCCGGACGCCCTGCGCGCCGTCGTGGCCGTCGAACAGCCGCACATCGTCGTGCCCGAGGTGGAGGCGATCGCCACCGCCGCCCTGGCCGAGGTCGAGGCCGCCGGCATTCGGGTCGTCCCGACCGCACGGGCCACCCGGCTCACCATGAACCGCGAGGGCATCCGGCGGCTGGCCGCCGAGGAGCTGGGACTGCCCACCTCGCCCTACCGGTTCGTCGCGACCGAGTCGGAACTGGCGGACGCGACGGCCGCGCTGGGTTTCCCGTGCGTCGTGAAGCCGGTGATGTCCTCCTCGGGCAAGGGCCAGTCGGTGCTGCGCGACGCCGCCGATGTCGCCCCGGCCTGGCGGTACGCGCAGGAGGGCGGACGGGCCGGCGCAGGACGCTGCATCGTCGAGGGCTTCGTCGAGTTCGACTCCGAGATCACCCTTCTCACCGTCCGTCACGTCGGCGGGACATCCTTCCTCGACCCGGTCGGGCACGTCCAGGTCGACGGCGACTACCGCGAGTCGTGGCAGCCGGCCGCCCTGTCGGCGGCTGCGCTCGCGCGGGCGCAGGAGGCCGCGCTGACCATCACCGCGGCGCTCGGCGGCTGGGGCCTGTTCGGCGTCGAGCTGTTCATCGTCGGCGACGACGTGCTGTTCTCCGAGGTCAGCCCGCGTCCGCACGACACCGGCATGGTGACGATGGTCTCGCAGGACCTGTCCGAGTTCGCGCTGCACGCCCGCGCGGTGCTCGGGCTCCCCGCCGGCGGCACCGTGCGGATCGGCGGCGCCGGAGAACCCGCCGCCGCGTCCTGCGCGATCCTGGCCGAGGGCACCGGCGTGCCGCGGTTCACCGGTGTGGACGCGGCGCTCGCCGTCCCGACCTCCCAGGTGCGGCTGTTCGGCAAACCGTCGGTGGCCGGACGCCGCCGGGTCGCGGTCACCCTCGCCCGCGGAGCCGACGTCGAGGAGGCCCGGCAGCGCGCGAGGGACGCGGCGGCCGCGCTGCGCGTCCACCTGGACTGAGTCGCCC
>NZ_JASGES010000218.1:0-5288 GCF_047606205.1 Propionicimonas sp. | reverse complement strand
GTCGGGGAGTCGGGCGGCTCGCCAGGCCCGACGCCGGTCGAGCGGCAACGGGCCGCCACCCACTACCGCCAACGCGCCGCCGGGCGCCCGCCCCGGCGCACCCGTAGGCGCTGGCTCGGGGCGGAAGTACGGGGTGGCCGTGCTCGTCGTCGCGGACACCGGACTCCGGCGGCGCGGCTTGTGCACGGCCGCGAAGGGAAGTCCTCCCGGGATGCAAGACCCCTCAGCTCCCAGGACCTCGCAGGCCGGCCCACCCCTCGGCGGCACCGGTCGTGCGGATCTCCCCTCGCGCCTGGTGGCGCCCCCCAGCACAACCAGGCATGGTGGAAACTTCTCAGACCGCCAGCGGGCACGACAACCGGGGACTAACCTGTATCAAGGCTCGTACGGCAGGCGTTGACCCAGGTCAATTGCCGAGGTCGGGCCACGACTGTCTGGTCCTGGCGGCAGCCCCCTGCCGAAGGAGGAGGTTGCGATGAGCGTCGACGGTGCGGCCACGGGCCACGCGATGCGAAGTCTCCGCCTCCTGCTGGAGGCATACGCCGGTTGCGAACTCCCCCAGTGGGACCTCTTCGCCAGCAACGTGAGGGTCGTCCGCGTCGAGCCCGGCACCGTCCTGTTCAGCGTCGGGGAGCACCACCCGTACATCTATTTCGTCCAGCGCGGCCTGTTCAAGGCGCAGATGCCCTGCGAAGGCGACCGGCTCACCACCGTGTTCTTCCCCGAGGAGGGGGATGTCCTCGCGTCGATGTCCGCCCTCGGCAACGAAGGGGTCCGCCGGGTCGCGTCCCGCGGGCTGCACCCCCGTTCGGAGAGCCTGCGCGCCGCGGTCGCCGCCGAGACCGTGCACACCGTGACCGCGATCGAGCACAGCCTGCTGCTGCGGGCGAACTACCGGGTGATCGACCATCTCTCGAGCCAGTACCTGCCGTGGGCGCGGCTGACGATGACGATCGCGCTCATGCATGCCACCACCCTCCAGGCCGACGCGGCCTGGCTGCGCAGCACACCCGAGCAGCGCTACCGCAGCCTGTTGCGGGAGCATCCCGGCCTGGTCCAGCGGGTCACCCAGCGCGATCTGGCAAGCTTCCTGAACATCACCGACGTGGCGCTCAGCCGGATCGTCAAGCGTGTCCGCGGCGACGCCCTCCCCACGATCACCACCCAGGACCTGACCGTGGCGTCGGCCGTCCTGCAGGACGGCGCGCTGGCCTGAGCCGCGAACCGCGCCGAAAGTCGGACCCCAGCGTTCCCACAGCCTGCGCACATGCCCGGTCGCGAGGCTGGATGGCATGAACCAGCCGGACGAGGACCGTCATCGCGGTACCCAGGCAGCGCGTGTCGCCGGGGTGGGACTCGGGCTGCTGGGCGCGACCTTCGGCGGCGTCGCCGGCTGGTTCACCCTCGCTCCCGCCACCGCGGTCGCGGCGACAACGGTCGTCTCGACCCACACCGGCACCGTCGCCACGACCGGCGACGAGGCCACCCGGCTCCGCTCCGGTACCGGCAGGCCCCACACCCGCACCGGCGGCGCGTAGATGGTCGCCGCGGCCAACTGGGACGGGTTCGGCACCTGGTGCGAAGTGCTCACCGTCCACGAGGACGACCTGCCCGACGTGGCGGACGAGGCCAGGGCGCGCGTCCGCGACCTCGAGCAGGCGTGCTCGCCCACCGCTCCCGACAGTGAACTCGCCTCGCTCGTCCGCGGCCGTCCGCAGCCGCTGAGCCCGCTGCTCGCCCGCGTCCTCGCCGCGGCGCTGCGGACCGCGGAGGTGACCGACGGACTGGTCACACCGTCGCCCGAGTGGCGGCAGGTGGATCTCGACCTGGACGCGGGGACCGTCGCGATCCCCGAGGGCGTCCGGCTCGACCTCGGCACCGGCGTTCGTGCCGGCGCGGCCGACTGGATCGCCGACGCCTGCCTGACCGGGCTCGGCATCGGCTGCCTGGTGAACCTCGGGGGTGACATCGCCGTCCGGGGCGACGTGCCCGAGGGTGGCTGGCAGGTCGAGATCGACGACCGCCAGCCCGGCGCCGCCGGCAGCCCGGTGATCGCGATGGGCTGGCCGGGCGGCCTCTCCACCGCGACCTCCGCGTCCGGCAGCTGGCGGATGGTCACCGTCGCGGGACGCACCTGCGAGCGGGCGAACGCCGCGGCCCGTGCCGCCCTGGTCCTGGGCGACAGCGCCCCCCGCTGGCTCACCCAACGCGAACTGCCCGCGCGGCTCGTGCACTCCGGGGGCGTGATCGTCCAGACCAACGGCTGGCCGCGGCACCGCTGGAGTGCCTGACCCCGGCACCGCCTACGATGGCCCCCAGATGCCCACCACCGGACGGACACTGCTCTGGCTGCGCAGGGACCTGCGTCGCGCGGACCATCCCGCTCTCGCCGCGGCAGCGGCGAGTGGCTCGGTCGTGCCGGTGTTCGTGCTCGACCCTGCGTTCGTCGAACCGGCAGGGCCGGTGCGCCGCGGCTGGCTCGCCGCCACCCTGCGGGCCCTCGACGCCGGCTACGACGGACGGCTGTGCCTGCGCACCGGCGACCCCCGCGCGATCATCCCTGCCCTCGCCGCAGAGACCGGAGCCACCGAGGTGCACGTGTCGGGCGAGACCGAGCCGGACGGAGCCGCCCGGGACACCGCGGTCCGTTCGCTGCTGGCCGCTGCCGGTGTGGGCTGGGTGGAGACCGGTTCCACCTACGCGGTGACGCCGGGGCGGGTGGTCAACTCCTCCGGCGACGGGTTCGGGGTGTTCACGCCGTTCCTGCGTGCCTGGCGCGCCCACGGCTGGCGCGCTCCGGCCGGGGAGCCCGACGGTCTCGAGCTGGTCGAGGTCCCGAGCGACCCGCGGGGCTGGGCACTGGTGGACGAGGCGCTGGCCGCCTGCCCCGTCCCGCTGCCGCCGGCGGGCGAGGACGCAGCGCTCGCCCGCTGGGCAGCCTTCCTCGCCGACGGGATCGACCGGTACGCCGACGACAGGGACCGGCCCGACCTGGCCGGCACCTCCGGGCTGTCGCCGTACCTGAAGTTCGGGATCGTGCATCCGCGGACGCTGCTCGCCCACCTGGCGGGACGCCGGGGCGCGGGGGCGGAACGGTTCGTGGCCGAACTGGCCTGGCGGGAGTTCTACGCCGACGTGCTGCACCACCGCCCGGACTCGTTGACCGCCGACCTGCACCCGCTGCACCTCCCCTACGACGAGCCGGGGGCAGGTTTCGACGCCTGGCGCGAGGGGCGGACGGGGTACCCGTTCGTCGACGCGGGCATGCGCCAGCTGGTCGCGACCGGCTGGATGCACAACCGCGTCCGGATGGTCACCGCGAGTTTCCTCGCCAAGGACCTGCACGTGTGGTGGCCGCACGGCGCCGCGCACTTCCTCGACCTCCTGATCGACGGCGACCTGGCCTCCAACACGCACGGCTGGCAGTGGGTGGCGGGGACGGGCACCGACGCGGCCCCGTACTTCCGGGTGTTCAACCCGGTCCTCCAGGGCGAACGGTTCGACCCGTCGGGCGATTACGTGCGGCGGTGGGTTCCCGAACTGCGGCACCTGCCGGGTGCGACGGCGCACCGTCCGTGGGAAGCGGCGGACGGGTACGCCCACGGCTATCCCGAGCGCCTCGTCGACCACGCCGAGGAACGCCGGGACGCGCTCGCCCGGTACCGGCAGGCAAGGGCGGATACGCTCGGCGCGTGACCACGAGCCTTCCGTCGACGATCGCGGGGCGGGTGGAGCACGAGCTGGTGGTCAAGAAGTCCCGGTTCATCGCCACCCTCGAGCCGGTGCACACCGTCGCCGCGGCGGACGCGGCGATCGCGGCCGTCCGTCGCCAGCACTGGGCCGCCCGCCACCACTGCGTGGCGCTCGTCGTGGGGCGACACGCAGAGCAGCAGCGGTCCTCCGACGACGGCGAACCGTCCGGCACCGCAGGGGTGCCGATGCTGGAGGTGCTGCGGCAGCGCGGCCTGACCGACCTGGTGGCCGTCGTGACGCGGTACTTCGGGGGCGTCCTGCTCGGCGCGGGCGGTCTGGTCCGTGCCTACTCCTCCGCCGTGTCCGGCGCCCTGGACGGCGCCCGGATCGTGCGCAGGGAGGTGCTGGTCGAGGTCGGCATCAGGGTGCCGCACGGGGACGCCGGCCGGTTCGAGAGCTGGCTGCGGGACTGGGCGGCCGGCCACGACGCCGTCCTGGGCGAGCCGGTCTGGACCGACGTCGCGCGCTTCACCATCCTCGTCCCTCCCGCAGCGTTGACGCTGCTCACCGCCGACACCGCGGCCTTCTCCGCCGGCACCCTGGCACCCGTGGCCGGCGCCGAGCGGATCGTCGACCTGGCCTGACCAGCGGCGGAGACGGCCGGCACCAGGGTCAGCCCGATCCTCGACCTGCGGTTGACCGCGCCGTGGCCGGGCAGCGCGGTGTAGGCGGGTCGGGTGAACGCGGCCTCGTCGTCGTTGGTGAGCACCTCCTCGAACCGGTCCCCGATGTCCCGTCCTTCCGGTCCCGAGCGGGCAGGCTATGGACGCAGGCCCTGCTGGCGCAGGAAGACCCGTCCCGGCCTGGCGCCACGGCCCAGCAGGTCGGGCACGGTGACGAGGGTGAAGCCTCTCCGCTCGAGCCCGTCGATGATCCGCGCGTAGGCGTGCCGGCTGGTGGGCCAGACATCGTGGCTGAGAATGATCGAGCCCCGGCGGGCGTGGCGGAGCACCCGCCGGACGACCAGGTCGGTGTCGTGGTCCCTCCAGTCGGTGGGGTCCACATCCCACAGGATCAGCGACTGCCCGTGCGCCCGGGCGATCTTCCGCACCCGGGCGTCCACCTCGCCGTAGGGCGGCCGGACGAGGGCGGGCCGCTTGCCGGTGATCCGCTTCAGCAGCGCGTCGGTCCGGTGCAACTGGCGGGCGATCGCCGCGCGGCTCAGCTTCCAGAACTGCGGGTGGTCCCAGGAGTGGTTGCCGACCGCGTTGCCCTCGGCGACCATCCGCCGGACCAGCGCCGGGTGCAGCCTCGCGTTCTCGCCCAGGACGAAGAACGTGGCGTGGACCTTCTTCCTCCGCAGCAGGTCGAGCACCTTCGAGGTGTTCGTGACCGGGCCGTCGTCCATGGTGAGGGCCACGCACTTCAGCTTCGAGCAGTCGGGACGGCCGTGCCGGCGACCCCCGCCTCCGGCCTTGGACCCCGAGGTGCCGTCGGGGTCCGCGCCGCCCGTGGTCGCTCCGGCCCCGCCGGCGGTGGCCACGGCGCCACCCGCGGAGGGCAGGCGGAGTTCGGTCGCCTCCCGGACCGGGCGG
>NZ_JASGES010000217.1:0-9874 GCF_047606205.1 Propionicimonas sp. | reverse complement strand
GTCGCGGGCAGCGGCGCCGGACGTGCCGCGGCCTCGGACCTGCGCACCTCGGGACGGGCGGCCGGCTTGCGCGGCGGCTGCCCGCCGTCGAAGCCGGCGGCGATCACCGTGACCCGCACCTCGTCGCCGAGCGCATCATCGATCACCGTGCCGAAGATGATGTTCGCGTCCTCGTGGGCGGACGCCTCGATCAGGTTGGCCGCGGCGGACACCTCGAACAGGCCGAGATCGGAGCCACCGGCGATCGAGAGCAGCACGCCGTGCGCGCCGTCGATGCTGGCCTCGAGCAGCGGGGACGACACCGCCATCTCGGCTGCGGCACGGGCGCGGTCCTCGCCTCGGGCGGACCCGATCCCCATCAGCGCGGAGCCGGCGTTGCTCATCACCGCCTTCACGTCGGCGAAGTCGAGGTTGATCAGGCCCGGCGTCGTGATCAGGTCGGTGATGCCGGACACGCCCTGCATCAGCACCTGGTCGGCCTGACGGAAGGCGTCCAGGATCGCCACGTGGTGGTCGGTCATCTCCAGCAGCTTGTCGTTGGGGATGACGATCAGCGTGTCGACCTCTTCGCGCAGCGTGGTGATGCCGTCCTCGGCCTGGGTCGAGCGGCGGCGTCCCTCGAAGCTGAACGGGCGGGTCACGACACCGATGGTCAGCGCACCCAGCGAGCGGGCGATCCGGGCGACCACGGGAGCGCCGCCGGTGCCGGTGCCGCCGCCTTCGCCCGCGGTCACGAAGACCATGTCGGCGCCCTTGAGCACCTCCTCGATCTCGTCCGCGTGGTCCTCCGCGGCCTGACGGCCCTTCGACGGGTCGGCGCCCGCACCGAGACCGCGGGTGAGATCCCTGCCGATGTCGAGCTTCACGTCCGCGTCGCTCATCAGGAGTGCCTGGGCGTCGGTGTTGACCGCGATGAACTCGACGCCACGCAGGCCCGACTCGATCATCCGGTTCACGGCGTTCACGCCGCCGCCGCCGACTCCGACCACCTTGATGATCGCGAGGTAGTTCTGGGACGCAGTGGCCACGAAACCCCCACCCTTACTTCTGCTGTAGATGCCTTGACGTCATGGTTCGACGAAGCGGACGAACCGGGGAAGGCAACGGCTTCGGCGTGGGTTCAAGGCTAGGCAACCGCTTTTGGGCTTGTCCAAGAATGTCTGTGGGCTCGGCGTGTCCCTCAAGTTGGGGTTCAGGGTTGGACGGAGTTCATCGCCGGGTCGGGAACGCGGGTGCGGAGACGTTGAACTGTGTCCCGCCCAGGGGCAGCAGCGCATCCAGCACCTCGCTCTTCAGCGCGGAGTCGTCCGCGCTCCCCCAGATCACCCGGCTGCCGTCGGTGAGCCGCAGTTCGATGCCGTCACGGCTCGGCGCGGCCAGCCGCGAGACCTTGGCCGCGGTCTGCGGACTGAGCGAGGAGAACACCGTCCCCACGTCCACCAGGACCTGCTGGTCGTCGGGATCGGCATCGACGACGACCAGCCCGGGCGGAGCCGAGCGGACGGCCCGGAAGACGACGCCCTCCGCGTCCGCGAGCAGGTATCCCCCGCCCGCCGGGATGGCCAGCCGTGGCTTCCGCTCCGACACCGCGACCCGGACCGTGCCCGGCCAGGCGCGGGTGACGGTCACCGAGGCGACCGGCGGGAGTCCCGCGACGCGGTCCGCCACGGCGCCGGTGTCCAGCGCGACCATCGGCGTCCCCACGCCCACCTCGGCCGCGGCGAGGACGTCGGCCCTGGTCAGGACGTCCGTTCCGGTCACCGTGACCGAGCGGACGGCCAGGACCGGGGAGAACCCGACCACCCAGACGGCGGCAGCCAGCAGGGCGAGCACGACCCCTGCGACCAGCCAGCGCAGCCAGCGCCGCCTCCGGTCGCCCCGCCGGCGCGACTGCAGCCGCGCCGTCGCGTCGCGGACCTCACTCATGGTGCTCCAGCAGCCGGGTGAGCGCGGGCCCGACCGTCGTCACGTCGCCGGCGCCGAGGGTGACCACGAGGTCGCCGGGCCGCACCAGACGGGCCAGCGCCGGAGCCGCGTCGGCGACCGCCTCCACGTAGTGCACCCGTCCGGGCGCCGCCGGCTCCGCGGCGTCGGCGACCAGCCGGCCGGTGATCCCGGGGATCGGGTCCTCGCGCGCCGGATAGATGCCGAGCACCACGACCTCGTCGGCCAGGCCGAGCGCACGGCCGAACTCGCCGGCGAAGTCGCGGGTGCGGGTGAACAGGTGCGGCTGGAAACAGGCGACCAGCCGGCCCGGGCCGGCCAGTCCCCTGGCCGCGGTCAGCGTGGCGGCGACCTCCGTGGGGTGGTGCGCGTAGTCGTCGAACACCCGGACGCCACCGGGCTCGCCGACCTTCTCGAAGCGGCGCCGGGTGCCGGCGAAGTCGGCAGCACCCGCCCGAAGCAGCGCGCCGGGAAGGCCGAGCGCCCTGCCGACCGCGTAGGCGGCCGCGGCGTTGTGGAGGTTGTAGCGCCCCGGAACCGTGAGGGTGAGCGGCCCGGCATCGCCCACGGCCCGCAGCGTCGCCGTCGCCCCCGTGGCGGGAAAGGCGGGCTCCTCGATCCGGACGTCGGCCTCCGCGGACTCGCCGTAGCTGAGCACGGACTTTCCCGCCGCCCGCGCCCGGACGGCCAGCTGACGCGTGCCCGGGTCGTCGGCACTCAGCACGACCGTGCGCACCGTCTCGGCCGTCACCAGCCGGACGAACCCGTCCGCGTAGGCCTGCGGCGTCCCCCAGTTGTCGAGGTGGTCGGCCTCGATGTTGGTGAGGACGACGACGGCGGCCGGGTACTGCAGGAACGAGCCGTCGCTCTCGTCCGCCTCGACCACGAACGCCTCGCCGGCGCCCGCGTGCCAGGCGCGCCCCGTCGCGGCGAGCGGGGAGCCCACGACCCAGCTGGGATCGGCGCCGGCCCGCGAGAGCAGCGTCGCGGTCATCGCCGACGTGGTGGTCTTGCCGTGGGTGCCCGTGACGGCCACCCCCGTCCGGCCGACCATGAGCGCGGCCAGGGCCGCGCTTCGGTGCCAGACGCGCAGGCCCCTCCGCCGGGCCTCGGCGAGCTCGGGGTTGGTCTCGCGCACGGCGGAGGACACCACCACGGTGGACGCGTCCCCGACCTGGGCGGCGTCGTGTCCCACGTGGGTGCGGACGCCGAGGTCGCGCAGCTCGGCGAGCGTGGGCGAGTCGGCCTGGTCGCTCCCGCTGACCCGGACCCCCGCTTGCGCGTACATCGCGGCGACGCCGCTCATTCCCGCGCCGCCGACGGCGATGAAGTGCACACCGCCGAGCCTGGCGAGTGGCACCAGCGGGACGGGTTCGATCAGCATGGGTTCAGTGTCGCCGCTCCGCGACGTCGAGCACCAACCGGGCCAGCGCCGCGGACGCGTCGGCCGGCACCAGCCGGCGACAGTCGCCGGACATTCGGGCCAGCCGCGCCGGGTCGGCGAGCAGACCGGTGACCTCGGTGACGACGCGGTCGGCGTCGAGGTCCGCGTCGGCGAGGAGCACTCCTGCGCCCGCCTCGACCAGGAACGTCGCGTTGCGCGCCTGTTCGCCGTTGCCGTGCGGCAGCGGGACGAAGATCGTCGGCAGCCCGGTCATGGCGGTCTCCATCACCGTGCCGGCACCCGAGCGTCCGAGCATCAGGTCGGCCGCGGCGTAGGCGTCCCCCATCTCGTCCACGTACCCGACCGGGACGTAGGCCGTGGACGTGGCCGGATCCACCCGGGCCGCGGTGTCCGCGGTCAGGTTGGCCGGCCCCAGCACGTGCAGGACGCTGATCCCGCGGGCCAGCAGCCGGTCGACAGCTCCGAGGGTGGCGAGGTTGAGGCTTCGCGCCCCCTGGGAGCCGCCGCTGACGAGCAGCACGCTGCCCCGTTCCGGCAGCCCGAACGATGCCCTGGCCGCGGCCCGGCGCGCGGTCCGGTCGAGGGTGGCGATCCCGGCGCGCACGGGCAGCCCGAGCCGGGTGGCGTGCGGAAGCCTGGTCTCGGGGAAGGTCGTCGCGACGTACGGGGTGAACCGCGCGGCGATGCGGTTGGCCAGCCCCGGCACCGCGTTCCCCTCGTGCAGGACCAGCGGCACCTTCGCCCGCCGCGCGGCGAGGTAGACCGGCAGCGAGACGTAGCCGCCGAAGCCGACCGCGACCTGGGCACGGTGGTGGCGAAGGATCGCCCCCGCCTCACCGACGGCCTGGCCGAGGTGGCCGGGCACGGCCAGCAGTTCTGGGGTGAGCCGGCGCGGCAGCGGGACCGGCGGGATCAGCTCCAGGCGCAGCCCCGCGTCCGGGATCACCCTGGTCTCCAGGCCCTTCGGCGTGCCCACGCAGGTGATCTCGACGTCGGCCAGCGACTCCAGTGCCTTCGCCGTCGCGATCAGCGGCGAGGTGTGGCCGGCCGTCCCGCCGCCGGCCAGCACGATCCGGACCGGTGTCATCTCACCCGCGTCCCTGCGCGGTGGTGACCAGCGCCTGCTGGTGCGCTCTGGCGCGACGGCGGGCGAAGGCCCGCGCCTCGGGCTCCTGGCGTGCGCAGGCCAGCAGGACACCGAGCGCCATCAGGTTGGCCATCAGCGCCGACCCTCCGTAGGAGAGCAGCGGCAGCGGCACACCGAGAACCGGCATCATCCGCAGCACGACGGCGATGTTGACCAGCGCCTGGATCATGAACCAGCTGGTGATCCCCGCCGCGGTGTAGCGGCAGAACCGGATGTCGGAGCGCATCGCGATCCGGAACCCGGCGTAGCCCAGGACGAGGAACAACGACAGCACGAGAAGCGTGCCGACCAGGCCCAGCTCCTCGCCGATCACCGCGAGCATGTAGTCGGTGTGCGACTCGACCAGCCCGCCCCACTTCTGCCGGCTCGCCCCCAGCCCCAGCCCCCACCAGCCACCGGAGGCGAGCGCGAAGATCGCCTTGATCGGCTGGTGGTTCACGCCGAGCGGGTCGAGGTCCTGGTTGAAGAAGCCGAGGATCCGGGACATCCGGTAGGGGGTGGTGACCACCAGGACGCCGACGCCGAGGGCGACGGCGGCGAGCAGCGAGCCGATCACCTTCCAGGACGCCCCGACGTACCAGAGCGCGGCCAGCACGATCGCGCCCATGATCATGCCGGTGCCGAGGTCGGACTGCAGCACGACCAGGCCGATCAGGATCAGCGACACGGGCAGGAAGGGGATCAGCAGGTGCCGCGGGTCGGACAGCCGTTTGTGCTTGCGGGCGAACAGGTCGGCGCTCCACATCACGATCGCGAGCTTGGCCAGCTCCGAGGGCTGGATCCCGAACCACGATCCGAACCGGATCCAGTTGGTGTTGCCGTTGTTGGAGTAGCCCAGCGGGGTGAACGTGGCCACCTGCAGCAGCAGCGAGGTGACGACGAGGATCCAGCCGAAGATCTTCAGCTGCTTGGGCGAGCGCCGGGCGAGAACGAAGGCGAAACCGCCGCCCAGCACCAGGAACAGCGCCTGCCGCTTGACGAAGTAGTAGGCGTCGTCGTAGCGGACGAACGCGTACACGCTGGACGCGGACAGCACCATCATCACGCCGAGTCCCAGCAGCAGCACCGCGGGCACCAGCACGAGGTAGAAGCTGGCCTGCGGATGCGCCAGCCATTCGACCACGAGACTGCGCCGGCGGCCCTCTGCGGGCGGCTCCGACGCAGTTCCGCGGCGATCCACGATGGGGGAAGACAGGATCGCCACTGGTTCGTCCTCCTATCCGGTCAAGGTTGCGACCGCGGCGGCGAACGCGTCGCCCCGCGCGGCGTAGTCGGGGTACATGTCCTTGCTCGCGCAGCCGGGCGCGAGCAGCACGACATCCCCGGGCACCGCCCGGGCCGCCGCCCACTCCACCGCCTGCTGCATCGCTCCATGATCGCTGGTCTCCAGCACGTTGACGGGCACCTGCGGCGCGTGTCGGGCGAGGGCGTCGGCGATCACCCGGCGGTCCACGCCGAGCACCACCACGGCGCGCAGCTTCGGGGCGACCGCGGTGACCAGGTCGTCGAAGGTCGTGCCCTTCGCCTGGCCGCCCGCGATCCACACCACGTGGTCGAACGCGGCCAGGGACGCGGCGGCGGCGTGCGGGTTGGTCGCCTTGGAGTCGTCGACATAGCGGACGCCGCCGACCTCCGCGATCGTCTGGATGCGGTGGTCGCCGAGACGCAGCCGCCTCAGGCCGTCCGCCACGGCCGTCGGGTGCACGCCGAAGGAGCGGGCCAGCGCGGCGGCGGCCAGCGCGTTCTCCACGTTGTGGGGCGCGTACGGCACCACGTCGGAGAGCTTGGCCACCTCGATCGCGGAGTCCCGGCGCTGCGGGATGAACGCCCGGTCGACCAGCAGGTCGTCGACGATTCCGAGCATGGAGGGCCCGGGGATGCCGAGCGTGAACCCGATCGCGCGGGCGCCCTCGACGACCTCGGCCTGGACCACCATCTCCTCGGTGGCCGGGTCGGCGACGTTGTAGACGCACGAACGCTGGACCCGCTCGTAGATCCGGGCCTTGTCCGCCGCGTAGGCGCCCATCGGGTCGGCCACCCCCGGCGGCCAGCCGGCGGCGTCGGCGTACCACTCCAGGTGGTCGGGGGCCAGGTTGAGCACGGCGGCGGAGTGCAGCGAGAGGCTGTTCGTCCAGTGCAGCTGGAAGCTGGACAGTTCGACGGCCAGCACGTCGTAGTCGACCTCGTCCAGAACGGCCTCGACGATCGGGCGCCCCACGTTGCCGACCGCCGACGTGCGCAGGCCGGCGGCCGTGAGCATCGACTCCAGCATGCCGACGGTCGTGGTCTTGCCGTTGGTGCCGGTGACCGCCAGCCACGGCACCTGCCGGTCCGGCAGGCTCATCCGCCAGGCGAGCTCCACCTCCCCCCACACCGGGACACCCCGCAGCGCGGCCTGCGCGAGCAGGGGCGCCGACGGGCGCCAGCCGGGCGAGGTGACCACGAGGTCGACGTCGTCGGGAAGGGTGTCGGTGGCCCCTGGGCCGAGCCGGACGATCACGTCCAGCATCTCCAGCACGGTCGCCTTCTCCTGGTTGCCGGGGCCCTCGGAGGCGTCCAGCACGACCACCCGCGCGCCGAGGTCCATCAGCCCGTCGGCCGCCGCGAACCCGGAGGTGCCGAGACCGGCCACCACCACGGTGGCCTGCGGCCAGGGCGAGAGCCGGTCGGCGGTGGCCATCCAGTCCTTCACGAGCCCACGACCCATTCGGTGTAGAAGATGCCGAGCCCGGCGGCGGCGAACAGCCCGCAGATGATCCAGAACCGGACGGTGATCGTGACCTCCGCCCAGCCCAGCAGCTCGAAGTGGTGCTGCAACGGCGCCATCTTGAACAGGCGTTTGCCCTTGCTGAGCTTGAACCAGCCGACCTGCAGCACCACCGAGGCGGTGATGATCACGAAGAGTCCGGCGATCAGCGGCATCAGGAGTTCGGTGCGGGTGAGCACGCTCAGCGCGGCCAGCGCCCCGCCGATCGCCAGCGATCCGGTGTCGCCCATGAAGATCTTGGCCGGGCTGGCGTTCCACCACAGGAAACCGAAGCACGCCCCGGCCAGGGCCAGCGACACCACGGCGAGGTCGTGCGGGTTGCGTACCTCGTAGCACAGTGTCCCTGCATCCGCCCACGCGCAGGACTGGTTGTACTGCCACACGTTGACGAAGGTGTAGGCAGCGAACACCATCGCCGCCGCCCCGGTGGCCAGCCCGTCGAGGCCGTCGGTGAGATTGGCCGCGTTCGACCACGAGGCGACCAGCAGCACGATCCAGATCACGGCCAGCCAGATCGGCAGCTGCAGCCACGGCAGGTCGCGCAGGAACGAGATCGCCTGGCTGGCCGGGGTGAGGCCGCGGGCGTCCGGGAACTGGAACGAGAGGATCCCGAACGCGATCGCCACCGCGGTCTGGAGGCCGAACTTCGCCCACGCGTGCAGGCCGAGCGAACGGGCCTTGCTGATCTTGATCCAGTCGTCGGCCAGCCCGACCAGGCCCAGCCCGGCGAACAGCCCGAGCGCCAGCAGGCTGGTGGCGGTCGGCGGAGTCCAGGTGGCCAGGTGCGCGACGGCGTAGCCGAGCAGCACGCTGATGATGATCACGGTGCCGCCCATCGTGGGCGTGCCGCGCTTGGTGTGGTGGCTGGTGGGGCCGTCATCACGGATGAACTGGCCGTAACCGCGACCGACCAGGAAGCGGATGGCGTAGCGGGTGCCGAGAAGGGTGCCCAGCATGCCGATCCCTCCGGCGAGCAGGACGCTCCTCATGGTCGGTCCCCTTCCGGGGTCGCTGACAGGTCTTCGGCCACGGTCTCCAAACCTAGCCCCCGGGAGGCCTTCACCAGGACGACGTCCGCGGGACGCAGCCACGCCGACGCCGCGGCCGCGGCGATCTCCCGGTTCGGGACGAGCATCGTGCCCGGCCCGTAGCCCGCGGCGAGGTCGGCGGCGTGGTGGCCGATCGCGATCAGCGCCTCGACTCCGAGCGCCGCGCACAGGGCGCCGGCCTCCCGATGGGCGGCCGGCGCGGCCGGGCCGAGTTCGAGCATGTCGCCGAGGACGGCCAGCAGCCGTCCGCCTGGCCGGCGCAGGGACGCCAGCGTCCGCAGCGCCGCCGCCATCGAGTCGGGGTTGGCGTTGTAGGCGTCGTTGACGACCAGCAGCCCGTCCGGCCGTTCGACCAGCTCCATCCGCCAGTGCGACCGCGCCTGAGCGGACGAGAGAGCCTCCGCCACGGCGTCGACGTGCAGGCCCTGGCTGAGCGCGACCGCCGCGGCGGCGAGCGCGTTGCCGACCTGGTGGGCCCCGGTGACCCGGAGCCGGACCGGCGCCCCCGCGTCCGGGGTGCGCAGGGTGAAGGACGGCCGTTGCCGTTCGTCGGCCGTGACGTCGGCGGCCCAGACCCTCAGGTCGCCCCAGCCCGGTTCGCCCGTGGTGCCGAACGCGGCCACCCGCGCCGGGGTCCGTGCGCGCATCCGGGTGACCAGCGGGTCGTCGGCATTGAGGACGGCCCAGCCGCCGGCGGGGACCGCTTCGACGAGCTCGCCCTTCGCCTGCGCGATCGCCTCGACCGAGCCGAACTCGCCCAGGTGCGCGTGCCCGACATTCACCACGACGCCGACCGACGGCGGCACGACGCTGCACAGCCAGGTGATGTGTCCCTGTCCGCGCGCACCCATCTCGCTGACCAGGAAGCGGGTGGCGGGTGTGACCCGGGTGGCGGTCAGCGGCACCCCGATCTCGTTGTTGAACGACCCGACCGGAGCGACGGTCTCCCCCGCCGTGGCGAGCACCTGTGCGACCAGGTCCTTCGTGCTGGTCTTGCCCGAGGAGCCGGTGATCCCGATGGTGACCATGCCCGCCGCGCTCGCTTCGGCGGCCACCGACCTGCCCAGGACGGCGAGGGCGGCGAGCGGGTCGCCGACCACCAGCTGGGGCACCGGCAGGTCCAGCGCACGCCGGACCAGGAGCGCCGCTGCGCCGGCGGCCACCGCCGCGGCGGCGAAGTCGTGGCCGTCCGCCCGCTCTCCCTGCAGGGCGACGAACAGGCACCCTGGCGTCGCCGACCGGGAGTCGATCACCACGTCGGGACCGACCAGGGCTCCGGGGTCGCCCACCGGCACGGCGTCCAGCACCTCGGCCAGCCGGCCCACGGCGACCTCACGCATACTGCTCCTCCCCGCCAGGGTGCAGCGACGACCACGCCCGCCGCACCTGGGTGACGTCGTCGAAGGCGATCGTACGGTCGGCCAGCTGCTGGCCGCTCTCGTGCCCCTTACCCAGCACGGCCACCCAGTCGCCGGCGCCGGCCAGGTCGAGGGCGCGGGCGATCGCCTCGGCCCGTGGCCCGCCGTCGACCACCTCCGCGCCGGACTCCTCCGCCGCCGCGC
>NZ_JASGES010000216.1:0-7556 GCF_047606205.1 Propionicimonas sp. | reverse complement strand
GACGGTTCTCTACTCGGTCCACCTTCTGCCGCGGACCGAATAGAGAACCGTCCCCAACTCGGTCCGGATGACGCAACAGGCAGCGGGCGCCGGCGGGAAGGTCCCCGCCGGCGCCCGGTGCTGACTGGCCTCAGGCCTTGAACCGCGGGAAGGCGGACGCACCGGCGTAGCGTGCGGCGTCGTCCAGGTCCTCCTCGATGCGGAGCAGCTGGTTGTACTTCGCGACCCGCTCGGTACGCGCGGGCGCGCCACTCTTGATCTGGCCGCAGCCCAGGGCAACGGCGAGGTCGGCGATGGTGGTGTCCTCGGTCTCGCCGGACCGGTGGCTCATCATCGTGGAGTAGCCGCTGCGGTGGGCGAGCGTGACCGCGTCGATGGTCTCGGTGAGCGAGCCGATCTGGTTCACCTTCACCAGCAGCGCGTTCGCCGTCCTGGTGTCGATGCCCTTCTGCAGCCGAGTCACGTTGGTCACGAACAGGTCGTCACCCACCAGCTGAACCGCCTCACCGAGCTGTTCGGTGATCTTCTTCCAGCCGTCCCAGTCGTCCTCGTTCAGCGGATCCTCGATGGAGACCAGCGGGTACTTCTCGACCAACTCGGCGTAGTAGGCCGTCATCTCGTCGGCCGTCTTCTTGCCGCCCTCGAAGTTGTACGTGCCGTCCTCGTTGTAGAACTCGGACGCGGCCACGTCGAGCGCGAGCGCCACGTCCTTGCCCGGGGTGAAGCCGGCCTTCGTGATCGCCTCGAGGATCAGGTCGAGCGCCTCGGCGTTGCTGTCCAGGTTCGGGGCGAAGCCGCCCTCGTCGCCAAGACCCGTGGCCAGGCCGCGTCCCTTCAGCACGGACTTCAGCGAGTGGTAGACGCCCGCACCCATCTCGAGGGCCTCGGCGAAGGTCGCCGCGCCGATCGGGGCGATCATGAACTCCTGGATGTCGACGTTGGAGTCGGCGTGCGAGCCACCGTTGAGGATGTTCATCATCGGAACGGGCAGCAGGTTGGCGGTCGGGCCGCCCAGGTAGCGGTACAGCGGCAGCCCGGCCGACTCGGCGGCGGCGTGCGCCACGGCCAGCGAGACGCCGAGGACCGCGTTCGCACCCAGCTTGCTCTTGTTGTCGGTCCCGTCGAGCTCGATCATGGCCTGGTCGAGCAGCCGCTGCTCGTCCGCCTCCATGCCGATCACCTCGGGCGCAATCTGCTCGATCACGTTCTCGACGGCCTTCAGCACACCCTTGCCGCCGTAGTGCGCGGCATCGCCGTCGCGCAGTTCGACAGCCTCGAAGGCACCGGTGGACGCACCGGACGGCACGTCGGCGCGGCCCTCGGAGCCGTCATCGAGGACAACCTGCACCTCGACGGTCGGATTGCCCCGCGAATCGAGGATCTGGCGGGCGTCAACGAATTCGATACTTGCCACTATTCATGCCTTTCAGACGATGTGGTCAACGGCCCCTACCCTACCGGCAGGCGCCGTCCACGGCTCGCGCGCGGAGGAAGCTGGAAGGGTGGGCGACAGGCCGTCGAACGATGGCCGGACGTGCGTGCGCGGCGCGGCCCGGCAAGCTGAACGGGAAAGGAACCGTCCCCCGAACGGAAAGGGGGACGGACCAGCGAACGGGAAAGGAACCGTCCCCCGAACGGAAAGCGGGACGGACCAGCGAACGGGAAAG
This sequence comes from Propionicimonas sp., assembly GCF_047606205.1. Classification (GTDB taxonomy): domain Bacteria; phylum Actinomycetota; class Actinomycetes; order Propionibacteriales; family Propionibacteriaceae; genus Propionicimonas. Next base: position 5,889 of record NZ_JASGES010000216.1, on the reverse strand, counting down.
GAACCGTCCCCTGTCGTTCAGCCGCGGGACGCCTCGGCGTAGCGGACGCGGGACTCCAGGGCGCGGAGCGCGGCGCGGGCCTCCTGCTCGGGGTCGAGGCCGAGTTCCTCGGCGCGGGCGACCAGTGCGATGAACTCCTGGCCGAGGGCGTCGGACGACGCCTCGCCGGCGCGGACCCCGAGCACCTCCGGCGGCAGGCCGTGGCTGCGGGCCCTGACCAGCACCTTGTGGGCGCGGGTGAGGGCGGAGAGCTGCTGGGGAATCCCGTCCAGCGCGGACGCGCGGGACTTCTCGACAGCTTTCGCCCGCTCCCACGACCCGACGAGGTCGTCCGGGACCGCGCCGTCACCGAACACGTAGGGGTGCCGTGCGACCAGCTTGTCGGCGATCCGGCCGGCGACGTCCTCGATGTCGAACCGGCCGTCCTGCGCGGCGATCTCGGCGTGGAAGACGACCTGCAGCAGCAGGTCACCCAGTTCCTCGGCCAGGTGGTCGTCGGTGCCCGCCTCGATCGCCTCGACGACCTCCAGGGTCTCCTCGACCAGATAGCGGACCAGCGTGAGGTGCGTCTGCTCCGCGTCCCACGGGCACCCCGACCGGAGGCGGTGCATCACCGCCACGAGGCGCTCCAGCTCGCTCATTCCTGCTTGATCGGGGCGACGGAGGACAGCGAACCGTTGCTGCCGTCGGCGATCGCGAATTGCGTGGCGTCCCAGGTGCCGAACCGGGGGTTCAGCTTCACCGACGTCTGCGCGAACTGCTTGGTGAAGGCCGCCTTCCCCGCGTCGGAACTGACGATCAGGCTCGCCTCGACGTAGTCGTTGATGAAGTCGGTCGCGGCCGGATCCTTCACCAGGGTCGCCAGCGTCTCGTTGCCTGCGATCTCCGTGTCGCGCTGCGCCTGGGTGACGGCGATCGACGGGTCGGTGGCCGCGGCGGCCGCGGCCACCTTGCTCTGGATGATGATCGACAGCACGGTGGCGCTGAACGCGCTGGCCGAGTCGGTGGCGTCCGAACTCGCGTTGGCGAGCGCCTCGGCCGGACCGTCGACCTGCGACTCGCTGATCGGGGTCCCGTCCACATAGGCGGCGACCTGCGGGTTGCCGGACGCGCATCCGGCGAGCGCCAGCACTCCCGTCGTGGCCAGTGCCGCGAGCTTCAGTCTCATCTTCCGTCCCATCACGATCCGGTTCCGGCCCGTCCCTGGCTCGACCAGCGGGGCCCGCCTGCGCGATCCTACCCGCTGGTGGGGGGCGTGAAGACGTCGGCCATGACCTTGGCCGCCCACGCGAGCAGCGGCGCGTCCGTGACCGGCGCCCCACCGATCGGCCGCGTGACCGGACGCGGCAGCAGCAGGACCTGCTGCACCTTGCGGTACTGCGATCCGGGGTACAGCCGGGACGCCCGCAGCTGCGCGGACTCGGGCAGATCGGCGGGGGCGAAGCGGATCATGTTCCCCTGCGCGACCACCTCGTGGACGCCGTGGCGACGCGCCTGCAGGCGGAACGAGGCGACGGCCAGCAGTGCCTCGACCGGCGCCGGCGGCGGGCCGTAGCGATCCAGCAACTCGTCCCGGATCGCGACGATGTCGGCGTCGGTCGCCACGGCGGCCAGTCGCTTGTACATCTCCAGCCGCAGCCGCTCCGACTCGATGTAGTCGCCCGGCAGGTGGGCGTCGACCGGGAGTTCGATCCTCATCTCGGGCTCGGGCTCGGTCTCTTCGCCGCGGAAGTCGGCGACGGCGTCGGACACCAGCCGGATGTACAGGTCGAACCCGACCTCCGCGATGTGGCCGGACTGCTCCCCGCCGAGCAGGTTGCCCGCCCCGCGGATCTCCAGGTCCTTCATCGCGATCGCCATGCCCGCACCCAGATCGGTGTGGGCCGCCATCGTGGCCAGCCGATCGTGCGCGGTGTCGGTCAGCGGCTTGTCCGGGGGGTAGAAGAAGTAGGCGTAGCCGCGCTCGCGGCCGCGTCCGACCCGGCCCCGCAGCTGGTGCAGCTGGGACAGGCCGAGCAGGTCGGCACGCTCGATCAGGAGGGTGTTGGCGGTCGAGATGTCCAGGCCGGCCTCGACGATGGTCGTGCAGACCAGCACGTCCGCACGTCGTTCCCAGAAGTCGACCATCACCTGCTCCAGCGCGTGCTCGTTCATCTGGCCGTGCGCGACGGCGATCCGGGCCTCGGGGACGAGTTCGGCCAGCTGGTGTGCGGTCTTCTCGATGCTCTGCACCCGGTTGTGGATGAAGAACACCTGCCCCTCGCGCGCAAGCTCGCGACGGATCGCCGCCCGCACCTGGTTGGCGTCGTACGGGCCTGCGAAGGTGAGCACCGGGTGGCGCTCCTCCGGCGGGGTCGCGATCACGCTCATCTCGCGGATGCCGGTGATCGCCATCTCCAGCGTCCGCGGGATGGGGGTGGCGCTCATCGCGAGCACGTCGACGTTCAGCCGCAGCTTCTTCAGCGCCTCCTTGTGCTCGACGCCGAACCGCTGTTCCTCGTCGATGACGACCAGGCCGAGGTCGGAGAAGGTCACGTCCTGGGCGAGCAGCCCGTGGGTGCCGACGACCACGTCGACACCGCCGTCCGCGAGCCCCGCGATCACCTTCTTCTTCTCCGCGTCGGTGGAGAACCGGCTCAGCGTGGCGACAGTGACCGGGAACCCCGCGTACCGGTCGGCGAAAGTGGCCTGGTGTTGCTGGACGAGCAGTGTCGTGGGCACCAGGACCGCGACCTGCTTGCCGTCCATCACCGCCTTGAACGCCGCCCGCACGGCGATCTCGGTCTTGCCGTAGCCCACGTCGCCGCAGATCAACCGGTCCATCGGGACGAGCTGCTCCATGTCGTGCTTGACCTCGGTCACCGCCGCCAACTGGTCGGGTGTCTCGACGTAGGCGAACGCGTCCTCCAGTTCGCCCTGCCAGACCGTGTCCGGGCTGAAGGCGAAGCCCCGGGAGGCCTGCCGGGCCGCGTACAGCTTGATCAGCTCGGCGGCGATCTGCCGGACGGCCTTGCGGGCCCGCGACTTGCGCTTGGCCCAGTCGGCACCGCCGAGCTTGTCGAGGGTCGGGTTCTCGCCGCCGACGTAGCGGGTGACCAGGTGCAGCTGGTCCATCGGGACGTAGAGGCGGTCCCCCGGCTGCCCACGCTTGGACGGCGCGTAGTCGACGACCAGGTACTCGCGGGTGGCGCCGGCGACGGTGCGCTGCACCATCTCGACGTAGCGGCCCACGCCATGGGTCTCGTGGACGACGGCGTCACCGGGACTGAGCTCGAGCGGGTCGATCTGGTTCTTGCGGCGGGCCGGCATCCTGCGGGACGCCTTGTCCGCCTCGCGCTGGCCGGACAGGTCGCCGGCGGTGAACAGCTCCAGCCCGATCGTGGGCAGCAGGAAGCCGTGCCGCAGTTCGGCGCGGACGATGCAGGCCAGCCCGGCCGGCGGGGGCCCGGTGAGCTCTCCGGGGCGGGTCACCGGGATGTCGGCGCCCTTCAGCACTTCCTCCATGCGGGAGGCCAGCCCGGTGGAGTCGGCCACGAGCACCGTCCGCCGGCCGGCCGCGACCGACGCGCGGATGGTCGCCACCGCCGCCTCGGTGTCGCCGCGCCAGACCGGCGCCTCGGTGGCCTCCACCGTGCGGGTGGGGACGCCGATGTCGACGCGGTCGCCGGCGGTCGGTGCGTCGGAGCCCGAGTCCCATCGCGAGCCGGGCACGACGACAGCCCCGGCGGCCGCGTCCTGCTCCCCCGAACTGAACGGCGACAGGCTCCACCACGACTGGCCGAGCTCGAGCGCGTGCGCGCGGACGTCTGCCAGGCTGCGGTAGGCGGACGCGCCGAGGTCGATCGGCGCCCTGCCGCCCTCGGCGGCCGCGGCCCAGGACGCGTGCAGGAACTCCTCGCTGGTGACGACCAGTTCGTGGGCGCGGGCGCGGATGCGTTCGGGGTCGGACAGCAGGACCTGCGTGGTGGGCGGCAGCACGTCGAGGAGGAGTTCGAGACCGTCCACCAGGACCGGAGCGAGCGACTCCATGCCGTCCACGGCGTGACCGGCGGCGATCCTGTCGAACAGCTCGCCGAGGTTGCCGGGCTCGTTGAGGTGGGTCGCGGCGAGTTCGGCCGCACGCGCCCGGACATCGTCGGTGATCAGGAGCTCGCGGCACGGCGAGGCCACGACCTCGGCCAGCGTCGTGTCGAAGGACCGCTGGTCCGCCACGGCGAACGGCCGGATCTCCTCCACGGTGTCACCGAAGAAGTCGATCCGGACCGGGTGTTCGAGGGTCGGCGGGAACAGGTCGATGATGCCGCCGCGGACGCAGAACTCGCCGCGCCGCTCGACCAGGTCGACCCGGATGTAGGCCGCGTCCACCAGGCCCTGCGCGACCTCGGCCAGGTCGTAGTCCTGACCGGTGACCAGCGTGACCGGGAGCAGCTCGGCCAGGCCCTTGACCTGCGGCTGGAGCACCGAGCGGACCGGCGCGACGACCACGCGCGGCGCGGGCAGCTCGTCGTTGCCGACCAGCCGGCGCAGGACGGCCAGGCGACGGCCGACCGTGTCCGAGCGAGGGCTCAGCCGCTCGTGCGGCAGCGTCTCCCAGGCCGGGTAATAGGCCACGTCGTCCTCGCCGAGCAGCGATCCGAGCGCCGCCGTCGCAGCTTCCGCCTCACGAAAGGTGGACGTGACCAGCAGCACCGGACGGGCGGTCTGCCCCGCCAGGGCCGCCACGAACAGCGGACGGACCGCATCGGGCAGGGTCAGGTCGAGGGCAGGGACGCGACCGGAGCGCGCATCGGCGATGGCTTCGGCCAGGACCGGTTCTCCGCCGACAAGGTCGACCAGGCCGCTCAGGATCACCGGCACACCTTACCCAGCACCACCGACAGCACTCGCTGCGGCGACTTCAGGAGTTGAACCGGCCCTGCGCCGCGTCCAGCCCGACCGTGAGCAGCGCCTCGACGGCGTCCGCGCACCGGTCCACCTCCACGGCGAGGTCGGCGGCGAGGGCGGAGGGGAAAGGGCTCAGCACGTAGTCGGCCGGGTCCTGCCGGCCGGGCGGGCGCCCGACGCCGAAGCGGGCCCGGAAGAAGTCCCCGGTGCCGATGCTGCGGCGGATCGACTTCAGCCCGTTGTGTCCGTTGTCGCCGCCGCCGAACTTCAGCCGGAGCCGGCCGAAGTCGAGGTCGAGTTCGTCGTGGACGACCACGAGCCGCTCAGCGGGGATCCTGTAGTAGCCCAGCGCCTTGCCGACCGCGATGCCGGACTCGTTCATGTAGGTGCGCGACTTGAGCAGGACGACCTGGTCGGCGTCCGCACCGAGGCCGCCGAGCCCACCGGTCGCGGTGAGCCGGGTCTGGGCGGTCTCCGCGCGCAACTGCCCCGCTCCGGTGAACCGGGCACCCGCACGGCGGGCGAGTTCGTCGACGACCATGTAGCCGACGTTGTGCCGGTGAGACGCATAGGTCGGGCCCGGATTACCGAGCCCGACCAACAACCACGTGGACATGGAGGGGTTCAGGCCTCCTCGGCCTCTTCCGACTCCTCGGCGGCCTCGCCGGCCTCGCCGGCCAGGTCGGCGTCCAGCGCCGCCTGCGACGGAGCGGCGGCCACCGAGAGGATCAGGTCGTCGGGCGCACCGGGGAACACCGCCCCGGCGGGCAGCTTGAGGTCGGCGGCGGTGACGGTCGAACCGACCTCGAGGCCGGTCACATCGATCTCGATGTCGGCCGGGATGTTGGTGGCCTCGACCTCGAGGGCGATGGTCTGCTGGTCCATCACGATCACGCCGTCGGCGGCATGATCGCCCACGACGACCAGCGGCACCTCGACGGTGACCTTCTCGCCCTTGCGCACGATGACCAGGTCGAGGTGCTCGATGTTGCCCTTGACCGGGTT
>NZ_JASGES010000215.1:0-3430 GCF_047606205.1 Propionicimonas sp. | reverse complement strand
GGACCGGCCGCCGCCGCTGACCCGCGCCACCGGCCGTCCGGGGCCTCGCCGTTCGCCCCGCGCGATCCGGTTTGCGACGTCTCCGCCGGGGGCACAGGGCCGGCATGAGCGATGAACGCAACGACCTGGCCACCCTCGGCGACCTGGTGAAACCCGGCGAGGTGGTCATGCTGGCGACCGTGGGCGACGGCGGCCGACTGGAGGCGCGGCCGATGTCGCTGGAGGATCTCGACGCGGAGGGGCGGCTCTGGTTCTTCACCGAGTTCGACGCTCCGAAGCACGCTCAACTGGATGCCGACCGGCGCGTGCTGGTCACCCTCAGCGGAAAGGACTACGTGTCGATCCAGGGCACGGGGGTTGTGATCCGCGACCCGCACCGCCAGCGTGAGCTGTGGAACTCCCCGGCCGAGGCATGGCTCCAGTGCGAGCCGACCGATCCGAAGGTGGGCCTGCTCGTGGTCCAGCCCACCGGCGCGCAGTACTGGCAGACCCCGGGGCTCCTGTCGGCGGCACTGGGCGTCGCCGTTGCCGCCGTCAAGGGCGAACGTCCCGATCTGGGAGCGAACGAGACGCTCGAGCTGTCCTAGGAGACTGCCGTGCGCGGGGGCTGCCTGCTGGAAGACTGCGGGCATGGACATCCTGCGCTCGATCGCCCTGTTCATCGCCTCTGCCGCGGCCGAGATCGGCGGGGCCTGGCTGATCTGGCAGGGCATCAGGGAACACCGCGGCTGGCTCTGGATCGGTGCCGGCGTGGTCGCCCTCGGCCTCTACGGCTGCGTCGCCACCCTGCAGCCGGACGCCACCTTCGGCCGCATCCTCGCCGCGTACGGTGGCGTCTTCATCGTCGGTTCGCTCGCCTGGGCGATGGCGCTCGACGGCTTCCGTCCGGACCGGTACGACATCATCGGCGCGCTCATCTGTGTGGTCGGGGTGGCCGTGATCATGTACTCCCCGCGCACCTCCTGACGACGGCGCGCCCGGAGGTTGCGCTCAGTCGCAGCAGTCCTTCGCGCAGTGGTCCTCCATCGCCGGTGCGGACGCCTCCGCAGGCGGCGCGCAACAGGCGTCGCCGTGCCACGCGTCCCACCCTTCCTTCACCGCCACTGCGGCGATCGCCAGGGCAGCCAGCGGGTCGGCCCACCACCAGCCGAGCAGGCTGTTCATGACCAGGCCGGCCAGCAGCACCGCCGACAGGTAGGTGCACAGCAGGGTCTGGTGGGAGTCGGCCACCGCGGAGCCCGAGCCGAGTTCCCGACCGGCGCGTCGCTCCGCGCGCGACAGCAGCGGCATCACGGCCAGGCTGATCGCGGCGAGCACGATCCCGGCCAGGGAGTGCTCGGCGGCTTCGCCGAGGACGAGGCTGCGTGCGGCGTCCACCCCGATCAGGCCCGCCAGCCCGAAGAACGACACGGCGATGAGCCGCATCGCGACCCGCTCCCGACGCTCGTGGTCGGGGATCGCGAACTGCCAGGCGACGGCTGCAGCCGAGAGCACCTCGACCACCGAGTCCAGGCCGAAGGCCAGCAGGGCGGTCGAGGAGGCGATCCGGCCGGCCGTCAGCGCCACCACGGCCTCGATCACGTTGTAGCCGATGGTGACCGCCACGATCAGCCGGACGCGGCGCCGCAGGACGGCCCGGCGGGCAGCGGTGGGGGCCGGCGGGGCGATCACGACCGGCTGCACGTGCACTCCTCGCCCGAGCAGCAGTCGGGATCGACCACCAGCACCACCCGGAGCAGCTCGTCGAGCGCGGGTCCCAGGTGCGCGTCGGCCAGCCGGTACCAGGCGTGGCGTCCGTCCTTCACCGCTTCGACCAGTCCGCACCCGCGCAGGCAGGACAACTGGTTCGACATCACCTGCCGCGACACTCCGAGCGCGTCCGCGAGGTCGGACGGAATGGCGGGCGCCTCCCGCAGCGCGAGCAGGATCTGGACCCTGCAGGGGTCGGACAGGGCGTAGCCCAGGCGACTCAGGCCCTCCACGTGGCCGAGCATCACGGTGGTGGTCATGGCGATGACAATACAGCGATCGCTGTATCAATTACGACCCGGACCGATCTCGCACGCGCTCCCTGGACTCGTCCACGCCCGCCGGGGTCGAGGAGCCGAGGACGGACCGCGCTGCGACATCGCGGTAGTCCGGCCCACGGAGTGGGTACTGCGCTGGACATGACCTCCACGTCCAGCACCCCTGCGGCCGGCTCTGCCGAGCCGGGCCAGAACATCCCCGGCGGCCGGGCGGACTCTCCCCACGAGATCCCCCTGCGGGGATGGCGGGAGATCGTCGTGCGCGGCTGGAAGGAGGCGTCCGCCGACCAGGTGCCGCTTCTGGGTGCAGGAGTGGCGTTCTTCGGCTTCCTCGCCCTGTTCCCTGCGCTGATCGCCCTCACCCTCGTCTACGGCCTGGCCGCGGACCCGGCGACCATCTCGACCCAGCTCGCCGGCCTCACCGCGTCGCTTCCTGCCGACGCCAGGGCGCTGCTGGAGAACCAGCTCCAGCAGCTCGCCTCGGCGCCGACCCAGGGCCTGGGCTGGGGGCTGGCACTGAGCCTGCTGATCGCCCTGTGGAGTGCCTCGGGCGGGGTGGGGAACCTGGTCACGGCCGTCAACATCGCCTACGACGAACAGCGCACCCGCGGGTTGGTGAAGGAGAAGCTGGTAGCGCTCGGGCTGACCGTCGGCGCGATCGTGGTCATGGTCGTCCTGATGGCGCTGGTCGCCGTCGTGCCGGTCGCCTTCGAGATGATCGGGCTCGGCGGCGGCTGGCGCGGGGTTGCCGAGGTCGTGCGCTGGCTGCTGGTCGTGCTGCTGGTGATGGCCGCCCTGGCGGTGCTGTACCGGGTCGCGCCGGACCGGGACGCGCCGAAGTTCCGCTGGGTGTCGGTGGGCGCCGTTGCCGCCACGGTGCTGTGGCTGGTGGCCAGCGTCGGCTTCTCGCTGTACGTCAGCCTGTTCGGCAACTACGCCAAGACCTACGGCGCTCTGGCGGGTGTCGTCGTGATGCTGCTGTGGCTGTGGATCACCAGCTATGCAGTGCTGCTCGGCGCCGAGATCAACGCCGAGGCCGAGGAGCAGACGGCGAAGGACACCACCAGGGGGCCGGAGCGCCCGCTGGGCAGCCGTGGCGCGGTGAAGGCCGACTCGATACCCACCCAGGACGAGCGGCCCGCCCCGCTGGGTGGGCGTAGCGAGGGCGGCGCGCGAGAGTGACGGCCCCACCCGAGGAGCGGCGGAGGGCGCCGTGCGCGCTGCCCCGGGCCGAGGGGATCGTGGAGCCGTCCTCCCCCTGCGTGGGTGCCTGGTCGGTGTCCGGGCGCGGACAGGCGGAGGCCGCCCTGTTCGATCGGCTGGGCGGTGTCGACGGGGCACCGGGGCTCCGGCTGCGGCCCGGCGAACCGCCGGTTCGCGCACGACGATGTCGGTTCACCCGC
>NZ_JASGES010000214.1:0-39140 GCF_047606205.1 Propionicimonas sp. | reverse complement strand
GGCCGACTCCACCCCGGCCCACAGGGCGAGGGCCGCCAGCGCCAGGCCGACCGCGCGGCCGGGGAACGGCACCCGCAGGCCCAGGACCGAGACCGCTGCTCCGGCGGCGACGGCGAGGCCGCCGAGCACACCGAGGGCGCCACGGACGCGACGGAGCGCGCGCAGCCAGCCCGGATCGGCCCCGACGGCGCGACGGCCGGCACCGGCCTGGTGGGCCAGCAGGTCACGCAGACCGGCCACCACGAACCACACCGCGACGAGCAGGGCGAGGACTCCGTCCAGTCCGAACCGGTCCACGCGCACCTCCTCGACCTCGCCGCAGGCCTGAGAAGTCTATGGGACCCGCTGGTCGGTCAGGTCGCGGGCACACCTGTGCGGGGAGCAGCCTGGTCAGTGTCCCTGGGGGGATTCGGCGCGCAGCCGGTCGAGCAGGGCGGCGAGGGCCTCGCGTTCCGCGGGCGAGAGGCGTCCGAACAGCTCGGCGCCCGCCTCGGCCCTGGCGCGTCCGATCCCGGCCAGGGTCACCTCGCCCGCGGAGGAGAGCGCCAGCAGCTGCGCGCGGCCGTCCTCGGGGTCGGTGCGCCGCTCGACGAGGCCGGACGCGACCAGCGGCGCCACCGAGTCGGTCGCAGAACGCGGGGTGATGCCCAGCCGCCCGGCCAGTTCGGAGGGGCGCAGCGGTCCGTGCTCGGCGATCGTCCGCAGCGCGCGGGACTGGTGCAGGTTCACGCCCAGCGGGGCCATCCGCCGCTGGGTCTGGCTGCGCAGCCGGCGGGACACCTGCAGGAATGCTTCGGCGAGGGCCTCGGGGAATACCTCCATGCTTCCCGTCCTTATATACTGTGGTTACCTCAGTATATATCGGGAGGCCGCATGACCATGACCGTTCCCCCACGCGAGTTCCGCGGGCCGACGCGGGTCAGCCCGGAGGACCGCACCCAACTTGCCGAGTCACCGGTGAGCGTGGGCCGCGTCCTCGCGCTGTTCCACGGGCACGGCCTCGAGCTGATCGCCGTCACGGCCATCATCGTCGTCGCGGCCGTGGTCGGCCTGGCGCAGCCGTTCCTGCTCCGCGAGGTGATCGACGTCGCGCTCCCGAACGACGACACCACGCTGCTGGTCTGGCTGGTCGCCGGCATGGTCGCTGTTGCCGCGGTGACCGGCGTCCTCGGGGTCTGGCAGACCTGGCTCGCCACGGCGATGGGGCAGCGGGTCATGCACACCCTGCGGGTGCGGGTGTTCACCCACCTCCAGGCCCAGTCGCTGGACTTCTTCAAGCGCACCCGCGGCGGCGAGATCCAGTCGCGGCTGCTGCAGGACGTGGCGGGACTGCAGTCGGTGATCACGAACACCGCCACCTCGATCGCGTCCAACCTGACCACGGCGGTCGCGACCGCGGCGGCCATGGTGGCCCTGAACTGGCGGCTGTCGCTGCTCTCCCTGCTCGTGCTCCCGCCCGCGATCGCCCTCACCCGGCGGGTGGCGCTGGTCCGCAGGGACATCACCCTCTCCCAGCAGCGGGCCCTCGCCGAGCTGCACACCGAGGTCGAGGAGGCGCTCAGCATCAACGGCGCGATGCTGACCAAGACCCTGGGCAGCGGCCCGGCGCGGGAGCGGGAGTTCAGTGACACCTCCGCCCGGCTGATCGATCTCGAGGTGCGCTCCCAGCTGGCCGGGCGCTGGCGGATGGCCACCATGGGCATCGTCTTCGCCGCGATCCCCGCGCTGCTGTACCTGGTGGCCGGCTTCCCTGCGTTGTCGGGCGACCTGTCGATCGGCACCCTGATCGCCTTCGCGAGCCTGCAGGGCACCATCTTCCGGCCGATCATGGGGCTGCTCAACGTCGGAGCCCAGTGGGTCTCCTCGATGGCGCTGCTGAGCCGCATCTTCGGCTACCTCGACCTGACCATCGACGTCGCCGAGCCCGCCCACCCCGTCCGGATGGACTCCGGCACGGTGCGCGGCGAAGTGCGGTTCGAGCAGGTCAGCTACCGGTTCCCCGACGGCAGTGCCGATGCCCTGGCCGACATCGACCTCCGCATCGGCGCAGGCCGGTCGGTCGCCGTGGTGGGGGAGACCGGGTCGGGGAAGTCGACGCTGGCCGCGCTGCTGGTGCGGCTCGCCGACCCGACCTCCGGCCGTGTCACGGTGGACGGGGTGGACCTGCGGGACATCTCCGCGTCCGATCGCACCCGGATCATCGGCATGGTGACCCAGGAGACCTACCTGTCCCACACCACGATCGCGGCGAACCTGCGCCAGGCATCCCCCGATGCGACCGACGCCGACCTGTGGGCCGCGCTCGAGGCCGCACAGGTCGATCACGTCATCGCCGCGCTGCCCGAGGGCCTGGAGACGGTCGTCGGCGCTCGCGGCCACCGGTTCAGCGGGGGCGAGCGGCAGCGACTGGCGATCGCCCGGACGCTGCTGGTGAACCCGCCGATCCTCGTGCTCGACGAGGCGACGTCCGCACTCGACACCGAGACCGAACGCGAACTGCAGGCCGCGCTCGAGCACCTGATGGCCGGCAGGACCACGCTGACGATCGCCCACCGGTTGAGCACGGTCCAGAACTCCGACGAGATCGTCGTGCTCGCCGGGGGACGGATCGTCGAGCGGGGGACCCACCAGGGCCTGCTCGCCGCCGGCGGGAGGTACGCGCACCTGGCTCGTTGAGAGAGCGTCGCTGGGAGCGCTACCAGCTCGTGGTGGCAGAATCGGCAGGGTGTTGCGGCCGGGCGAGGGAGTCCGGGGCCTCGAGCGGGCCCCCGGCCACTGGCTGCGCGCGGGAGTGATCGCCTGGCCCGGCTGGGACCTGCCTGCGGGGGTGGACCCGGCGGGCCTGGACTGGCGGCTGCACTGGTCGGCGGACGACTCCATCGATCCCGAGGCCAGCGACCCGCTGCCTTGGGACAACGTGCTGCTCCGGTTCGACCCCGCAGGACTGCCGGCAGCCATCGCCGCGGCCTACCCGCACCTGCGCGGGCGGCTGTGCCTGCGAGTGCCCGCCGCGGCGATCGCCCAGGTGCCACAGGCGGTGCGGTGCGAGGTCGCGGTGAGCGTCCACCTGCCTTCGGGGCGCCTGGTGGACGCGGGCTCGCTGCAGCTCGGGGGCGTCATCGACGACCTGCTGGCCGCTCCGGACGCCGAACTCGGCCCGTCCTGGCAGCTGGGCACTCCGACACTGCGGCTGTGGGCGCCCACGGCGCGCTCGGTGGCCCTTCTGCTGTGGCCGGAGGGTGCCGACCTGCACGAGACCCCGCAGCGTCGCCGGATGCTGCCCGCGGTCGACGGCACCTGGGCGATCACCGGGGAGCCGGGCTGGCAGGGGGCGCGATACCGGTTCGAGGTGACCGTCTACACCCCGCACCACCGCCGCGTGGTGACGAACGCCGTGACCGACCCCTACTCCACCTCGCTGACGGTGAACTCCACCCACTCGGTGCTGGTCGACCTCGACGATCCGCGGTGGGCGCCGCAGCAGTGGCGCCAGGCCGCGTCGCCGGCGCTGGAGGATCCGGTCGACCAGGTCATCTACGAACTGCACCTGCGCGACTTCTCGGTCTCGGACGCCAGCGTCCCCGCCGGGCTGCGGGGCAGCTTCCTCGCGCCCACGGTGGACAGCGTCGGGATGGCACACCTGAGCCGGCTGGCCGAGGCCGGCCTGACCACCGTCCAGCTGCTGCCGCTGTTCGACAACGCGAGCGTCGAGGAGCACCCGGAGCGGCAGCTGCGACCGGTCTGGGACCTCCTCCGCGGGCTGCCTCCGGACAGCCCGGAGCAGCAGCGCCACGTGACGCGGGCCGGCGGACGCAGCGCCTTCAACTGGGGCTACGACCCGTGGCACTATTTCGCCCCTGAGGGCTCGTTCTCCTCCACGCTGGCGAGCGCAGAGGGCGGCGGCAGGGTCAGCGAGTGCAGGGCCATGGTCGGCGCCTTCCACGCCGCGGGCCTGCGGGTGGTGCTCGACCAGGTCTTCAACCACACCGCGAGCGCCGGCCAGGACACCAAGTCGGTGCTCGACCGGATCGTCCCCGGCTACTACCACCGGCGGGACGCGGACGGCGCCGTGGAACAGTCGACCTGCTGCCCGAACGTGGCCACCGAGCACGTGATGGCGCAGAAGCTGATGGTCGACGCCTGCGTCCACTGGGCCAGGGGCTATCGCGTCGACGGCTTCCGCTTCGACCTGATGGGGCACCACAGCCGGGCCAACATGCTGGCCGTGCGGGCAGCGCTGGACGCGCTGACGCTCGAGGCGGACGGGGTGGACGGGCGCGGCATCACCATGCACGGGGAGGGCTGGGACTTCGGGGAGGTGGCCGGCAACGCGCAGTTCGTGCAGGCCACCCAGGGCCAACTCGGCGGCACGGGCATCGCGACCTTCTCCGACCGGCTGCGGGACGCCGTCCGCGGTGGTGGGGTGTGGGACGGCGATCCGCGCGGGCAGGGCCTCGGGACGGGGCTGTTCACGGCCGACAACGGCTGGGGCGTGAACGGAGACCACGCCACGCAGGGGGAACGGCTGGCCTGGTGCACCGATCTCGTCCAGCTGGGCCTGGCCGGGACGTTGCGGGGGTACCGGTTCGGGTCGAACTCGCGGCATGCCATCCTGCGCGGCGACGAGCTGGAGTTCGGCGGCGGCCCGGCCGGCTACGCCGACGAGCCCGGCGAGGTGATCAGCTATGTCGACGCGCACGACAACGAGACGCTCTTCGACGCGATCACCCTGAAGGTGCACCCGGCCACCCCGATGGAGGCGAGGGTGCGCCTGAACACGGTCTGCCTGGCCTTCGCCACCCTCGGCCAGAGCCCGGTGATGTGGCACGCCGGCGCCGACATCCTGCGCAGCAAGAGCCTGGACCGGAACTCCTACAACTCGGGCGACTGGTTCAACCACCTGGACTTCACGATGACCGACAACGGGTTCGGGGCGGGCCTGCCGCCGGAGCCGGACAACGCGCACACCTGGCACGTGCTGGCGCCGCTGCTGGCCGATCCACGGCTGAAGCCGCACCCGGAGGACATCCGCCGCGCGCACGAGCAGGCTCTCGACCTGCTCCGGCTGCGCGCCTCCACGCGGCTGTTCCGGCTGGCCCGCGCGGACCTGGTCTCCACGATGGTCCGCTTTCCGGTCGCCGACAGCTGGCACCAGCTGCCGGGGGTGGTCGTGATGGCGATCGACGACCCGTCCGCCGCGGTGGAGGAACGCTGGTCGAGCGTGCTGGCGGTCTTCAACACGACGCCGTGGCTGGTTCGCCAGACCCTCCCGTTGGACGGGCGCGGCTACCGCCTCCACCCCGTCCAGGAGGCCGGAGCCGACCCCGAGGTCCGCAGCTGCGAGATCGGCGCCGACTGGCTCACCGTCCCCGGCCGCACGGTGGCCGTCTTCGTCCGCCCCCGCTGACCGCGGCACGCGGGCACCGTCCCATCGTCCCCTCCGCTGAAGGTGGACGCCGGGGCCACCGTCCGGCGACGACGGGTGGCCCTCAGCCGATGCACGGGGGCGGAGCCGTAGGCTGATCCCGCCCGGGGCGAGGCCAGGGTGGAAGGGGTGCCGATCGTGGGCCGGATCCGTGCTCTGGACGGTCTGCGCGGGCTCGCGGCGCTCGTGGTTCTCCTGCACCACACCTTGCTGATCTTTCCCGCGCTCGCCTACCCCTACGTCGTCGAGGCGGACGCGTCGGCCACCACCGATCCGTGGTCGTGGGCGTTGCTGTACACCCCCGTTCACATCCTGTGGGAGGGGCAGTCGGCGGTGTACCTGTTCTTCGTGCTGAGCGGGATCGTCCTCACGTTGCCCGTGCTGTCCCGAGGGGACGCCTTCGACTGGCGGGCGTACTTCCCGCAGCGTCTGCTGCGCCTCTATCTCCCGGTCTGGGGCGCGGTCTTGCTGGGTGTCCTGGTGCTGGTGCTGGTGCCCCGATCCGCCGCGATGTCGAGCCTGTGGCTGCAGAGCCGTGCGGTATCGCCGGACCCGTGGGCGATCGTGCTCGACGCCACCCTGCTGGTCGCTCCCGGTGGGGTCGTCAGCCCCTTGTGGTCGCTGCAGTGGGAGATCCTCTTCTCCCTCCTGCTGCCGTTGTACGTGCTCGCCGCGGTGCGGTTGCGGCGTGCGGCACCCCTGCTCGTGGTGTTCGCGCTCGCCATGGTCGTGATCGGGCACCAGATCGGCATCGGTGCGGTGCGCCTTCTGCCCATGTTTCTGCTCGGCGTCGTGGTCGCCACCCGCGGGTCCGGCCTGGCTCGCCGGTCGGTCGGAGGCGCGCCGGGAGTGCTGCTGGTCGTCGGGGGCGGCCTGCTCCTGCTCGCTCCGTGGCTGTTGCGGCCGGTCGGGTTGGCGCCGACCGGGTGGGTGGACGCGCTGTCCGTGCTCGGTGCGCTGATGCTGGTCTGTTCGGCTCTGGTGGTGGCCTGGCTGAAGCGGCTGCTCTCCACGCGATTGGTCCAGTGGCTCGGGGCGATCTCCTTCAGCCTCTACCTCGTGCACGAACCGGTCGTCATCTCGCTCGCGTTCCTGCTCGGCGACCAGCGCCTCTGGCTGGCGGCGCCGCTCGGAATAGGAGCCTCCATTGCACTGGCCGTGATCTTCCGCCGGCTGATCGAGGTGCCCAGCCATCGCCTCGCTCGGTGGGTGGGCGCCGGCGTCCGGGACCGTGCAGTCCGCCGCGCCGCCCTCCCGGGCTGACGCCGATCAGCTGACCACGATCTCGCCGTCCGCCGAGCTCTCCGTGGCGCCGGTGGCGCTGGCCACGACCTCGGCGCCATATCCCGCAGGGGCAGAAGGGGGTCAAGGTCGCGAGCCCGTCCCCTCGTGCTGGTTGCGGGTGCCTGCCGCTGATCACGGGCAGGGGAGACCGAGCGAGTGTGAAAGGCTGGGTTCGAACGCGGAAACGACTATTGTCACGTTTCAAAGAACTTCGAGGAAGGCCAATGATGACCGGTTTCACCTGGACAGAGCTCGACCAGCGCGCGGTGGACACCGCGCGGGTGCTGGCGGCGGATGCGGTGGAGAAGGTGGGGAACGGCCACCCGGGCACGGCGATCTCGCTGGCGCCGCTGGCGTACCTGCTGTACCAGAAGGTGATGACCGGTGATCCGGCCGACCCCACCTGGGTGGGCAGGGACCGGTTCGTCCTTTCGGCGGGCCACTCCTCGCTGACCCAGTACTGCCAGCTCTTCCTGGCGGGGTACGGCCTGGAGGTCGAGGACCTCGCCTCGCTGCGGACGGAGGGCTCGCTGACCCCTGGGCACCCTGAGTTCGGGCACACCCGGGGTGTGGAGTGCACCACCGGCCCGCTCGGCGCAGGCGTCTCCGACGCGGTCGGCTTCGCGATGGCGGCGCGCCGGGAGCGGGCCCTGCTGGACCCGGACACCCCGCTGGGCGAGTCAAGCGTGTTCGACCGGTTCGTGTACGCGATCGCCGGCGACGGCTGCATGCAGGAGGGGGTGGCCTCCGAGGCGTCGAGCCTCGCCGGGGCGCAGAAGCTCGGCAACCTGGTGCTGATCTACGACGACAACCGGATCTCGATCGAGGGCGACACGAAGATCGCATTCACCGAGGACGTCGCCGCCCGTTACGCCGCCTACGGCTGGCACGTGCAGCACGTCGACTGGACCAACGGCGGCACCGGGTACACCGAGAACGTGCAGGCGCTGTACGAAGCGATCGAGGCGGCGAAGGCCGTCACCGACAAGCCGTCCTTCATCCGGCTGACCACGGTGATCGGCTGGCCGCTGCCGACCAAGGTCGGTGACCACTCCGTGCACGGCTCGAAGCTGGGCGCCGCGGAGGTGGCGGGTCTGAAGTCCGAGCTCGGCTTCGATCCGGACGCCTCGTTCGCCGTCGAGCCGGAGGTCCTCGCCCACGCCCGCGCCAACGCCGCGGAACGGGCGGCGGCGGCCAAGGCCGCCTGGGACCCCCGGTTCGCGGACTGGATGGCCGGCAACCCCGCCAAGGTCGCGCTGTTCGAGCGGATCGTCACCCGCGCGCTGCCCGAGGATCTGGCCGCGGCACTGCCGGTCTTCGGGGCGGGCAAGAAGGCCACCAGGGCGGCCTCCGGCGAGGTGCTCAGCGCGATCGCCGAGGTGATGCCAGAGCTGTGGGGTGGCTCCGCCGACCTGGCCGGCAGCAACAACACCACGATGAAGGGCCAGCCGTCGTTCCTGCCGCCCGAGCAGTCGAGCCACGAGTTCGCCGGCGACTACGCCGGACGGACGCTGCACTTCGGCATCCGCGAGCACGCGATGGGCAACATCGTGAACGCGATCACCATGTCCGGCCTGACCCGCTGCTACGGCGGCACGTTCCTGGTCTTCGCCGACTACATGCGTGCCTCGGTGCGGCTGGCCGCCCTGCAGAAGGTGCCGAGCATCTTCGTGTGGACGCACGACTCCGTCGGCGTCGGCGAGGACGGCCCGACCCACCAGCCGATCGAGCACCTCGCGGCCCTGCGGGCGATTCCCGGCCTGGACGTGATCCGCCCCGCGGACGCCAACGAGACCGCGCAGGCGTGGCTGGCGGCGCTGTCCCACACCGACCGTCCCAGCGCGCTCATCCTGTCCCGCCAGGACCTGCTCACGGTCGACAGGGACGCAGCCGGCGTCGCTCCCGCGTCCGAGCTCACGAAGGGCGCCTACACCCTGGTCGACGCCGACGGCGACCTGCAGGTCGTGCTGATCGCGACCGGCTCGGAGGTCGAGGTGGCCCTGGCCGCCCGCGACGTGCTCCAGGCCGAGGGGATCGGCACGAGGGTCGTGTCGGCCCCGTGCCTGGAATGGTTCAACGCCGAGAGCGCCGAGTACCGGCAGTCCGTGCTGCCGTCGGGCGTCGCGACCGTTTCGGTCGAGGCGGGCATCGCGATGGGCTGGCGCGAGTACGTCGGGCCGACCGGCGAGATCGTCTCGATCGACCACTTCGGCGAGTCCGCGTCCGGCGCGCTGCTGTTCGCCAAGTACGGGTTCACGGCGGAGAACGTGGCGGCGCACGCCCGTACCGCCCTCGCCCGCGCCTGAACCAGGAGCTGCCGGAGCACGGTGACCGTCCAGCTGACGAGTACCCGGGGCCAGCGGCTGCGCGCGAACGGCGCGCTGCTGCTGGCCTCCGCCCTGTGGGGCTTCGCCTTCGTCGCCCAGCGGGTGGGCGCAGGCCACGTCGGAACCTTTGCCTTCACGGGCCTGCGGTTCGCGCTCGGTGCGCTGGTGCTCCTGCCGGTCATCGCTGTCCGGGACCGCCTCCGGCGAGTGCCGCCCGTCCGTCGGCGTCGGGCTACTCGGGCGGTGCTCGGGCCCGGGGTGCTCGCCGGCGTGCTGCTCACCGTCGCGGTGAACCTGCAGCAGGCGGCGATGGTCGACACGCCCGTCGGTGACGCCGCCTTCATCACCGGGCTGTACATGGTCGCCGTCCCCGTGATCGCTGCGCTCCGCGGTCGGCGCAGCAGTGTTCCCACGGTGGTCGGGGTGGTGGCCTCGCTGGCCGGTCTGTACCTGATCACCGTGACCGACGGTCTGACGATCGGACGCGGCGAACTCCTCCTCATCCTCAGCTGCCTGCCGTGGGCGCTCCAGATCCTGGTGATCGAGCACCACAGCCCGCGGCTGTCCGCGCTGCGGTTCGCCGCGGCGCAGTTCCTCACCTGCGCGGCGCTCAGCCTCGGGGCGGCCCTGCTGACCGAGCCGACCCCCTTCGTCGGCGTCGGTGACGCCGTGGTCCCGCTGCTCTACGGCGGCCTGGTCTCGGTGGGCATCGCCTACACCCTGCAGGTGGTCGGACAGCGCCACGCTCTGGCGACGCACGCGTCGCTGATCATGGCGACGGAGTCGGTGTTCGGCGCCATCGGCGGGGCGCTCCTGCTGGGCGAGTTCATGGGCCTGCGCGGCTACCTCGGCGCCGCGCTGATGGTGGCCGGCATCCTGGTCTCCCAGATCGGACTCCCCTCCGCCCCGGTGGGCGACCTCCGCGACACGGCGGAACCGGCCAGCCGGCGCTAGGTCGAGAGGGGGTGCGGTTCGCGTTGGTCTGGGTTGAGCTCGCCTGGGGAGAAACTGGTTAGGGCGGCGGCTTTCGTCTGTCGCAGGTCGGCGAATCGTGTGCGCCAGGCTCCGGCTTGGCCACTTGGACAGAATCTCGGCCCTCGGACTGGCCGTCCGGACAGATGCAGCGATGTTCTCGTCTGAGCGGGTGGCCGTGGCTTGAGCACTCTCTCAGGTTCGGCATAGAAAGCTCTTCCCGACGGGTTAGCTGGGGGTCCAGAATGACTACGCAATCCTGCGTATCAACCCCCAGGAGTTCCCGTGGCAGTGAAGCCGTCACGCCGTGTGCGTGCCATGTCGTCGTCGATGTCGGTGGTGCGGGCCGTGGTCGCCTTCGCCGTCTTCATTCAGCTGGTCCTGGTCGCCGGTGTGATGACCACGGCCCCGGCGTCCGCGGGAGGAGGCTCGTTCACGCCGGGCGGGTACACGTTCGGGTTCGACGACTTCTCCGACCTCGAGGGGTTGAAGCTGAACGGGGTGGCCGCGACCATCCAGCAGCCCGTCACAGTGAACGGGCACCCGTCGCTACGAGTGTTGCGATCGGTGACCAATGAGCACTCGTCGGTGTTCTGGGACACCCCGATCCAGATCGCCGACGCTGCCGGCGCGTCGTCGTTCTCCCAGAAGTTCCAGTTCCGGATCACCAACAACTACGCCGGCGGCGCTGACGGCATCGTGTTCATGATCGGCCCGTCGCCGGACATCGTGGGCGGCTTCGGCGGAGGCATCGGCTACGCCGGCATCGACCATTCAGTCGGGGTCGAGTTCGACACCTGGACGAACGGCGAGAACGGCGACCCGAACGACAACCACGTCGGCATCGACCTCAACGGAAATCTGAGGTCGGTCGCTACCGGCATTCCCTCACACGTGCTGGAGAACGGGCAGGTCTGGACCGGCTGGGTCGACTACGACGGCGCGACCCACCGGCTGGAGGTCCGGGCGAGCGACGACGACACCCGGCCGGACGCGGCTCTGGTGGCTGCGACCGTTGATATTCCCGCCATCGTCGGTGCCGATCTGGGCTATTTCGGTCTGACGTCGGCTTCGGGTGCGGCGTCCCAGACGATCGACGTGTTGTCGTGGAACGGCACCGGCACGTTCCCCACCGTGGAGCCGGTGGTGGCCGCCGGGGACGACCAGACGGTGACCGAGGGGTCGACGGTCCAGTTGACCGGGACGACGTCGGGGCCGGTGGATTCGGTGAAGTGGACGCAGGTCTCGGGGACCGGCCCAAAGGTGAGCCTGCTCGGCGCGTCCACGCTGACTCCGAGCTTCCGCGCCCCGGACGACGGTACCTACGTGTTCCGTCTGACCGGCACGGCCGGGTCTGGTAAGGATGCCCAGTCGGTGAGCGATGACGTTCAGATCACGGTCACCAACGCCGCCCCGGTGATCGGCGTGGAGGCGGCGCCGACGGTGAACGACGGCACCGTGATGGTGTCGGCGTCGGTGACCGATCCGGGCATCCTGGACACCCACACCGCCACCATCGACTGGGGCGACGGCTCCACCACAAAGAACGTGGCTGCCTCGCCGCAGGGCTCGGGCTGGGCTGTGGTGAACGCCGCACATGTCTATCAGGCGGCGGGCACCTACACGGTTGGTGTGACGGTTGCCGATGACGACGGCGGCACGGCTGCGACGAGCACGTCAGTGAAGGTCGGCGGTGCCGGGGTGCCGGTGACCCAGGTCCCGATCCCGTGCGCCCTGTGCGCGCTCGGGACCGGGAACGGGCAGGGTTCGGCGACGATCGACATGAACGGCCAGGCCAACTGGACGATCAAGGGCGGCGTCTACGACGACGGCACGTTCAAGATCCAGTCGCCGAGCACGCTGAGCGTCACCCCGTCCGGGGCGATCTCGGTGGTAGAGGGCTCGATCTCGTGCACCAACTTCCAGGACTCGTCCTGCCCGCCCAAGCACACCGCCAACGCCGCCCCGCTGACCGATCCGCTCGTCGGGCTGGTGCTGCCGGACGCGTCCACGCTGGGCACGGCGAAGCAGTGGCCGTGCACCACGAACACGTGCACCGTGCAGCCCGGCGTGTACAAGGGACCGTTCAACATCAACTCCGGCTCGGTCACCACCCTCAAACCTGGCACCTACGTGTTCACCAACGACCTGCTCGGGCTGGGCGGAACGTTGCAGCTCGACCCGAACGCGACCGCGGACCAGGGCGTGACGTTGTACTTCACCCAGGGTTCGAGCCTGGAGATCCGTGACCAGGGCGCGCTCAAGCTGCGGGCACCCTCGACCGGGGCGCTGGCCGGTGTCGCGGTGGCCTACGACCGTTCGAACTCGAAGACCTTGGTATGGCGGGGCTCGCGCAACAGCCTCACCGGCACGGTGTACGCCCCTGCGGCACAGCTGCGGTTCGACACCGACGCCGCCTGGACGTCCAGCTCCAGATTCATCGTCGGCACCGTCTCGTCCCAGAACAGCACGCTGACCATCGACCCGAGCGCCGGCGCCAATGCGGGCAGCAGCCAGGGCACCGGCGACCAGCCGCCGGTCGCCGCTCCACCGATCCTGGTGCCCGATCTGAAGATCACGACCGATGCACCCAAGGGCGTGGACCCTGGGGCCGACGCCAAGATCACCACCACCATCACCAACCACAGCGCGCGGATCGCGGTCCCAGTGCTGATCGCGGTGACCAACCACGGCTCGACCACTGCCACGATCGACACCGTCGCCGCGACCGCCCAGACCCAGGGCAGTGATGGCACCTGGAGCCCCCTGGGCACCGGTACAGGCGAGTCGATCACTCTGACCGGGCTCGGCACGCCGGTCGGTTCCACTGCCTACCCCGACGCCGGCTCGGGCGACGGGATCACCGGCACGCGCATCCCCGCCGGCGACAGCGGGGTGTGGGCCGGCACCGCGCTGCTCGAACTCTCCGCCGCGGATCTGGCCAACCTCCTCGACACGAGCAAGGTCACCGATCTTCGCCTCAGCCTGAGCGCGGCCGCCTCCGGCGCGACGACGATCCTGGTGCAGCGACTCCCGGAGAACCTCCTGAAGGCCATCCGTAGCAGCGCGGGCACGGTCACCGACCCGTCGGTCACCATGGCCTCCGCCCAGGGCAACAAGAGCATCGACTTCGCTGACCTCGCCCCGGGAGACAGCCACGACGAGCAGTTCACCCTCACCGCCCCGGCGGCACCCAAGCGCACCGACTACGCCTCGGACGACACCTACCAGGCTGCTCTCGCCCTCCTCGACGCGTCGAAACTGATCGGGCTGGCGTCCGCGCAAGGAACCGCGCAGGTCGGCACCGTCTACGCCACCGCCCAACCGGCGATCACCGACGTCCACGTTCCGATCCTCTCCGTCACTGCGGATCCGGTTCCGGCGACCCGACCCGGCCAGGATGGCCACTGGAAGCTCACCCTGTCCAACACCGGCTCCGCGACTGCTACCGGGATCCACCTCGCTGTCAACGGCGACGGTGCCACCGCCACCGTGACCGGCCTGGCCAGCACGCTGGCCGCCGGCGCGTCGGCGAAGGTCGACGTCGCCCTGGCCGTGCCCGCCGACCGGACCACCACGCTGCACCCGAGCGCCACCCTGATCTGGGCGGACGGCGACGCCGGCAACGCCTACGGCCCGATCAGCGCCGACGGCACCCAGAGGATCGTCCTGCCCGCCAACCTTGCGGTCACCCTGCAGGGCACCGTGGACGGCAGCACCGTCCACTACGAGCTGTCCGTGACCAACACCGGCGACGACCCGGTCACCGGCATCGCCGCCGGTATCCCGGTCGACAACGGGGCCGATGACGGCGCCCAGATCATGGCGGGATCCGTGACCACCTCCCAAGGCCAAGCCACCACCAACGGGAGCGACATCGGCGTCCAGCTCGGCGACCTCGCCGCCCACGGCACCGCCCTGGTCGACTACACGGTCGACTACTCCCAGCTCACCCCGGGCCAGACCAGTGTCACCACCCAGGCCCAGGTCACCGCCACCAACGTGTCGGTCGTGTGGTCGGACGATCCGTTCGTCGCGGGGGAGGCCGACCCGACGGTGATCACCTTCACCACCCCACCTGGCGGGGGCACCACGAGCGCCGGCGGCACTACCAGCTCCGGCACTGCCCAGATCGCCGGCCTCACCCCGACCGACGAGGCCACCATCACCCAACCCACACCGGTCACCGTCGGAGCGATCACCCCGCCCGCCGGCACGACAATCTCCGGCTGGACGCTGTCCACCTACCCGAGTGGCACTGACCCTGGCCGCGGACGCACGATCGCCACCGGCGCGGGGGACCCGTCCGGCCAGACGCTGGGCAGCTTCGACCCCACCATCCTCGACAACGGTGCCTACCAGCTGCGGCTGACCGTCACCGACAACACCGGCGCCACCTCCTGGACCGAGACCGCCGTGGTGGTCGACGGGGCGATGAAGCTCGGCCGTTACACCACAACGCTGACCGACATGACCCTCGGCGTGGCCGGCACGTCGATCAAGCTGCAGCGCAACTACGACTCGTTCGACAACACCGTCGGCGACTTCGGGGTTGGTTGGAACCTGTCCCTGGCCAACTTCACGGTCACCACCAACGGCCCCCTCGGCAAGGCCGGCTGGACCGAGACCGGCTGCGGCGGCGGGATGATCTTCTCGCCGATCTGCTTCACCACCAGCCGGCCGCACTTCGTCACCGTGACCTGGCCCGATGGGCACAACGAGGTGTTCAACCTCACCCCCGCCCAGGGCTCCACCTTCATGCCCGGCCTGACCAGTGCCCAGTTCACCGGACGGCCCGGCACCACTTCCACCCTGGCCGCGGTCGACGACGGCCTGTTCTTCGTCAACGGCGACCTGAACGGTGGGGCGTTCGGCGGCGACGGCGTCTACAACCCGACCAAGTTCGTCCTCACCGACAAGGCCGGCACCCAGTACGACCTGACCGTCGGCGTCGGCCTGACCAAGATCACCACCCGCACCGGCGAAACGATCACGATCACCGCCAAGGCGATCACCTCCAGCGCCGGCCCGGCGATCACCATCGCCCGCGACAGCAAAGACCGCATCACCAAGATCACCGACCCCGACGGGCACACCGTCAGCTACGACTACACCAGCGACGGGAACCTGGGCACCGTCACCAACCAGCTCGGCGACACCACCAGCTACCACTACACCGGTCACTACCTCGACAAAGTCACCGGACCCGACGCTTCGATCCTCGCCCGCTACGAGTACGACGCCTCAGGCCGCCTCGTGGCCCTCGTTGATGGCAACGGGAACCGAACCCAGATCGCGAGCGACCCTGGCGCCAAAACCCAAGCTGTCACCTCAGCCGACGGCAAACTCACCGCTGTCACCAGCTACAACGCCGACGGACTCACGGCAACCATCAATAAGATCTATGACGGCTCCAACCACATCACCAGCTACGCCTATGACGGACAGGGCAACACCACCAGCCGCACCGACCCTGAGGGCAACACATGGCAGGCCAGCTACAGCGGCAGCAACCTGACCAGCCTGGTCGAGCCGGGCGGACGCACGACCGCCATCACCTACAACGATCTGAGCCTGCCGCTGACCTGGAAGGACGCGGCTGGCAACATCACCAGCTATCAATGGAACTCCGACGCGACTCTGGCCTCTCGCACCGACGCCAACGGAAACACTGAGACCTACACCTACGACGATCATGGTTGGCGCACGTCCAGCAGCGACGCCAACGGCAACACCACCCACTGGGCCTACACCGACACCGGGCTGGTCGCCAGCAAGACCGATCCGCTCGGCAACAAGACCCGCTACGAATACGACGGCGCGGGCCGCCAGACCGCCACGATCGACGCAAACGGCAACCGTTCCACCACCAGCTACGACGCAACCGGCCAGGTCACCGCGAGCACCGATGCCGACCAGGTCGTCGAACGCCACGTCTACGACTCGCTCGCCGAGCCGGTGAAGGAGATCCAGGCCAGCGGCGCAACGATCGACCGGACCTACGACAACGCCGGCAACGTGATCCAGATTGACAACCATGTCGACCTGCCCACCAGCTATGGATACGACTCGGCCGGCCGGCAAACCTCGACCACGCAGGGCAGCCACCAGACCTCAGCCAGCTACGACGGTGCGGGCAACATCACGTCCTCCACCGACGAACTCGGCAACACCACCCGCTACAGCTACACCGCCGACGGGAACCTGGCCAGCCAGACCAACCCGGCCGGCGGAGTAACCAGCTACACCTACACCCCAACCGGTCAGATTGCGACCCGCACCGACCCCAACGGCGGCAAGACCCTCTACGTCTACGATGCGCTCGACCAGCTCGTCAAGGTCACCGCACCCAATGGGGGCGTGACCAGCTACACCTACGACGCGGTTGGCCAGACCACTCGAATCACCAGCCCTGACGGCGGGGTCACCAAACAGGACTACGACGCGGTCGGGAACCTCATCGCCCGCACCGACCCGCTTGGTAACACCACCCGGTACGGCTACGACAAGGCGAACCACCAGATCTCGACCACCGACCCGACCGGCCGCAAGGCCACCACCAGCTACGACCCTGCCGGCCAGGTCGTGACCACCACCGCACCCGACGGCGGACAGACGCAAACCAGCTACACCCCCGGCGGCCGCGAACTGACCACCACCACCCCGAGCGGCATCGTCACCACCAACCACTACAACTCAGCTGGGCTGCTCGACCGGGTCACCGACCCGCTCGGCAACACGACCTCCACCGGCTACGACACCCTTGGGCGCACCACCACACAGACCAGCCCGCGCCAGCAGGGCAGCACCCCGTCGAGCCGCACCACCTACAACGACTACGGCCAGATCCAGAAGATCACCGACAACGCCGGCAACACAGTGTCCTTCGGCCACGACGCCGCAGGGAACCGCACGAGCATCATCGACCCGCTCGGCAAGGCCTGGACCGTCACCTACGACAACCTCGGCAACCCCACGACCGAGACCGACCCGCTCGGCCGCAGCCAGACCTATACCTACGACAACGCCGGCCAACTCACCGCCCACACCGACCCGCGCGGCATCAGGACCGACTACGCCTACGACAACGCCGGCCAGCTGACCGGCATCACCCAACACGACGGCACCGGCAAGATCACCTACAGCTACGACACCTCCGGACGTCGCACCGGCATGACCGACAGCACCGGAGCCACCAGCTGGACCTACCGGCCCGACGGCACCACCAGCAGCATCACTACCCCCGAAGGAGCGGTCTCCTACACCTACGACGCGGCGGGACGCCGGACGTCCATGACGCAGCCGCAAGGCACCATCCACTACACCTACGACGATGCCGGACGGCTCGCCAGCGTGTCGGACTGGAACAATGCGACCACCAACCTCGCTTTCAACGCCGACGGCCAGCTCACCAAGCTGACCAGGCCGAACCAGGTCACCAGCCGGTGGAGCTTCGACCAGGCCGGCCGGCTGGTCGGCGTCAAGCACGAGAAGAGCAGCAGTGTGCTCGCCTCCTACGCCTACAGCCTGGACGCCGACGGGAACCGCACCAGCGTCACCACCTCTGACGGTACCGAAAGCTACCGGTACGACCAACTCGACCAACTCACTGGTGTCACCTACAGCGACGGCAGCACCGCCAGCTACAGCTACGACCCGGCCGGGAACCGCACCAGCCAAACCGCGGCCGGCACCACCACCCACTACAGCTATGACGACGCCTCCCAACTGGTCGGCATCGACGGCGTCACCGTCAGCCACGACCAGGCCGGCAACGTGACCAGCATCGGCTCAACCAGCTACGACTGGGACTGGCTCGGCCGCATGGTCAAGATCACCAGCACCGACGGCACCGCCAGCTACAGCTACGACGGAGACAACCTCCGCGTCCAGGCAAGCGGTGATACAGCGGCCACCGGCAACCTGCTCTATGACCGAGAGACCGACGCGGCAGCCCCGCAACTCATCGCCGACGCCAACGGCACCTACATCTGGACCCCTGCCGGCCAGCTCAGCCAACAGATCGGTAACGCCACCAGCTACACCCTGGCTGATGCACTCGGCTCCACCCGGGCCCTCACCGACAGCAGCGGGACCGTCACCGCCACCGTCGACTACGACGTGTACGGAAACGTCCGCAACCAGACCGGCACCTGGGGACCCTACGGCTACACCGCAGGCATCCAGACCGGCAGCCTCGTCACCCTCGGCGAACGAGACCTCCGAACCGACATCGGCCAGTTCCTGTCCACCGACCCCGAACGACCCGGAGGCAACGGCGTCACCGGCTGGAACCAATACACCTACGTCGCCAACAACCCCACCACCTACGTCGACCCCACCGGCCGCGAGATGGCCCTGGAATACACGGACGTGCTGAAGATCGGTGCGGCTCTCGCCGGAGTATACGCAACGACCAGGGCCATTCAGATTAGCGTGGATGCAATTCAGCGTTGCCTCGCCGACACCTCGTGCAGGCTTCATCCACCAGCCACCCAACAGCCAACCAGCAATGCCGGCAACCCCGCTGCCGGCAACCCGGCCGCCGCAAACCCGCCATCGATCCAGGACATCTCCAACTCACTCATGACCTGGGCGACAGCGGCACTCTCCGAGACTGCAGCTCGTGTGGCAGCCCAAGCCTGCGAGAAGACCCTGTCCGGACTCAACCTCGGAACCGACCCCTGCACCCAAAGCAGCGATGTACGGATCTTCTTCGAAGGCGGCGACATCATGGGCCACACCATCCACGCCGCCGCCGCGATCGCCGGCCACCCTGCATGGGCCGAACTCAACCGGACCATTCCACCACACGACCGCGGGTGGCTCACGACGATGCCGATCTGCCAGAACAGGCCGGGTAGGTCGGTCTGCGACGAGTACCCGTTTGCCTCCACACAGCAGGGTGGTCGGTCCGCCATTCCACCTGTATCGCTCTTGCCGTTGCCTCGGGGAGAGTCTGATCATCAGGGGGGTTACCTCGCGGGCTTCTACGCCTCTTGTGGGGTTGGGGATGGCACAAGCTTCTTCGTCGTCCCCGTGCCAATCGAAGGAATTCCCACGTTCGGATACTGCAGAAAGTGAGGGCTCTGTGACAGTTTCGGATTCATGGCGGGCACTGGCGGAGACTGCTGCCCGACGTGGCCTTCCGCTTGAGGAAGCGCTACGCCCGCCAGTATCGCCGGCAAAGCTTGACAAAGCTGAGCGGAAATTGAGCATCTCCTTCCACCCGGACCTCCGGGAACTCTTCGGACAGGTGGATGGGTTGAAGAGGCTGCGGGGGCATCGTCGTGATCCGCGCCTCCCCGGATTCAACTTCCCCAGCCTGAAGGAGGCGACCGATAGAACCCTTCGACTCCGCGATGTCGCCGAAACCGTCGACAGCATTGAGCTGTGGCGGCAACACTGGGTGAAGGTGTTCGATGACGACTACGAAGAGGTCTTCGCTGTTGACTGCTCCGATGGTTCGGTTTGGTACGCATGGTGGGAGGCGTCCGAGATCCATCAGGTAGCACCCGATCTGGCCACCTTTTTCGACATGGCTGCAGCTGCGGCCGATGGCGACGATGTTCACTACAGGCTGGATGGGGACTACTTCGAGACTCCTGACGGCGAGGTCTGGAGAGCTCCTATCAAGCGCCCGTGGAGCCCGACTTGAGTTTCCCGTCACGAGTCGGGGGCTTGGGCAGACTGTAGCAATAGATGACGATTTCAGAGCCATGGCGAGTTGTGGTGGAGGCCGCTCAGCGGCGTGGTCTTCCGCTCGACGAAGTCCTTCGAGCAGGGGCATCGCCCGCGAAACTGGGCAAGGCTGAGACCAAACTGGGCATTCAATTCCATCCCGACCTCCGGGAGCTGTTCCAGCTGGCCAACGGGATGAGGCGGATCCGTGGGCACAACAACGAGCCGAGCCTCCTGGGCTTCAGTTTCCCAAGTCTCCAGGAGGCGGTGCGCCAGACGATCGATCTCCGTGATGCCGCCGAAGAGTACGGTACTGCCGGGGCTTGGCGAGCGTCGTGGCTGAAGGTGTTCGACGACATCGACAACGAGTGCTTCGTGGTCGATTGCAGCGATGGCAGCGTCTGGTACGTGTATTGGGCGGCCGACGAGATCTACCGGGTCGCGCCGGACCTGGCCACCTTCTTCGGCGTGGTGGCGATCGCGGCCGAACGAGACGACGTTCACTATCAGTTGGACGGAGACTACTTCGAGACTCCCGACGGCGAGGTCTGGGAAGCACCCATCAAGAGCCCGTGGAGGCAGACCAGCTGATATGTGCCCTCTGATTGTCAAGGGGGCATGGCGAGGTGGAGTCCTTCTGGCTGGGGGACGCCACTTGTGGGTTCACGGCCGGGCTGGCTTGGTCGGCGTTCGTAGACGCGATGGTCAGGCTGATATGCGCGGGTTGGTTACCGCAAGACGAGTTGTTCGGCCGGGGGACGTTGCCGCTGGTCTAGGGTCGAGCCGCAGCGGCTCATAGCTGGAGCGCGGGTCACCCCGGGTACGCGCGCCGGCCCGGTCGTGAACGATCGCGGACCCCGGGCTACTCCATGGTGGTCAGGGTGTGGCACCAGCCGGCGAGTTCGCGGGCGATTGCGACGTTGGCGATCACGGGTCGTTTGTGGCGGGCGTCGAAGTCGAGCCAGCGTTGGTGGAGCCGTGGTGGAGCCGTTTGTTGGCCTGGTGTGCTTTCGCGGCGACAGGCCGGGGGCGTTGTTCCAGCGCCGGAGCATGGTGTTGCCGGGCCGGTGGGACGGTTTGTGGTGCCAGGCGGCCTCGACGAGCAGCCGGCGGGCGTGAGTGTTCCCGGCCTTGGTGATCTAGGGGACCGCTGAACAGTCATGTCCCGGCTGCGGCGCGCCGGATCGGGCGATCTGCAGCGGCCACACCGTGGGGCACAGGGCCATGTCCTGCGCCGCCGCTCTCGGCGTCACCGGCTGATCTCGGCGTCACGGGTGCGCTCGTGGAAGCCCAGCGCGAGAAGCCGGGCGGCGATCCCGTCGTCCCCGGTGCGGACCTGGACGCTGCGAGCGTCGTGGTGGGTGGCCCACCACAGCACCGCGATGAGCTCCGGGCTCCAGACCGTGCTGACCCACTCGCCCTCCAGCCGCGCGGGCGCAGGCGGAGGGTCCGCCCACTCCTGCAGCGGCACCGGGTCCAGCAGGTCGAGCAGGTCCGAGAGCCGCGCCACGAACGTCCGTCCGCCCGTGCCGGCGCTCCCGGCGAGCCGGTCCAGCTCTGCGAGCGGGGTGCGCACCGGGTCGCGACCGCGGGCGACGCCCACTGTGCGCCAGACCTGCACGTGCGACCAGGCGAGTTGATGGTTCCTCCCGCGACGGTCCCGCAGGCGCAGCCCCTCGGCGTCACCGGCCAGCACGAAGCCGACCAGGTCGCCGGGCGCCCCGTCCGGGCGGACCCGGCGCACGCTCACGCGGCTGCCCGGAACAGGGCGGGGTTCGGGACGCGGGTGGGCCACGCCCCATCATCTCCCGTTGTCAGTTGTAGAGTGCTGGTGAGTTTGGCCCGTCTCGAACCAGGAGCCCAGCAATGACCTACGTGATCACCCTCCCGTGCGTGGACGTCAAGGACCTCGCGTGCGTCGAGGAGTGTCCGGTCGACTGCATCTACGAGGGCAACCGGATGCTCTACATCCACCCCGACGAGTGCGTCGACTGTGGCGCCTGCGAGCCGGTCTGCCCGACCGAGGCGATCTTCTACGAGGACGACGTTCCCGCCGACCAGGCCGAGTACTACGACATCAACGTCCACTTCTTCGACGAGGTGGGCTCGCCCGGTGGCGCGGCGAAGCTGGGGCCGATCGACTCCGACCATCCGACCGTCGCCGCACTCCCGCCGCAGGGCGAGTGACCCGCAGGCTGGCGGGCCGGCTGCCCGACTTCCCCTGGGACACCATCGCCGACGCGCGGGCGGTGGCCTCGGCCCACCCGGACGGGATCGTCGACCTGTCGGTGGGGACACCGGTCGACCCCACACCCGACCTCGCCCGACGTGCGCTCGCCGACGCCTCGGATGCGCCCGGCTACCCCACGACGTGGGGGACTCCGGAGTTGCGGGCGGCGATCCTCGGCTACCTGCGCCGTCGCTGGGGGGTGTCCGGCCTGAGCGACGAGGGCGTCCTGCCGCTCGTCGGTACCAAGGAGTTCGTGGCGCTGCTGCCGACACTGCTCGGCGTCGGGCCGGGCCAAGGGGTGGTGATCCCGGAGACGGCCTACCCGACCTACGCCGTGGGGTCGCTGATCGCCGGGGCGGCCGCGCTCCCGTGCGACGACCCGTCCTGGCTGTTCAACCTGCGGCCCGGCCTGGTCTGGATCAACTCCCCGGCGAATCCGCACGGTGCGATCCTGGGTGCGGCGGAGCTGCGCGAGTGGGTGGAGGCGAGCCGCGAGGTGGGCGCCGTGCTCGCCTCGGACGAGTGCTATGGCGAGTTCGGCTGGGACGCCGAGCCGGTGTCGGTGCTGGACCCCGTCGTGAACGGCGGCTCGCTCGAGGGACTGCTTGCCGTCCACTCGTTGTCGAAGCGGTCGAACGCCGCCGGCTACCGCGCCGGGTTCGTCGCGGGCGACCCGGCCATCGTGAGTTCGTTGCTCGAGGCCCGCAAGCACGCCGGGCTGATGCTGCCCACGCCCGTCCAGGCGGCGATGGTCGCTCTGCTGAATGACCAGACACACGTGGAGGAGCAGCGCGCCCGGTACCTTCGCCGCCGCGAGCTGCTCCGCCCCGCCCTGGTGGCGGCCGGCTACCGGATCGAGCACTCCGAGGGATCGCTCTACCTGTGGTGCACGCGTGAGGAGGACTGTCGCGACAGTGTCGACCACCTCGCCGGACTCGGCATCCTGGTCGCCCCGGGCGACTTCTACGGACCCGAGGCCCGCCGCTTCGTCCGGGTGGCCCTCACCGCCACCGACGAGCGGATCGCGGCAGCGGCGGCCCGCCTGTACGCCTCGGCCTGACCTCCGCAGGCTCAGCGGGGCTTGGCGCCGTCGAAGACCAGCACCACCTCGGACGCGGTGTCGGTCGGCCCGTTACCCACCCACTCGGCGAGGCCCGACGTCGAGTGCGCCCAGCTGTACGGGCCGAGGGTCACCCCCGACAGCCCGTAGACGGACGTGCTGGCGATCGCCAGGTGCGCGACCGCCCAGGCCCGGATGGGGGAGCCTGCGGTGACGGTGAGCCGGTCGTCCTTTCCGGAGATCGTGACGTTCGCGGCGCCGAGGGTCTTGACCAGGAAGTCGTCCATGCCCCCGGGGTCGGCCGCTCGGCGCTGGGCGACCACGCAGGTGAAGGAGGCGGGCGTCTCCCCGGTCAGCGAGCTGGCCAGCGTGCGTGCGTTCTGCTCGTGGCGGCGATACGCCTCGGGGTAGGCGCTGCGCTGGACGGCCTGCGCGACGTCATTGATGTCCTTGGTCCGCCAGCCCTTGACCTTCTCCATCTCGCGGTAGAAGGAGCGGGTCGAGTACCACGGGTCCATGATCTGTTCCTCCGTGCCCCAGCCCTTCGACGGCCGCTGCTGGAACAGGCCGAGCGAGTCGGCGTGGCCGTAGTCGAGGTTGCGGATGCCGGACTCCTGGTAGGCCGTTGCCAGGGCGATCGACGCCGCGCGCGGCACCAGGTCCCGCTTGATCGACATCCCGGCGATGATGGCGGCGTAGCGCGCCTGCTCGGGGTCGACGGTCGTCGTGTGGTCGCCCGCGGTGGCCGTGCAGCGGTCCGCGATCGGCAGCGGCGACTTGTTGTAGCCGGCCCACAGGGCGACGCCGCCCGCCACCAGCGCGAGCACGACGACGATTCCGAGGACCGCCCAGAGTGCTGCCCTGGCCGCTTTCACGCGAACCTCAGTTGTCGTGGAGCGCGGAGTTCAACTCCACGCCGGAGCCGGTGCGCGACCGCGCCTCGACCGCTCCGGTGACGGAGTTGCGCAGGAACATCAGCCCGCTGTGCCCGCTGAGCTGGACAGCCTTGGCCACGGACCCGTCGGGAAGGGTGACCTTCGTGCCCGCGGTCACGTACAACCCGGCCTCCACCACGCAGTCGTCGCCCAGCGAGATCCCGATGCCGGACTCCGCGCCGAGCAGGCATCTGCGGCCGACCGTGATCTGCTCCTGGCCGCCGCCGGACAGCGTCCCCATGATCGACGCGCCGCCGCCGATGTCCGATCCGTCGCCCACGATGACGCCGGCGGAGATCCGGCCCTCCACCATCGACGTGCCGAGGGTGCCGGCGTTGAAGTTCACGAAGCCCTCGTGCATCACCGTCGTGCCGGCCGCGAGGTGGGCACCCAGGCGGACGCGGTCCGCGTCGGCGATCCGCACGCCGGTGGGGACCACGTAGTCGGTCATCCTCGGGAACTTGTCGACGCCGAGCACGGCGACGCGTCCGCGGGAGGACAGCAGGTCGAGCCGGACCTCCTCGAAGTCCTCCACCGCGCACGGTCCGAAGTTGGTCCACACGACATTGGGCAGGACGCCGAACAAGCCGGTGAGGTCGATCGTCCGCGGCGCGCAGAGGCGGCCGCTCAGCAGGTGGAGGCGCAGGTACCCGTCCGGAGTGTCTGCCGGCGGCGTGTCCAGGTCGATCTCGACCAGCCGTGGCTCGGAGTGCACCCTGCGCTCGTCGTCGTCCTGCGCCGCGGCCACGAGCGGCTTGGGCGGCTCCCGGTCGACGGCCTCCCCGAGGGCGGGCGCGGGGAACCAGGCGTCGAGGACCTGGCCGGAGTCGTGGACGGTCACCAGGCCCCAGCCGTGGGCGGGTCGGGTCATGGCGGCCAGCCTACCGGGCGACCCGAATGCCGAGGCGGCGCGCGGCCGGGGCACGACTGTTCAGCAGTCTCCTAGACTTCGGGCATGCGTCTGGACCTGACCGGTGACCTCGTGACCCTGTTCCGGCAGGTCGTGGACGTCGAGTCGGTCAGCGGGAACGAGCGGCAGCTCGCCGATCTCGTCGACGCTGCGTTGCGCGAACTCCCGCACCTGGACGTGGTCAGGGACGGCGACACGGTGATCGCCCGCACCGCGCTCGGCCGCGACCAGCGGGTCGTGATCGCCGGACACCTCGACACCGTCCCGGTGGCAGGCAACCTGCCGTCCAGGTTGGCCGGCGACATCGTCCACGGTCGCGGTACCGCCGACATGAAGGGCGGCGTGGCGGTGGCACTGGCCTGCGCCGCCGCGCTGAGGGCACCGAATCGTGACGTCACCTGGATCTTCTACGATCACGAGGAGGTGGCTGCCGCGGACAACGCGCTCACCCGGATCGCCCGCGAGCACCCCGAGTGGCTCGACGGCGACTTCGCCGTCCTGATGGAGCCGACCTCGGCCGGCGTCGAGGGCGGCTGCCAGGGCACGCTGCGTTTCACCGTCACCACGCGCGGACGCGCCGCGCACTCGGCCCGCTCGTGGCTCGGCCACAACGCGATCCACGACGCCGCCGGCCCGCTCTCGCTCCTGCAGGCCTACGAGCCCCGCGAGGTCGAGGTGGAGGGGCTGACCTATCGCGAGGGCATGAACGCGGTCGCAATCACCGGCGGCATCGCCACCAACGTCATCCCGGACACCTGCGTGCTGACGGTGAACTTCCGGTTCGCCCCCGACCGCGACGAGGCGGACGCCAGGGAGCACTGCCGGAAGCTGTTCGAGGGCTACGACCTGGAGTTCGTCGACGTCGCGCCGGCGGCGCGTCCCGGACTCGATCGTCCGATCGCGCGAGAGTTCCTGGCCGCGGTGGGCGGCCTGCCGCGGCCGAAGTTCGGGTGGACGGATGTCGCCCGGTTCGGCGCCCGCGGCGTCCCCGCGGTCAACTTCGGGCCCGCCGACCCGGGCAGGGCCCACGCCGACGACGAGTGCTGTCCGGTCGCCGACCTCTATACCTGCCGGGACGCCCTGCTGCGCTGGCTGTCCTGAGGTCGCCGCGGCGCGGTCAGCTCGCACAACGTCGCCAGCACCGCGCCGACCGTGGGAACGGCCGTCGCGCCGCGGACGGTGACGGCCCGGACACTCCGGTCGCTGGGCGGCAGCACGTCGTGGGCGCTCGTCCCCGCCGGCAGTTCGAGCGGTTCGAGCGCGAGTCTCGGCTGCAGCGCGACGCCGACGCCGGCCGCGACGAGCCCGAGCACGGCCACCGAGTTGTCGGTGGCGTGCGCGATCCGCGGCGTCATGCCGAGGGCGCCGCACGCCGCGAGCAGGTGCCCGCGGCACAGCGGGCAGCCGGCGATCCAGGCATCCTCGGCGAGGTCTGAGAGGCGGACGGTGCCGGCGTGGGCCAGCCGGTGTTCCGCCGGGAGGATGACCGCCACGGGGTCGTCGAAGAGGGGCACGACGGACGCGCCGGCCAGGTCGGCGTGGGGGTCGGCGGCGTCGCCGGGATAGCTGAACGTGATGGCGATGTCGATGCTGCCGTCGGCGAGCATCGGGAGCGCCTCGGGCGGTTCGGCCTCGGTGTAGGCGACCCGGACGCAGGGATGGCTGCCGGCGAGGCGGGCGATCAGGGTGGGGACGATCGTGGACGACGCGCTCGGGAACGCCGCGACCCGCACCGTGCCCGCGGTGGCGTCGACCAGGTGGGTCAACTCGTCCTCCGCGGCGGCCAGGGCGGCCAGGACGGTGGCGGAGTGCCGGGCGACGACGCGCCCGGGCTCGCTGAGGCGGACGCCGCGGCCCACCCTGAGCACGAGCGGCGCACCCAGTCTGGCCTCCGCCCTGCGCAGGTGCTGGCTGAGTGCGGGCTGGCTGTAGCCCAGGGCTTCCGCGGCCGCGGTGATCGAGCCGTGGTCGGCGATCGCACGGACGATCCGGACGGTGTGCAGGTCGAGCCGCGGGGAATCCATGCGATCAGCTTATGAGTAGAACAGAAAACATGCTCTGGTGTGATCGAGAGTCCCGGAGCAGGCTTGGCTCATGACCGCGCTGCTGACCGACTCGTCGATGCCGCTGACCGTGCCCGGGCTGGCCGGCGAGTTCGACGTCCGGCCCGGCTACCTGGCGGCGGCGACCTGTGGAGTGGCGCCGCGTCGGGCGGTGGCGGCCCTGCAGGCCGACCTGGAGCTGTGGCGCGGCGGCCTGGCGGACCCCGGTGGGTACGACGGCGTGGTCGCGCGCACCAGGGCGAGCTACGCCGCAGTCGCCGCCGTGGCCGCCGAACGGGTCGCGATCGGTTCCCAGACCTCAGCGCTGGTGGCCACCATCGCCGCCTCCCTGCCCGAGGGCTCAGAGGTCCTCGTCGCCGCCGGGGACTTCACCTCGATCGTCCACCCCTTTCTCGCCTCCGGCCGGCTCCGGGTACGGGAGGCTCCCCTGGCCGAGCTCGCCGGCGCGGTGACGAGGCGCACCGCGCTGGTCGCCTTCTCGCTGGTGCAGTCGGCAACGGGCGAGGTGGCCGACGCGGACGCCGTTGCCGCGGCGGCGCGGGCGTGCGGAGCGGCGACGCTGGTCGACCTCACCCAGGCGGCGGGCGTGCTCCCGGTGGAGGCGGGCCGCTTCGACGCGACCGTCTGCCACGCCTACAAGTGGCTGTGCGCGCCGCGCGGGGTCGCCTTCCTGACCCTCTCCCCGGGCTTCGCGGCGCGGCTGCGTCCCGTGGCCGCGGGGTGGTACGCGGGGCGGGACCCGTGGGACAGCATCTACGGCACCCGGATGGACCTCGCTGCGGATGCCCGGCGGTTCGACGTCTCACCCGCCTGGCAGGCGTTCGTCGGCGCCGAGGTGTCGATCGGGTTGTTCGCCGCTGCCGACGTCCCCGCGATCTGGCAGCACGCCTCCTCCCTGGGGGCCATGGCCTGCCGCGTCCTCGGCGTCCCGGAGCAGCGCAGGGCGATCGTCACGCTGCCCGATCCCGACGGCAGCAGGCTCGCCCGCCTGGCCACGGTGGGGATCCGGGCCTCGGGACGGGCCGGACGACTGCGCCTGGCCTTCCATGTCTGGAACACCGCGGACGACGTGGCGGCGGTGGCGGCGGCGCTGGCCTGAACCCGCCACGACGCACCCGGGGGCCGTCGCACCCGGCGCCGTCGTGCCGGATAATGGCTGTCCGTGAGCAAGAGCGTCCGTACCCAGGGCCCGGTGATCCGGCGCCACGACCAGGTCCAGCCGACGACGATGGACGAACGGCTGCTCGCCAACAAGGGCGACAGCGAATGGGTGCACTCCGACCCGTGGCGGGTGCTGCGGATCCAGGCGGAGTTCGTGGAGGGGTTCGGGACGCTGGCCGAACTCGGCCCCGGCATCGGAGTCTTCGGGTCGGCCCGGACCTCGAAGAAGGACCCGATGTACGACGCGGCCGTCCGTGTCGGCGCAGGGCTGGCGCGGGCCGGTTTCGCGACGATCACCGGCGGCGGACCCGGCATCATGGAGGCGGCCAACAAGGGCGCGCTCGAGGCCGGCGGGGTCTCCGTGGGACTGGGCATCGAGCTGCCCTTCGAGGAGTCCCTGAACAGGTACGTCTCGCTCGGGATCAACTTCCGCTACTTCTTCGCCCGGAAGGTGATGTTCCTGAAGTATTCGCAGGGGTTCGTGGTGATGCCGGGCGGCCTGGGGACGCTGGACGAGGTGTTCGAGGCCGTCACCCTCGTGCAGACCCGGAAGGTCACCTCGTTCCCGATCGTTCTGTTCGGATCGGCGTTCTGGACACCGCTGCTCGCCTGGCTGCAGGACCGCGTCCTCACCGACGGCTACGTGGGCAGCGGTGACCTCGACCTGTTCCAGCTGGCTGACGACCCCGACGAGGCCGTCGCGCTCGTCACCAGTCCCGGTCCCTCAGGACCGCCCGAGCCGACGCCGCAGATGTAGGCCGTTGGTGCCCGGTCCCGTCCCGGCTGGGTAGAGTGCCGGGCATGGAGTGGGTCCTGTGGATGATCGCCGTCGCGATCCTCGGCATGGCGGCGGTGGCCGCGAGCGGGCAGCTGGGCGAGATGCCCTCCACCGTGACCGACACGCCCCGGCCGCACATCCCCGCCGGGGAGCTCACCGGCGACGAGCTGAGAGGCCTGCGCTTCGGCGTGGTCACCCGCGGCTACTCGATGCAGCAGGTCGACGAGCTGCTCGAGCTGCTGGCCCGCCAGCTCGACACCGATCAGCGCCCGGAGGCCTGAGCGGGCCCCGCCGGCCGGCGGGGGATGGAATAATGGGGGAGTTGGATCCACAACCAGCCAGAAATTGAGGTATGCGATGGCAGCGATGAAACCGCGGACCGGCGACGGGCCGATCGAGGTGGCCAAGGAGGGTCGCGTGATCGCCATGCGCATCCCCGCTGAGGGCGGCGGCCGGCTCGTCATCGAGATGAACGCCACCGAGGCGGCCGAGTTGAAGGCCGCGCTGGAGGGCGTCGTCGTCGCCTGAAACGGAGCAGACGAATGCGGGCCCCGGTCATTTCCGGGGCCCGCATTCGTCGTCTGGACCGGGTTCAGCGCGAGTGGTGGAAGGCGATCGCCTTCTCGTAGACGGCGATGGTCTCCCGTGCGATCTTCTCCCAGGAGAACTCGTCGATGCACCGCTGCCGGCCGGCTCGGCCGTAGCGCTCGGCGAGGGCGGGATCGCGCGTGATCTCGTTGATCGCCGCGGCGAACCCCTCCTCGAACGCCGCGACGTAGGCCGGGTCGCCGGCCTGCCGCGGGTCGTAGGGCACCAGCGTCCCGGTCTGCCCGTCGACGACGACCTCGGGGATCCCCCCCACGGCGGACGCGACGACCGCCGTCTCGCAGGCCATCGCCTCCAGGTTGACGATGCCGAGCGGCTCATAGACCGACGGGCAGGCGAACACCGTGGCGTGGGTGAGGACCTGTCGCACCGAGGCCCTGGGCAGCATCTCCTGAACCCAGGTCACGCTGCCGGACCGCACCCGGTTCAACTCCGCGAAGGCGGTGTCGAACTCCGCGGCGATCTCGGGGGTGTCGGGCGCGCCGGCGAGCAGCAGCAGCTGGGTGTCGGGGTCGAGTTGCTGCGCGGCGCGGACGAGGTGGACCAGGCCCTTCTGCCGCGTGATCCGTCCGACGAACACCACCAGCGGCCGGTCGCGGTCCACGCCGAGTCCGTCGACGACGTCGGTGCCGGGATCCGGCCTGAACTCCTCGGGGTCGATCCCGTTCTTCACCACGTACACGCGGTCGGGGTCGAGGGCGGTGTAGGACTCCAGCACGTCCCTGCGCATCCCCTCGCTGACCGAGATCACGGCCGCCGCATCCTCGAAGGCGGTCTTCTCCGCCCACGACGACACCCGGTAGCCGCCGCCGAGCTGCTCCGCCTTCCAGGGCCGGTGCGGCTCGAGCGAGTGCGAGGTGACCACGTGGGGCACGTCGCGGAACTTCGAGCCGATCAGGCCGGCGAAGTTGGCGTACCAGGTGTGGGAGTGGATCACGTCGACGTCGCCGATGGCGTTGGCCATCGACACGTCGGCGCCGAGCACCCGGAGAGCGGCGTTGGCTCCGGGCGGGAAGTCCTCCGGGTGGGCCGTCGCGCCCTCGCGCGGTTCACCCATGCACTGGACCTCGACGTGGTCGGCGAAGGTGCGCAACTGGGGCACGAGCTGTCCGACATGGACGCCCGCGCCGCCGTAGATGTGGGGAGGGTACTCCCTGGTGAGGATGGAGACTCGTAGGGCCATGGGGCGATCGTGTCACACCGGATGCGCCGCGGAGGAGGGGTTGGCCGGATCGGTTCGGGCTCGCGTCCGACATTTCGAGTGTTTCCTTGTGGCGACCCTGCCGACGGCCTAGGTTCAGTGCCATGACAAGTGGGCCGAACGTCCTGTCCATCGTCCTGGCGGGTGGCGAGGGAAAGCGGCTGATGCCGCTCACCGCTGACCGGGCCAAGCCTGCGGTTCCCTTCGGCGGGACGTATCGCCTGATCGATTTCGTCCTGTCGAACCTCGCGAACTCCGATCTCACGAAGATCTGCGTGCTCACCCAGTACAAATCGCACTCCCTGGACCGGCACATCTCGCTGACCTGGCGGATGTCGAACCTGTTGGGGAGCTACGTCACCTCGGTCCCCGCCCAGCAGCGCACCGGCAAGCAGTGGTACCAGGGCAGCGCCGACGCGATCTTCCAGTCGATGAACCTGATCAACGACGAGGATCCCGACTATGTGGTGGTCTTCGGCGCGGACAACATCTACCGGATGAACGTCGAGGCCATGGTGAACGCGCACATCGCCTCCGGCATGGACGCGACCGTCGCCGGCATCCGCGTCCCCCGCAGCGAAGCGAGCGCCTTCGGCATCATCGACGCGGCCACGGACGGCAAGATCAACGCCTTCCTCGAGAAGCCGAAGGACCCGCCCGGCCTGCCCGACAGCCCGGAGGAGTCGTTCGCCTCGATGGGCAACTACGTGTTCACCCGGAAGGCCTTCGTCGAGGCGCTCAACGACGACGCGGCGACCGCCGACTCCCGCCACGACATGGGCGGCAACATCATCCCGGACTTCGTCGCGGCGGGGACCGCGCAGGTGTACGACTTCACCGCGAACAACGTCCCCGGGTCGACGGAGAAGGACCGCAACTACTGGCGTGACGTGGGCACCATCGAGGCCTACCACGCCGCGCACATGGACCTGGTCTCGGTCGAGCCCGACTTCAACCTCTACAACCGCAAGTGGCCGATCTGGACGTCGCAGGCGCAGTTGCCCGGCGCGAAATTCACCCTGCGCGGAACGGCGGAGGACTCGATCGTCTCCTCCGGGTGCATCATCTCCGGCGGCGACGTGGACCGCTCTGTGCTCTCTCCCAACGTCATGGTCGACAAGTGGGCCAAGATCGAGGAGTCGGTGATCTTCTCCGGCTGCCGGATCGGGCGCAACGCCGTCATCCGCCGGGCGATCCTCGACAAGAACGTGGTCGTTCCCGACGGCGTCGAGATCGGCGTCAACTCCGAGCACGACCGCTCCCGGGGCTTCCATGTGGAGAACGGGATCACTGTCGTCGCCAAGAACGAGAAGGTTCCCGGGAACTGGTGAGAGCGGACCCGCGGATCACGCCTCCGCGGGTCCCGCAGAGAGCGGGAACACGTCGAGGTGCACCCTGAACCGCCGTGCGCCGATCGGCGGGGTGCGGTGCTTGGCCTCTGCGGAGCGCCGCTGCAGCAGCTCCGAGAGTTCTGCGATCAGCGTCTCCGCCTCGGAGTCGGTGAGTGGGAGCGTCGCCGCGCTGAGCAGCCCCGGCTCGCCGTCCACGGGCGCCAGGTGATCCAGCCAGGACGTCAGCGTCGCAGCCCTTTCGGCGATCGCCTGCCTGACCATCAGCTCGGTCATCTCGCTGGTGTCCGGATCCTGCAGGTCGGGGTCGGAGAGCGTGAAGCCGACCGGACGCCACCAGCGCTCGCGCCCGCCGGTGTGGCCGGGATCGTCCTCGACGAAGCCGTGCCGTTCGAGCTGGCGTAGGTGGTAGCTGGTCTGCCCGCTGCTCTCCTCGAGCGTGCGGCCGAGCTGGCTCGCCGTCGCGGCGCCACGCCGCTGCAGCTCGCTGTACAGCGCCATCCGCAGCGGGTGGGCGAACGCCTTCAGCGCCTCCGGGGTCACCGAACGGGGAGCCTGCTCCCCGGTCTTGCCATCCGCCATATGCAGAGATACCTTTGCATAGAAGTCTTTGCAGAGATTTCTCTGCGGATCAAGCATACGAGAGGGGACGACATGTCCGCAGCAGTTCGCGGCGGGGTGTCCACCCCGGATCGGGCGCCCGGCCTCGGCCGGTCGTTCGGCGCCCAACTGGCGTCCACGGGGCTGGCCAATCTCGGCGACGGGATCCTGGGCACGCTGGCCCCGCTGGCCGCGCTGTCGCTGACCGGATCGCCGACCCAGATCTCGCTGCTGTCCGCGGCGACCTGGCTGCCGTGGCTGGTGCTCGGACTCGCAGCGGGGGTGGTGATCGATCGGGTGGACCGGCGCCGGGTCCAGGTGCTCGCGCTTGGCGTCCGGGCCGTCGTCCTGGCCGGGGGAGCGGTCCTCGGCGCCACGGGCGGACTGACCATGGCCTGGCTGGTTCTCCTGGTGCTCGCCTACGGGGCCACCGAGGTGTTCGCCGACCTCGGGGCCACCTCGATCGTCCCCGACCTCGTGCCGGCCGAGCGCCTTGCTGCTGCGAACGGCCGGGTGATCGGGGTGCAGCAGGTGGCCAACAACTTCCTCGGCGCACCGCTCGCCGGTGGACTGGTCGTGCTCGGGGCGGGCATCGGGTTCGGCGCGGCGGCTGCCCTGGCTGCCCTGGCCGCCCTGGTGCTCGCGGTCGGGATGCGCGGTGACTTCCGCACGGCGCCTGACCGTGCGGACCTCCGGCGCCCGAACGCCCTCGCCGAGGTGCGCGAAGGGCTGCGGTTCCTGTTCGGCCACCCGGTGATGCGACCGCTGGTGATCTCCGGCAGCGTGATGAACGTCGCGTTCACCGCCTACTTCGCCGTGTTCGTGCTCTGGGCGGTCGGTCCTGGCTCCGCGATCGGGCTGACCGAGGCGCAGTACCCGTTGATCATGCTCGGCTTCGCTGCCGGTGCCGTGTTCGGCTCCTTCCTGGCCGAACGCGCGCAGCGGTGGCTCGGCGAGCTACCCGCGGTCAACAGCGCGCTGGTGCTCAGCATCGGGATGCTGCTGGTCCCGGTGCTGTGGCCCAATCCATGGGCGGTCACCGCCGCGCTCGCGGCGGTCGGGGTGACGAACACCGTCGGCAATGTGATCGCGCAGTCGTGGCGGCAGCGGCTCGTGCCGGGCCACCTGCTCGGCCGGGTCGGCGGAGCGAGCCGGACGCTCGGGCTCGGGCTGATGCCGCTGGGCGCGCTCGCCGGCGGCGTGGTCGCCGAGGCCTACGGGCTCGCTGCGACGTTCGTCGGCGCGGTCGTGGTGTCGCTGGCCGCCTGGGCCGTCCTGGCCGTGCAGGTGCGTCCGCAGACCATCCGGAGGGCCGAGGCCGAACTCAGTTCCTGACCGCGACCAGCAGGCCGTCGCCCACCGGCAGCAGGGCGGGGGTGAATGCCTCGTTCTCCAGGACGGAGGTGAGCGCCTCGCGGACGATCAGCGGCTCGTCGTCGTCGACGCTCTCGTCGGCGACGAGGCCCTTCCAGAGCGCGTGGTGGAGCACGACCACCCCGCCCGGGCGGAGCAGGCGCTCGGCCTGCGCGACGTACTCCACGTACTCGAGCGGATCGCCGTCGATCAGGACCAGGTCGTAGGCGCCGTCGGTGAGCTTCGGCAGCACGTTGAGGGCCTGGCCGGCGATCAGCCGCACGCGCCGGGTGGGGATGCCCACCCCGGTCAGCACCTCCCGGGCGGCCAGCTGGTGCTCGGCCTCGGCGTCGATGCTGGTCAGGACGCCGTCGGCGGCCATGCCGGCGAGCAGCGCCAGCGCCGA
This sequence comes from Propionicimonas sp., assembly GCF_047606205.1. Lineage (GTDB taxonomy): Bacteria > Actinomycetota > Actinomycetes > Propionibacteriales > Propionibacteriaceae > Propionicimonas. The sequence continues at coordinate 4,799 of NZ_JASGES010000214.1, read as the reverse complement.
GACGCCGGTGCCGGTGCCGATCTCTGCGACCGCGCGTGCGTTCAGGAGCCGGGCCAGCACGGTGAGGGTGGCCGCGACCCCGCTGCTGACGCTCTCGACCCCGAGGTCTTCCGCGCGCCGTCGGGCGGACGCCGCCCCCTCCGGTTCGGCGACGAACGCCTCCACGTAGGCGAGCGTGGTCGAAGCGGAGACCGGGCGAGCGGAACTCTTCGGTGCGGGATTCACGGGTGCCAGCCTACGGCCACACGCGCGCCGACGGGGAGAGCGCACCGGATCGCCGCCCTCGGCCACGCGGCACGGGGACGAGCGGGGCGTCCGGGCGGTCCGCAGCACTGAGCCCGGTGGATCCGGGCTTAGGCTTGCCCCCATGACAGCGCAGCCTTTCGGTCGGGTCCTCACTGCCATGGTCACGCCGTTCCTGGCGGACGGCTCGGTGAACATCGCCGAGGCCAGGCGCCTGGCCGCCCATCTCGTCGACGACCAGGGCAACGACGCTCTGGTCGTCAACGGCACCACCGGCGAGTCCCCGACGACGAGCGACGCGGAGAAGCTCGCCGTCCTCGAGGCGGTGCTGGCGGAGGTCGGGGACCGCGCGAAGATCGTCGCCGGCGTCGGCACCTTCGACACCCACCACACGATCGAGCTCGCCCGCCAGGCCGAACAGGCCGGCGTCGACGGGCTGCTGGTCGTCACGCCGTACTACAGCCGGCCGCCGCAGGACGCCATCGCCGACCACTTCCTCACCGTCGCGGACGCGACCCCGCTGCCGGTCGTCATCTACGACATCCCGCACCGCACCGGCGTCCCGGTGGAGACCGAGACGCTGATCCGGGTCGCCGCCCATCCCCGGATCGTCGCGGTGAAGGACGCCAAGGGCAGGCCGGTCGACTCCGCCCGCGTGATCGCCGCCACCGGCCTCGCGTTCTACGCCGGTGACGACGCGATGACGCTCCCGCTGATGGCCGTGGGCGGCGTCGGCGTGGTCGGGACCTCCACCCACTTCACCGGCCGGCGCACCCGCGAGATGATCGATGCCTTCCTCGCCGGGGACGTCGCGCGGGCCACGGCCCTGAACGCCGCCCTGCTGCCGGTGTACCTCGGCGTCTTCGCGACCCAGGGCTGCATGCTGGTGAAGGCGGGCCTCGCCGGCCGAGGCTTCGAACCGGGCCCGGTCCGCAAGCCGCTGCTGGACGCGACGCCCGAGCAGGCCGCGACCTTCACCCGGATTCTCACCGCCGCGGGTCTGTGACCCGTCAAGAGCTACCCTTGCGCCCATGATCGACTTCAACATGTCCGAGATCCTGGTCTTGGCCGTGTTGGCTGTGGTGATCTTCGGCCCGGAGAAGCTGCCCGAGCTCGCCCGCAAGACCGCCCGCGTCCTGAACTACCTTCGCAACATCGCCAATGACGCGCAGGGTCGCCTGCGCGAAGAACTCGGCCCCGAGTTCGCCGATCTCGAGCTGACCAACCCGCGCGCGATGGTCACCAAGCACCTGCTCGATCCCATGCAGGCAGAACTGGAGCCGGTCAAGGCCGAGCTCGCGCCCCTCAAGGCGGAACTGGAGCCGGTGAAGGCTGCGGTCGATGCCCGACCCTCCTACCTGCCCGACCCGGAGCCGGAGCCGGTTCCGGTCCGCTTCGACACCGAGGCGACCTGAGCCCACCTGTTGGGGTAGTTGCGCCGGGAGGGGATAGCCTGCGGGCGTGACTGCGGCTTCGTCGATCTTCGTGTCGAGGATCAAGGGACTGCCCATGCTCGACCCCAACGGCGAGCAGGTGGGCAAGGTCCGCGACGTGGTCGTCCAGAACCGCTCGGGCAAGCGACCGCCCCGCGTGAAGGGCCTTGTGGTCGAACTGTTCGCGATGCGAAGGATCTTCTTCCCGATCGAGCGGGTGAAGTCGATCGACGCCAACCAGGTGATCATCTCCGGGCTGGTCAACACGGTGCGCTTCTCGCAGCGCGAGCGGGAGATGCTGGTGGTCGACGACCTGTTCGACCGCACGATCACCCGGGTCGGCGCGAGCCGGCCCGAGACCATCTTCGACGTCGCCATCAAGCACAACCGGTCACGGGACTGGGTGCTGGACGAGGTCGCGCTCCGCGAGGCCGGCCGGCGGCCCTTCCAGCGCGGCCACGTCACGATCGTGGACTGGTCGGAGGTTCCCGACTTCATCGAGGCCCCGGCCCCGCGGGACGCGGAGCAGCAGGTGATGCGGCTGTCCGAGCTGAAGCCTGCCGACGTGGCAAGGGAACTGCACGACATGGACCCGATGCTGCGCGCGGCCGTCGTCCAGGCGATGGACGACGACCGGCTGGCCGAGGCGCTCGAAGAGCTCCCCGAGGACGAGCAGGTGGACGTGATCGCCTCCCTCGACACCGAGCGCGCCGCCGACGTGCTGGAGGAGATGGATCCCGACGACGCCGCCGACCTGATCGCCGAACTGGACGCCGACCTGGCCGAGACGATCCTGGAGCAGATGGAGCCGGAGGACGCCAAGGACGTCCGGACGCTGCTGACCTACGACGCCGCCACCGCCGGTGGCCTGATGAACCCCGAGCCGGTGGTGCTGAACGTGGACGCGACCGTTGCCGATGCGCTGGCCGCCGTCCGGCGCCAGGAGATCACCCCGGCGATGGCGGCGCTCGCCTTCGTCTGCCGCCCTCCGCTCGACACCCCGACCGGGCGGTTCCTCGGCGCCGTGCACATCCAGCGGCTGCTGCGCGAGCCGCCGTCGGTGCTGGCGGCAGGGCTGATCGACCCCGACATCACGCCGCTCACGCCGCAGAGCAACATCGCCCAGGTGAGTCGCTACTTCGCGACCTACGACCTCGTCTGCGCGCCCGTGGTGGACGCGGACCGGCGGCTGCTCGGCGCGGTCACCGTGGATGACGTTCTCGACCACATCCTGCCCAACGACTGGCGCGGGGTGCAGCTGGACCGGCTCGACGCGGAGGTGAGCGATGGCTAGGCAGGAACGCCTCGACACTCCCGGTCGCCGCCGCAACGAGTGGCTGCCTCGCGTCCGGATGGACCAGGACACCTTCGGGACCTTCGCGGAGTCGTTCGCCCGCTGGATGGGGACGGCCAACTTCCTGCTCTGGATGACTGTCGCGATCATCGCCTGGATCCTGTGGAACGTGTTCGTCCCGAACCCTCCCGACCCGTTCCCGTTCCTCTTCCTCACCCTCGCGCTGTCCCTGCAGGCGTCCTACGCCGCCCCGCTGATCCTGCTCGCCCAGAACCGCCAGGAGGCCCGCGACCGGGTCAGCCTCGAGCACGACCGCGAGGTGGCCGAGCAGTCGCGGGCCGACATGGACTTCCTGGCCCGGGAGATCGCGTCCCTGCGGATGCGGATGAACGACGTGGCCACCCGCGACTTCATCCGCTCCGAGCTCCGCGAGCTGCTCGAGGAGCTGACCGAGCGCGACCAGGAGAAGGACGCCGACCGCTCCTCCTGACGCCCGCGTGGCCGGGATTCTGACAAGTCGGCTGCCCGGATTAGGGTTGCGGACATGTCCGTTCTCGTCGACGCCGTCCAGCAGGCACTCAGCACCGTCATCGACCCGGAGATCCGGCGTCCGATCACCGATCTCGGCATGGTCGAGTCGGTCGAGGTGGATGCCGATGGCACCGCCTCGGTCGGCATCCTGCTGACCATCGCCGGCTGCCCGCTCTCGAACACCATCGAGGCCGATGTGACGAAGGCGGTGTCCTCGATCGAGGGCATCAGCGGGGTTCAGGTTCGCCTGGGTGCGATGAGCGAGGAACAGCGCGCCGAGCTGAAGAAGCAGCTGCGCGGCGGAAGGGACGACCGCGAGATCCCGTTCGCGCGGCCCGACTCGCTCACCCAGGTGCTGCTCGTCGCGTCCGGCAAGGGCGGGGTGGGCAAGAGTTCGGTGACCGTGAACCTCGCGATCGCCCTGGCCGCCCGCGGCCGGAGCGTCGGCGTCCTGGACGCGGACATCTACGGCCATTCGATCCCGCCGATGCTCGGCCTGGTCGACGCGATGCCGACCTCGGTGGACGGCATGATCATGCCGGTGCCGACGATGGGGATGCGGGTGATCTCGATCGGCATGCTGAAGGAGAGCCGCGACCAGGTGATCGCCTGGCGCGGCCCGATCCTCGACCGGGCGTTGCAGCAGTTCCTCGCCGACGTCTACTGGGGCGACCTCGACTTCCTGATCGTCGACCTGCCGCCGGGCACCGGCGATGTCGCGCTGTCCCTGGGCCAGAAGCTGCCCAACGCCGAGGTGATCGTCGTCACCACCCCGCAGCAGGCGGCCGCGGAGGTCGCCGAGCGCGCGGGCACGATGGCATCGATGCTGGAGCAGAAGGTGCTCGGCGTGGTCGAGAACATGGCCTACCTGGACGCCGAGTGCCCGCACTGCGGCCAGACCCACCGCGTCGACGTGTTCGGCAGCGGCGGCGGTGCCGAGGTGGCCGGGACGCTCAGCACGCGGCTGGGCTACGAGGTGCCGTTGCTGGCAGAGGTGCCGATGGACCCGAAGATGTCCGCCAGCGGTGACCTCGGCGTCCCGCTGATCGCGACCGATCCGATGCGGCCTGCCGCGATCGCGCTGGGCGCCCTCGCCGAGCGACTGTCCACCCGCAAGCGCAACCTCGCCGGCTTCAAGCTGGGCGTCACCCCGGTCGGCTGAGCCCCGGGGGCAACCGGGGACGGTTCCTTACTCGGTCCACCCTCACGCCCCGGGGGCAACCGGGGACGGTTCCTTACTCGGTCCACCCTCACGCCCCGGGACCGACCGGGGACGGTTCCTTACTCGGTCCACCCTC
>NZ_JASGES010000213.1:0-7952 GCF_047606205.1 Propionicimonas sp. | reverse complement strand
GGCCTGGGTGGACCCCGGCCCGGCGCCGGGAGCACCGCCCGCGCCCACGGTGGCGAGCTGTGGCTCGGCCACCCTCGCCGTCCGGGCACTGGCCCATTCCGCAGCGTGCAGGGTCATCGCGAGCAGGTAGAGCACCGCCGAGGTGACCATGGCCAGGCTGGAGTAGTAGGCGATCACTGCTGCTCCTCGTCTTCGGTCGCCGTCAGCGTAGCCCCGAACCCGCATGCCGCCGCCAGTGCGGACACCTCATCGGTGAGACCGCCGCGTCCCTCGACCCGGTCGAGACCGGCGACACCGACGGTGGTCGAAGCCTCCGGCTCCTCACCGGCGGGCGAGACGCGGACGTAGAGGCGGCGCGGCCGGACGGTGAGCGAGACGGCCATGCCGATCACGGCGAGCATCACCGAGCCGAGCACCATCCAGCCGCCCGGTGTGTTCGAGATCTGGAGCTTGGTCCAGCGCTTCCAGCCGTCGAAGGTGATCGAGCCCTGCCCGTCCGGAAGCTTGTAGCCCGTGCCGACCTTCAGGCCCACGCTGACCGGCGATCCGTCACCGGTGGTGAGCTGGGTGAGGCCGGTCCGGTCCAGGGAGTAGACGCTCTCCGGGACGCCCGTCTCCACCTTCGGCTCGCCCGTCCACACGTTCAGGAGCAGCTCGGGGTTCAGCGCGTCGGGGAAGGCCGAGACCATGCCGTTGGCGCCGCCCGCGGTCGCCGTGGGCAGGAACACGCCCTCGAAGGCCAGCCGCTTCGGCCGGGCGTCCGGCGCCTTGATCACCCCGCTGGAGCGGAAGTTCGCGTCCTCGGGGAGGAAGACGACCGGCCCGGAGAAGACCACGTCCCCGTTGCCGTCGCGTACGGTGACGACCGGCGCGTAGCCGTGGCCGAGCAGGTGGACGGTGTCGCCGCCGAGCTGGAGGGGCGCGTTCACCTGCAGGCTCTCCGTGACGTCCGCCTGACCTGGCCGACTGAGGGTGACGTGGGCGTTGAACTCCCGCGCCGCGCCGGTCTGGACGGGACCGGTCTCGAAGCGGACATCGAACGAGTCGAGCCTGATGGTGAAGGGCGACAACTGGGAGGAGTTGAAGGCCGCACCGGAGCCGAACTCGTCGTACTGGGTGAGGGTGTTGGAGAACGCCTGGCCCTCCACGACAACGGTGGTGCCCTTGAAGCTGAACAACGAGCCCCACGCCAGCCCGACCAGCGTGGCCACCAGACAGATGTGGAAGACCAGGTTGCCGACCTCGCGGAGCCGGCCGCGTTCGGCGGAGATCGAGTCGGACTCCCGCCGGACCACGTAGCGGCGCGAGCGCAGGTGCGCCTCGGCCGCGTCGAGCACCTCGGCCGGGCTCCGCCCGACCCTCGCCGTGGTATGACCGGGGAGCCGGGTCAGCCGCCCCGGTGCGCGCGCCGGCAGCGCCCTCAACTCCCTGGCGAAGGTGGCCGTGCGCGGGATGATGCAGCCGATCAGGCTGATGAACAGCAGCAGGTAGATCGCGGCGAACCAGGCCGAGCCGAACACGTCGAAGAAGCCGAGCCGGTCCAGCCACGGCCCGCCGTCGGGATGCGCGCTGAGATAGGTCGCCACGCCCACCGGGTTGGTCGGGCGCTGCGGCAGCAGCGATCCCGGAATGGCGGCGACGCCGAGCACGAACAGCAGGATCAGCGCCGTGCGCATCGAGGTCAGGGTGCTCCAGAAGAAGCGCAGCCAGCCGATCATCAGATCACCGCCGTGAAGCCTGCGCCCCAGGCGACGAGCTGCGCCATCAGCGCGTCCCACCAGCCGGTGAGGAGCAGCAGCCCCACCGCCATCATCGCGATCCCGCCGGCGACCTGGATCCGCCGGTGGTGGCGCTTCGCCCGGGCCACGGTGCCGGAGAACCGGTCGAAGGCCAGGCCCGCGACCACGAAGGGCAACCCCAGGCCCAGCGCATAGGCGAGCGCCAGGACGCCGCCGCGCAGCGCGGTCGCCTCGTTCAGGGCCAGCGAGAGGACCACGGCGAGGGCGGGGCCGATGCACGGCGTCCAGCCGAGGGCGAACACGATCCCGAGCAGGGGGGACGCGGCGACGCCGAGCCGGGGCGTCAGGTTCGGGCGCCACGACGGCTGGAAGGGCAGCCAGCCGGTGAACAGCAGGCCGAGGACGACCGCGAGCAGCCCGGCCACGACCGACAGTGGACGCCGCCACTCCACCAGCGCGCCGCCCACGCCTCCGGCCAGCGCCCCCGAGGCCACGAACACCAGGGCCAGCCCGGCGACGAAGCCGAGCGTCCCGGCCAGCACCCGGCGGCGGTTCCGGCCGCCCTCCCGCCCCGCGGCGATCTCGGCCGCGCCGAGGCCGGTGGCGTACGACAGGTAACCGGGCAGGAGGGGCAGCACGCACGGCGAGAAGAACGAGACCAGCCCGGCGAGGAGGGCGACCGGCAGCGCCAGCAGCACCGACCCGCCGACCGCCTGCTGCACCCACTCGGTCACTTGCCGGCCGCCAGATCCTCGACCAGGCCCACCAGGGTGGCCTCGGTGGTCTCGCCGATCACCCGGGCCGCGACACGTCCGTGAGGGTCGACCAGCAGGGTGCTGGGGATCGCGCTGGCGGGCAGCTGGCCGGAGAACCTCAGCAGCAGCGCTCCGTCCGGGTCGTAGAGGTTGGGGTACGGCACGTCGAACGCGCGGACGAACGCCGCCGGCGCGGCGGTGTCGAGATCACGGGTGTTCAGGCCGACGAACACGGCCTTGCCCTGGGTGGCCCTGCTGGCGGCGACCAGACCGGGCGCCTCGGCCCGGCACGGGGCGCACCACGAGCCCCACACGTTGTAGACGATCACCGAACCGGCGGCATCCGCGCTGGTCCAGGTCTTGCCGTCGAGGGTGGTGCCGGAGATCAACGGAGCGGCCTGGCGCTGGTCGAGGGGGATCTGCGTGAGCGTCCCGTCCCCGCCGACGAACCCGGACGTGCTGGTCGCCCCCGAACTGCAGCCGGTCAGCGCCAGCACCATCGCCGCGCACACCCCACCGACCCGCAGCCGCCACGGCGCCGACGTGGTGAGGGGACGGCTCCGCGGTGCCGTCCGCGGGCGCCCTGCCGCCCCTGTGCCCCGGCGATGCATCACGCTCCCGGACGGAACTTCTTCACCTTCGCCGGCACGAGGTCCGCGCACGGTTCGGCATAGTCGACCCGGACCAGCCGGCGACCGTCGAAAGTGAACGTGGTGACGCTGGCCAGCCGGGCCTGCCGCCTGCGGGGGTCGTGGACCAGGGAGCGTCCCTCCGCCCAGCTGCGCGCCATCCAGATCGGCAGCTCGTGGGAGACGATCAGCGACTCGCCGCCGATCGCGTGGGCGGCGGCGTCCTCGAGGGCCGCGCGCATCCGTGCGACGATCGAGGTGTACGCCTCGCCCCAGGACGGCTTCAGCGGGTTGCGCAGGTGCCACCAGCTGCCGGGCTTCAACAGGATCTCGTTGCGTCTGCCGAAGGACTTGCCCTCGAAGACGTTCGCCGCCTCGATCACCCGCTCGTCGATGTGGACCTCGAGGTCGGGGTGGCGGGCGGCGATCGGCGCCATCGTCTCCTGCGCCCGCTGCAGCGGTGAGCTGACCAGGTACACCAGCGGGGCGTCGGCGAAGTGCTCGCCGAGGCGCTCGGCCATCCTCCGGCCGAGGTCGGAGAGGCCGAAACCGGGCACCCGGCCGTACAGGACGCCCTCGGGGTTGTGCACCTGCCCGTGGCGCACGACGTGGACGACGTTCATCGGCCTCCCTCTCTCCTGGCTGCGACTATACGCAGCACACCTGTCGGATCAGCCCGCGGACCCGGCCGAGAGCGCACGGCGAAGCGTCGCCTCGTCGACGAACCAGATGGCGTGGCGAACCCCGTCCACGAAAGTCACGGGGACGTGGTCGGAGTACTCCGCGCGCAGCGCCGGGTCGGCGTCCACGTTGTCGACCGCCCAGGTGTCGCCGGTCTGCGCGCAGACAGCACGGACGACGGCCACCGCCTCTTCACAGAGGTGGCAGCCGTCGCGGACCAACAGCACGACCCGGGCGTGACTCATCGGCTCGGGCGGACGGTGGCTTACTTGCCGGCGCGGCGACGCTGGATGCGCGTGCGCTTCAGCAGCTTGCGGTGCTTCTTCTTCGCCATCCGCTTGCGACGCTTCTTGATGACCGAACCCACGAATCAGACCTCTCGATGACCGTCCCCACCGGACGGCAGGCACGAAGTTCGGGCTGCTACCAGCCCGGAAGGACACGGCTGGCCAGCCCAGCCGAAGCACGCCGATCCTACCGGCCGCGCCCGCGCTGGGCGAATCAGCCGATCAGCCCGCGTGGTAGAAGGACTCACGCAGGTAGGCGTTCACGGCGTGCTCCGGCACCCGGAAGTTGCGTCCGAAGCGGACGGCCTCCAGGTCACCGGAGTGGATCAGCCGGTAGACCGACATCCGCGACACCCGCAGCGCTGCTGCGACCTCGGCAACCTTCAGAAACCGGACCGTTCCCAACGGTGTGACCGGGTCGCTCATGCTGTTGTTCCTGCCCGCCCTGGGGGCTGCCCCTGCAGCAGCCGCTTCCGGCTACCTTAGTGCCACAGGGGACCTCCGTGGGACTGCCGGGACGAAGTTGTCAACGCGACGCGCCGGAGGCCCCGCACAGACCCGATCGGCGGCCGGGGCTCGACCCCAGGTCGAGTGGTCGGCGCCCGATCGGCACCCGGGACTCGACCGGCGGGCGCCGATCGGCCAGCCTTGATGCGTGCACATCGACCTGAACGCCGACCTGGGCGAGTCCTCCGGCGCGCGGTCGGTGGGAGACGACGCCGCGCTGCTGGACGTGGTCACGAGCGCCAACATCGCCTGCGGCTTCCACGCCGGCGACCCGCTCACGATGGCCCGCACCGTCGCGCTCGCCGCAGAGCGCGGGGTCGTGGTCGGCGCCCACGTCGGCTATCGCGACAGGGACGGTTTCGGCCGCCGCTTCATCGACGTCGAGCCCGAGGAACTGCGCGCAGAGACCGTGTACCAGCTGGGCGCGCTGGCCGGTGCCTGCCGGGCAGCCGGTACCACGTTGAACTACGTGAAACCCCACGGCGCGCTGTACCACGCAATCACGACCCGCCCCGACCAGGCCGAAGCCGTGGTGTCGGCCATCGTCGCGTTCGACCCGACGCTGACGCTGCTCGGCCTCCCCGACACCCTCGCCTCCCGGCTCGCCCGGGCAGCCGGCCTGCGCACGGCGGTGGAGGCCTTCGCCGACCGCGCCTACACCGCCGCAGGCGGCCTGGCGCCGCGCGGCGAGCCCGGGGCGGTCCTGCACGACCCGGCCGAGGTCGCGTCCCGGATCCTCAGACTGGCCACGACGGGGACGATCGGGGCGGTGGACGGCTCGCGCGTCGCGGTCCCGGCCGACTCCGTCTGCGTGCACGGCGACACCCCCGGCGCTGTCGAGATGGCCCGCGCGGTCCGGGCCGCACTGGAGCAGGCCGGGGTGGAACTGCGTCCGTTCGCGTGAGACGGGACGAGGCCGCTCTTGCCGCAAGGTCCGCTCCGGTCGACGATGGGGGCGTGACCGAGGTGGCGGAGCAACTTCCCCTGGGCCGTTCTCCCCGGGCCGCCGGACGCCTCCGGTGACCGCGACCCCGGAGGCGCCACGGCTCCTGCCCTGCGGGGATCGGGCGTTCCTGATCGAGTGCGCGGACCCGGCGGCGGTACGGGCCGCGCTCGAGGCGGCCGACCTGCCTGCCGAGCTGGTGCCGGCGGCCCGGACCGTGCTGGTCCTGCTGTCCGGGCCGGCGGCTCTCGACAGCGTCCGCGCGGAGGCACGCCGCATCCTCGCCGGACCGGTCCCGTCCCTGCCCGCGGAGGACTCCCGGACCGTTGTCGTCCCCGTCCGCTACACCGGGGAGGACCTCGCCGAGGTCGCGGAGCGCACCGGCCTCACCCCGACCGAGGTCGTCGCGGCCCACACCGGGCACCCGTGGCGGGTGGCCTTCGGTGGCTTCGCCCCCGGGTTCGCCTACCTCGACGGCGGCGACCCCCGGCTGGCCGTCCCGCGGAAGGCCACTCCCCGCACCGCGGTGCCGGCCGGGTCGGTCGGCCTCGCGGGGGAGTTCTCCGGCATCTACCCGCGAGCCTCACCCGGCGGCTGGCAGCTGATCGGCCGCACCGACGTCGTCCTGTGGGACGCGGCGCGCACGCCGCCCGCGCTGCTGCGTCCGGGTTGGTGGGTGCGGTTCGAGGAGGTCCGGTGAGCCTGGTGATCGTCCGACCCGGGCCGCTCGCGCTGGTCGAGGACCTCGGGCGCCCCGGCTACGCCGCGGTGGGCGTCGGCCCGTCGGGCGCCTTCGACCGGGTCGCGCACCGGATCGCCGCGGGCCTGGTCGGCAACCACCCGCGCGCTGCGGGGATCGAGGTCACCCTCGGCGGGTTGGTCGTGCGCACCGACGCCGAGGCAATGGTCGCCCTCGCCGGCGCGGAGTGCCCGGCCAGCACGCCCGACGGCAGCGCGCCGTGGGGTGCGGCCTTCCTGCTCCCGGCGGGTGCCGAGCTGCGGCTCGGGCTGCCCGTGGCCGGGCTGCGCAGCTATCTGGCGGTGGCCGGAGGCGTCGTGGTCCCGGCCACCCTGGGTTCGGCGTCCACCGACCTGCTCTCCGGGCTCGGCCCCGCCCGGCTCGCCGAGGGCGACGTCCTGGCCGTCGGCCCGGCCGACTACTCCGGCTGGGCTCCCGCCCTGCCGCAGGCCGACCACCACACCATCACGCTCGACCTGCTGCCGGGCCCGCGCACCGACTGGCTGACCGACGCCCGGCTCCTGGCGGGTCGGTGGACGGTGTCGCCGGACAGCAACCGGATCGGCGTCCGGCTCGCCGGGCCGATCCTGAGTCGGGCACCGGGCTTCGAGGACGCCGAACTGCCCAGCGAGCCGCTGGTCCGCGGCGCCGTCCAGCTGCCTGGGTCGGGCCAGCCCGTCCTGTTCGGCCCCGACCACCCCACGACCGGCGGCTATCCGGTGGTCGCCGTGCTCACCGAGGAGAGCGCGGATCGCCTCGCGCAGTGCCGCCCGGGCGCCGAGGTCACCCTGCGCTGGGCGGCCGACGTCTGACCCACCGGGCACCGGTGAGCGGAATCGCACTGTCTGTGCCCGTTCCAGGGCCGTCGAGGGCCGATCCGGTCATCGGCAGGGCAATTCCTCAGCCCTGCGCCAGCGAACCCCGCCAGGCGAACGGACCGAGGTGGCGAACACGCTCGGTCGCCAGCGCCACAGCGGCTTCGAGCGCCTCGAGCCGTGCCATTCCGGACGCCAGCCCGTGGCAGTACGCGCCGTGCAGCACGTCACCGGCCCCGACGGTGTCGACGACGTCCATGGCCGTGGGGGCGATCGTTCCGCGAGAGCTGTGCGTCCACCACTCCAGGGGGTCGCCGCCGTGGCTCACCGCGACCAGTTCAGGGCCGAGCCCGAGCAGGTCCGCAGGGCCGAGGCCGCCCGGGTGGACGTAGTCGGCCGAACAGATCACGTCCGTGACGAACGGGAGGATGTCGTCGAGCACCGGCTTGTGGGAACCGGCGTCCACGACGACGGGGGTCGTCCCGCCCCCTCCAGCCACCCCACTCCCCCGGTCAGCCCGGGCTCGACCCGGGACCTTGCCTTCGCCCGCCGCCAGCACCGCCGAACGGGCCAGCGGCGCGTGGTGGCCGTCCACCAGCACGACGTCCACGCCGGACAGGTCCGGACCGGCGATCTTCCCGAAGGCGGGGACGTTGCCCGAGCCGCTGACCACGGCCCGCTCCCCGGTTGCCGCATCCAGCAACACCGTCGAGACGGCGAGCTCGAAGCCCGGCGGGGCCACGTCCACCACCTCGACCCCCGCCCCCGCCAGGTCGGAGGCCGCGAGCCGGGCCGCCGGTGCCGGGCCCAGCGCGGTCCAGAACCGGGACCTGCCGCCGAGGGCGGCGAAGGTGATC
>NZ_JASGES010000212.1:0-4032 GCF_047606205.1 Propionicimonas sp. | reverse complement strand
CCTGGCCGTCGACGCCCTGGCCGCGGTCCTCGCCGAGGCCGCGGCCGACGCCGGCGTGCCGCTCGGGCAGGCGGTCGCGATCGGCTGAGCGTCGCGATCGGCGCTGTGGTCGCGCGCTCGGGCCGAGCCCGGCCGCGGCCTCAGCCGGTGGCGGCGGTCGGCAACCAGAGTTCGAAGGTGCGGTCCTGCTCGGCCACCCGCCACTGCGCGGAGGTCGCCAGCCGCTCCCGCAGGCCGGACGTCACGGCGTTGGTGGTGTCCAGCAGCACGCACGTGGTTCCCGCAGGGACGATCTCGCCGGTCGAACCGGAGTAGTAGGCGATGCTTCGCTCCAGCAGGTCGCGCCCGAAGAAGTCGGCCCTGCCGTCCATCCAGACCTTCACGTCCGGCCGCAGCAGGACGACGGCGCCGCCGATGTCCGGCGCGGAGAACAGCCGGCACGGCGAGGGCAGCCGGGCAACGATCGCCCCCTCCGAGGGCACCCCGTGCTCCCCGGCGATGACGACCACCGCCGGCGACAGCCCCACCAGCACGACACAGAGGACCACTCTCCAGAACCGGCCCGCGCTGTAGTCCCGCAGCAGGCGCCGGACACGTCCCTGCCCCGCCCCGGCCTGCAGCCGCCGGCGCAGCTGGTCGACCGCGCGGGTCGCCAGCGCCGCGACCACCGGGGCCAGGGTGACCGGCCCGATGCCCAGGAACCGCAGCGCGACCAGCCCGGCCAGGGATGCGGGCACCCCGATCACGGCGAGCGCCGCCAGCAGGCGGAGGTCCGAGCCGCGCCGCCACTCGCGGTACAGCCACCACGCGGATGCCCCCGCCACCAGCAGGGCGATCACGACCATGCCGTTGTACTCGCCACGCTGCATGGGGTCGAAGGGCGAACTCCATTCGGTGAGCAGGCCCTGGCTGGCGTCCTGGACCGCGCGGGCCCGTTCCAGGCCGCCGACGACGCCGTAGGGCGACAACACCGAACCGAGCACCCATCCCACGCCGCCGACGGCGATCAGCAGGTTGCGCCGCCCCGCGGCCAGGGCAGGGGTGAACCACCAGAGCACGGCCCAGACCACCGCCATCGCGGGGCCGATCAGCAGGAAGGACAGATGGATCCAGTTGCCCAGGACCGACAGCGCCAGCGCCGCCGCCGCCGTGGACGAGACCAGGGCGGGCATCGGCAGCACGGCGGCCCGGTCGCTCAGCCGGAGACCGGCGTACACGGCGACCATGATCAGGATCTGGGCGCCGGTCGTCGCGCGGGCGCCCAGATAGGGAAGGGCGCCGGCGAAGATGGCGAAGAGCCCGATCAGGCCGGGGAGCGGCCTGGCGCCGAGCCGCGCGGCGAGCAGCGCACTCAGCACCAGCAGCACCAGCAGCACCAGAGCGGAGAACACGAAGAAGCCCCAGAACCCGCCGGCCCGGTACGAGCCGGCGAGCAGGACGTTCCACAACGGCGAGTTCGGATACCAGTCGCCCTGCACCCCCGACCACGACCAGGTGTCCGGGCGCACCAGCGGGACGCCGGCCAGGTTCTCGGCGCCCGCGCGGATCTGCCAGTACGGGTCGCGCTCGGCCACCCGGCCGGCGCGGACCGCCGCGAACGAGATCAGGAAGCCCGCCAGCAACAGACGATCCCACCAGCGGTCCCGGGTGCCCGCCCGGCTTCGCGATCCCGCCATCCCCACGTCCTCCCGACCGCCGCTGAGAGCACCCTACTGACGCGGCGCGGGGAAGGCAGGTCCGCACCACCGGTGTCGCGAAGGGGTCCGGGGGGTGGTCGCTGCCAGAGCGCGTCCGCAGCCGGAACGGGGCCGGGACGTCGCGTCCCGGCCCCGTGCCGGCGAGGTTGGCAGGAAAAGGGACGGGCCCGTCACCCCAGAGGCGGGCCCGCCCGGCCGGCTGGGCTCAGGCGGCCTTGATGGCCGAGACCTCGAGCTCGAGGACGACCTTGTCGCTGACCAGCACGCCGCCGGTCTCGAGCGCGGCGTTCCAGGTCAGGCCCCAGTCCTTGCGGTTCACGGTGACCTCGCCCTCGAAGCCGATCCGGCTGTTGCCGAACGGGTCGGTGGCCGCGCCGCCGAAGGTGAACGGAACGGTGACCGGCTTGGTGACGTCCTTGATGGTCAGGTCGCCGGTCACGTTCACCGTCTCGTCGTCGACGATCTCGAAGCCGGTGGCCTTGAAGGTGATCGTCGGGTAGGTGGCGGCGTCGAAGAAGTCGGGGCTCTGCAGGTGGCCGTCGCGGTTGGCGTCACGGGTGTCGACGCTGGCGACTCCGATCGTGACCTCGAGGCTCGATGCGGCCGGGTTGGCGCCGTCGATGGTGGCGGTGCCGGACACCTCGTTGAACGCGCCACGGACCTTGGCGATCATCGCGTGGCGGGCCACGAAGCCCACCCGGGAGTGCGAGCCGTCGAGGGTGTAGGTGCCGCTCAGGTCGCGGACGGTGCTGGTCGTTGCAGTGGTCATCTGGGGATCTCCTTGCATTGTTGAACTCTCAACTAAAGGCTAGCTCGCCATTGTTGATCCGTCAACTACTGATTCAGCAGCTGGCGAAACACGCCTGACGGACGCCCGCCGAGCGGGGGTAAGGTGGCCGCACACTCACGCGCGGCGCGCCGCGCTTGCGGTTCGTCGACCAACGGAGGATGGATGAGCACAGCGACTTTCAGCCACGATGACGTGCGCCTTGAACTCCCCCTGGTCGCGGCCACACAGGGCAACAACGGCTACGACATCACCAAGCTGTTGGGAGCGACCGGCGACACCACGCTGGACGTCGGATTCGCGAACACGGCGTCCTGCCAGTCGTCCATCACCTTCATCGACGGCGACGCCGGCATCCTGCGCTACCGCGGGTATCCGATCGAGCAGCTGGCCGAACAGTCGACGTTCCTGGAGGTGTCCTACCTCGTCCTCTACGGGGAACTGCCGACGACCGAACAGCTGGACGCGTTCAGCCGCGGCATCGCCCGCCACCACATCATCGACGAACGGATGCGGGAGATGTTCCGCACCATGCCGCGCAAGTCGCACCCCATGCCCGTCCTCTCCGCCGCGATCAACGCCCTGTCGACGTTCTCGGCGTCCCGGTACGGCGACGCGGCCTACGACAGCGAGCAGGCCACCCGCATCCTGATGGGCTCGGTGCCGACGCTGGCCGCGTACGGCTACAAGAACTCGGTCGGCCAGCCCTTCCTCTACGCCGACGACTCGCTGTCCTACATCGAGAACTTCCTGCGCATGTCGTTCGGACTCCCGTCCGGGCCGTACCCCTTCGACGATGCGATCACCCGCGCGCTCGACGTGCTGCTGATCCTGCACGCCGATCACGAGCAGAACTGCTCGACCTCCACCGTCCGCATGGTCGGGTCGTCCGGCGCGAACATCTACGTCTCGATCGCTGCGGGCGTGAGCGCGCTGTCCGGCCCGCTGCACGGCGGCGCCAACCAGGCCGTGCTGGAGATGCTGCAGGGCATCAAGGACGACGGCGGGGACGTGAAGGCCTACGTCCGCAAGGTGAAGGACAAGAAGGACACCACCAAGCTGATGGGGTTCGGCCACCGGATCTACAAGAACTACGACCCACGCGCCGCGATCGTGAAGAAGCACGCTGACGCCATCCTGCGCACGCTGACCGGGACGCAGGACGAACTGCTCGACCTCGCCCTCGAACTCGAGGACGCCGCGCTCAGCGACCCGTACTTCCAGGAACGCAAGCTCTACCCGAACGTGGACTTCTACACCGGTCTGATCTACCAGGCGATGGGCTTCCCGCAGAACATGTTCACCGTGCTGTTCGCGCTCGGCCGGCTGCCCGGCTGGATCGCGCACTGGCGCGAGCAGTTCAGCGACCCGGCCACGAAGATCAACCGTCCGCGCCAGATCTACGTCGGCGAGGTGGAGCGCGCCTTCGTCCCGATCGACCAGCGAGCCTGACCCACGGCCGAACCCGTCCTCGCTCCCGAAAAGCGGGGTTTGTGCCCCGCGTGGGGGGGCGAAGCCGCGGTTTGGGGGGGGGGGGGGCCGTTGGGG
>NZ_JASGES010000211.1:0-27496 GCF_047606205.1 Propionicimonas sp. | reverse complement strand
GGCCGCGGCGGCCGCGGGCGGCAGCCACCAGCGCTCCCGGTGCTGCGGCGCGGCGAGCACTCCGTCGCGCACCTGCTCGAGACTCTCCCGCCGCAGGGGAACGGGAACGGCGGCCGGGTCCAGCTTGCTCAGCTCGGTGAGGACGTCAGGCATGGTTGATCCCTTCGGTGAGGACGGTCGGATCGGCGAGATCGGAGTGGTCATCGGCGAGCTGCGACCGCAGCCGGTTCCGGGCCCGATGCAGCCGCACCCGGACCGCACTGTGGCTGATGCCCAGAGCGACCGCTGCCTGCGCCTGGCTCAGCCCGTCCCACGCCAGCAACAGCAGGAGCTCACGATCATCGGCACGCAGGCCGTCCAGTGCCCGTCCCAGTTCCGACGGCAGCCGGGGCGGCGGAGCCACGCCGACCAGGTCCGCGCGCAGCAGATCGACCAGGACGCGCCGGCGCTGCACCCCACGGTTGACGTTGGCCACCACCTTCCGCGCCACCCCGAACAGCCAGGGCCGCTCGCCCTCACCGTTCGGTACCTGGTCCAGACGACGCCACACGACCAGATAGGTCTCCGCCACGACGTCAGCGGCGTCACGCGGGTCGGCCACCCGTCGCACCGCGTACGCCAACAACGCCGCGTGGGTGCGCTCGAAGAGATCGGTGAACCTCTCGGACGGCGTCGGCATCGGACTCCTTCGGTGGGCCTCACTACCTACATGTCAGGAGTCGTCCCAGTGTTACACCTGCTCACGCTCCGGCAGGGCGTCCCGGCATGGGCTGTCCCGCTTCTTGCATGAATGCCATCGTCACGTTCACCTCCGTGGCGGGTGAAGCTACCGTTGGAACGTCCCCGGGGACGCCCGAAGCAGCCTGGGCCGCAACGCAGTGGCCGGGTGCGTGACCACCCACTGGACGCTGAACCACGCCAAGACGACAGGACATCCATGGCCATCTCGATCAACGATCCGCTCGACCTCCGTTGTGGACTGGAGCTCCCGAACCGGGTGCTGATGGCGCCGATGACGACGCTGAACGCCAGCCACGACGGCGTCTGCAGCGACGAGCTCCCGCTGTACTACGGCATGCGCGCGGGCGGCCCGGGTGCGGTGATTGTCGAGTGCGCGCACGTCGACCCGCTCGGCAAGGTGTTCCCGGGCGGCATCGGACTCGACAACGATTCCGAGATCCCCGGCCTGGCGAAGGTCGCGGAGGCGATCAGGGCCAAGGGTTCGCTGGCCGTCCTGCAGATCTTCCACGGCGGACGGATGTGTTCGCCCGGCCAGCTCAACGGCCGTCAGCCGGTCGGCCCGAGCGCGGTGGCCGCGCCCCGTCCCGAAGCCGTCGTGCCACGGGAGCTGAGCGCCCCGGAGATCGACGACATCATCGCCGCCTTCGGGGCCACCGCCGCGCGGGCGGTGGCGGCCGGCTTCGACGGTGTCGAGATCCACGGGGCGAACACCTACCTCGTCCAGCAGTTCTTCTCGCCGCACTCCAACCGCCGCGACGACCAGTGGGGTGGCAGCCGGGAGGCGCGCGCCCGGTTTCCGCTGGCCGTGCTGCGCGCGGTCAAGGCGGCCGTGCCCGCAGAGGGCTTCGTGGTCGGCTACCGGTTCAGCCCCGAGGAGATCGAGGTGCCGGGCATTCGCTTCGACGACACGATCTACCTGCTCGAGCAGCTCGCGGCCGAAGGCCTGGACTACCTGCACTTCTCCACCAAGCGGCTGCTGCAGACCTCGATCGTCGAGACCTCCGACACCCAGACCCTGCTGGAGAAGCTGGCCGCGGTGCGCTCGGAGACCCTCGCGTCCGTCCCGCTGATCGGCGTCGGCGGCGTGATGCAACTCGAGCAGGTCGAGGGAGGCCTGGCCGCGGGGTTCGCCGGCGTGGCCGTGGGCCGGGAGCTGATCGTCGAGCCGAACTGGGTCCAGAAGGTGACCGCGGGCGAACCGATCGCCACCTTCCTGCGGCGCGACCAGTGCGTGGGCCTGGCCGTCCCCGACTCGCTGTGGAATTTCGTCGAGGCCGACATGGCCGCGGAGGAGCGCCGGGTGAACGCCGCGCGGGCCGCGTCCCGGGTATACGTGCCGAACGTCTACCTGGAGTCGTTCGACGACCTGCACGGTGTGATCACCGTGAAGGTGACCGTCGACGTGAACGGCATCGAGGACATCAAGATCATCGGCGCGACCCATGCGGAGGAGCAGTTCAGCGAGGAGAACGTGTGGGAGGTGCTGCCGCAGCGCATGATCGCCCTCAACTCCACCGCTGTCGACATCATCACCGGCGCCACGATGTCGAGCAAACGGCTGATCGCCGCGGTCGACCGGGCACTCGCGAAGGCGTCCGGCGAGGCCGACCCGATGATCGTCTCCGAGCATCCGGAGGAGCTCACCCCGCCGCCGTGGCTCGGCACCGAGCCGGCCGTTCCGGACGAGCAGATCGAGCTCGTCGTCGAGACCGATGTGATCGTGGTGGGCGCCGGTGTGGCCGGCGTCGCCGCGACCCGCTCGGCCGCGGAGGAGGGGGCAAGGGTCGTCGTGTTCGAGAAGGCGGCCGAGCCGCAGTGCCGCAGCGGCGAGTACGCGGTGATCAACGGCACCCTGCAGGAGGCCTGGGGTCGGGCGACCATGGACCCGGACGAGATCACCGACCAGTTCATGAAGGAGTGCGCCTACCGGATCAAGCGCCCGATCATCTCCCGCTGGGCGCACCACTGCTCGGAGGTGTTCGACTGGTACATCGCCGCCAAGCCCGACCTCTACATTGCGCCGACGAACCGCGCCGACATCCCGGACGAGAACGCCGCTTCGTTCCTGGTGCCGCTGTACCACCCGCTGCCCGAGCACTACGACTACCGCGAGGAGGTCTTCCCGACCTATCCGACGTCGGTGGAGTTCCTGCCCAACCAGGCACCGGTGTTCCAGGCGAACATGGCCAAGGCTGTGGCCGAGGGCGATGTGACGCCGTTCTACGGCCACTTCGTGGTGAAGCTGCTCAAGGACGGCAACCGGGTGGTGGGCGTGATCGCGCGGGACGCGAAGACCGGACGCTACGTGAAGGCGCTGGCGAGCAAGGGCGTCATCCTTGCCTCCGGCGACTACGGCAGCAACACCGAGATGGTTCGCTACTACTGTCCCGAGATCATCGAGAACGGGCTGCCCGCGGTGTGGCTGAACCGGGACGTGGAGGGCAGGCCCACCAACACCGGTGACGGGCTCAAGCTCGGCGCCTGGGCGGGAGCGTTGATCCAGCAGAACCATGCCCCGATCACCCACCACATGGGTGGCACCAGCGGCACCGGAGGCGTGATGGGCAACACCCCCTGGCTGTTCCTGAACGCCCGCGGGGAGCGGTTCATGAACGAGAGCGTCCCCGGCCAGCAGCTGGAGAACCAGATCGAGATGCAGCCCGGACGCCTGGCATTCCAGCTGTGGGACGACGCGTGGCCCGAACAGGTGGCCTACATGCCCGCCAGCCACGGCACGGTCTGCTACTACTCCGAGGAGAAGCCGAGGAACAACGACTGGGATCGCAGTTACCGCTCGCGAGCGGACCTGGACAAGGCGGTCGAGACCGGCCAGGTGCAGAAGGCCGACTCGGTGGAGGAGCTGTTCGAGAAGCTCGGCCTTCCGGTGGAAGCGGCAGGGGTCTCTGTGGCCCGCTACAACGAACTCGCTCGCAAGGGCAGCGATGACGACTTCGGCAAGCTTGCGAAGCGGCTCTTCCCGATCGAGCAGGGCCCGTTCTACGGCGTCCGGATGGGAGTCACGGGCATGCTGGTCTGTGCCGGTGGGCTGGAGAGCGACGAGGAGGCGCGCACGTACGACAATGCGCGCAATGTCATTCCGGGCCTGTACGTCGCCGGCAACATCCAGGGCAACCGCTACGCGGTCGAGTACCCGATCTGCCTGAAGGGCATCAGCCACTCGCTGTGCATGTTCTACGGTTACGTGGCGGGGAAGAACTGCGTGAACGGAGTCTGACATCGCCGCGGAGCGCACAGTCACGACGTTTCCCCTGATGGGGACGCTGGCGACGCTGTGCGTGCCCGGCGCCGTCGACCACGCGGTGACGGTCGCGGTGTGCCGGACGCTGCGGGACCTGGAGCGCCGCCTCACCGTCAACGGGCCGCCGTCCGCGCGCGCGGGTTCACAGGTCGAAGCGATCAACGCCTCGGCGGGGGAGCGTGCCGTCGAGGTGGACCCGGAGGTGTACGGGCTCGTCCGGGCGGCCGTGCACGCCAGCCGTGAGCACAGGGACAGCTTCAACGCGCTGATCGGTCCGGTCGTGAAGGCGTGGCGGATCGGGTTCGCGGACGCCCGCGTGCCCACCCGGGACGAGATCGGACGGCTGCTGGGCCTGACCGATCCCGCCGACGTGGAACTCGACGAGGGCCGGTGCGCGGTGCGTCTGGCCAGGCCCGGGATGCGCCTCGACCTGGGCGCGATCGCCAAGGGCTACGCGGCCGACCGGGCGGCGGACGTGTACCGCGAGCACGGCGTGGACAACGGGTTGATCGACCTGGGCGGCAACGTCGTGGCGATGGGTTCGGCCGAGGAGGGCGCGGCCTGGCGGGTGGGCGTCCAGGCGCCGTTCCGCGAACGGGGTGCGGTGCTGGGCAGCCTGTCGCTGCGGGACGCGTCCGCGGTCACGTCCGGGGTGTACGAGCGGATGCTGGAGGTGGACGGACGGCGCTACCACCACATGTTCGACCCGCTCACCGGGTACCCGTTCGACACCGATCTGGCGAGCGTCACGATCGTGAGCGCGTCCTCGATGACTGCCGACCTGTGGGCGACCGTCGCCCAGCGCGGCGGGCTGGAGGCGGGTCTCGCTGCCGTGCGGGCCCGCCCGGGCATCGAAGCCGTCTTCGTGACCCGGTCCGGTGACGTCGTCGCGACGGAGGGCGGTGCGGCCCTGTTCATTCCGGCGGCCCGGGCGGTCCCGGATCAGGCCGGCGCGTGAGCAGGCTCAGTTCGGTCTGCAGCCTCAGCTCCACCCCCGACCCGAGGCTCGCGCCGAGCGCGGTCAGGATCGTGGCGCGCGCGCCCTCGTCGAGCACGGCGAACTGGGACGTGGTCGCGAGCAGGGCGAGGTAGTCGGACGTGGCCAGCGCCCAGGTCCGCTGGTAGCGGCGAACCCGGAAGTCGACCAGTTCGGGCACCTCTTCCATGCCTTCTGGGGGTCGGTCGTCCGATGCGAACGGGACCACGTCGGGTCGCAGGCCGGTCCCCTCGGCCTCGAAGACACGACGGATCGCGCCATGATCGTGGCGCTGCGGGTCGAGCATCCACGCGTTCCAGAACAACCCTGCCGAACCCCCCGGCAGGAGCACGTCGGCGAGGCGCTGCCACCTGGTCGAGGGATCGACCCAGTGGAACGACTGGGCCGCGACCACGATGCCGAACCGGCGCTCCGGACGGAACTCCTCGAAAGGTGCCACCACCACGTCGAGCCGGTCGGCCACTCCCGCCTCCCGCGCCCGCTCGAGGAGGACGCGGGCCATCTCCGGCGAAGGCTCCACGGCGGTCACATCCAGGCCGCGGGCGAGCAGGGGCACGGTGGCCTTCCCCGTTCCCGCGCCGATCTCGAGCACCTCGCGGGGCATGTCGTGAGCCGAGGCGAGGAGGTCGGTGAACAGCTGCTCCGGGAAGCCCGGCCGCAACCGGTCGTAGTCCTCGGCCAGCGGGCCGAACGACCTCGAGCGCTCCGCCATGCGGTCATCCAGTGCCATCGCGCGAGCCTCCCACGAACCGGCCGCCCTGGCCAGGGCAGCGCCGGCTCAGGCCACCGGCCCGGCGCCGGTGGGTGCCTGAGCCCGATCAGGTCGGGGCGCGGTGTTCACCTGCGCCAGCGGCCACAGCTGGAACAGGTCGTGGTACATGGCCATCACGGGAAAGGTGACGGCGAGCAGGGCGCTGCCGAGCCACAGGTGCACCTCGAGCCGTCCGGACGCCGCGGGAGCCGGGACGTCCGGGGTGAGCACCGGCTGGAGGAGCAGGAAGAGTTGCGCGAGGGCGGTGCCGACGAGCGCGGCGATGCCGGCGCTGGCCAGACCCCGGGGGACGCCGCCCAGCCTGGCTGTGAGGGAACCCTCGAGCATGGTCAGCACCACCACCGTGCCGAACATGAAGGGCACCGGCACCGTGACCATGAACGTGTCCGGTGTCATTCCCAGCACCCGGGTGCCGAGGAGGTAGGCGCCGCTCCCGACGCCCAGCACCAGGACCGTCCAGATCGAGCCGAGCACGGGCTGGCGGATCAGCCGCGGGAACCGGCTCAGCGGCCACAGGTCGAGGTGCAGGAACAGGAAGATGACCGCCAGGCAGGTGACGCCGCCGACCAGCCCGTCCCAGGCGGGGACCGGCCCGGACGGGTCCATGCCGGGGTAGAACGGCTGGCCTGCGAAGGCCGAGAAGTCGAGCGCCCGCAGCAGGAGGCCGGTCACCACGTAGGCGGACGCGATCAGGCCGATGCCGCCGGCGAGCCTGCTCCGCACCAGCGAGAACGGCCAGCCGCCCCACACCACGTCCAGCCAGAAGCAGACCACCACCGAGAGGATGATGCCGAAAGCGAGGAACGGCGTGTCCCCCCTGCCCCCGCCGACCGTCATCGAGAGCAGCGCGTAGGACAGGACCGCGACGACAGCCGCGATCAGCAGCAGGCCGAGCCCCCGCCACGGCTGGGCGAGCGCGGCGAGCGGTCGAGGTTCGCGACCCCGCCAGAACGAGCCGACGACCACCGTGAACGGGATCGAGCACATCGTGACGTTCGCGACCGCACCACCCAGAGCGGTGTACGACCACGGGGCGATCGTCAGCAGGGAGACCACGACGGTCGCCGTGGTGGCGATGATGCCCAGCCAGGGTTGCTGCAGTCGAGCCATGACGCCTCTCGAGATCGTGGGGGAGCAGGAGCGTCGACCCGCGGCCGGCGCCGGGACGGAAGCTAG
Organism: Propionicimonas sp.; assembly: GCF_047606205.1. Classification (GTDB taxonomy): domain Bacteria; phylum Actinomycetota; class Actinomycetes; order Propionibacteriales; family Propionibacteriaceae; genus Propionicimonas. Next base: position 20,551 of record NZ_JASGES010000211.1, on the reverse strand, counting down.
CGGCGGCACGCTGGATCAGCCACGCCGGATCGCGCATAGCTGCGGCCACAGACCTCGCACAGCCGGGGCGGTGCCGGGCCAAAGCGTCCTCACTGAGCCTGCCAAGAATGGCTGACAAGGGGTGATACTCGGGGTGTCCGGGTTGGACCAGCCCGTCCGGCGTGTCATCATCAGATCGTTCCCCCCGTGCTCCAGGAAGAGGATTCGGCAATGTCCCGACCGACGATGGTCGCCGCCGCGGCCGCACTGGCCTTGGTCGGGGTGGCCCTGCCCGCCACCCCCGGCTACGCCGAGGGGATCTCCGACGACGCCCCGCGCCTGGGCGTGCGGGCGCCGGCCACCACCGGCGCGCAGCGCACGAACACGATCATCGTGACCTTCGACCACGACCAGGCACACCCCTCTCGCGCGGGCAGGGACGTGGTCGCCGAGGCCGCGGAGGCCGTCGCGGGGGCCGACATCACCCGCGTCCAGCCGATCACGGGCGACACGGTCGCGGTCACCCTCGACACCCCTCTCACCGGCGACCAGCAGGCCGAGCTCGCCACCGGGATCGAGGACATCGCCGGCGTGGCGGCCGCCGAGCCGTCGGTGACCTTCCACCCGACCTCGACCGACGACACCTACTACAACGACCTCTGGAACCTGAGGTCGGGCATCACCTACGGGGTCGACGCCGAGGACGCCTGGTCGACCACGACCGGGTCCGGCGCGGTGGTGGGCGTGGTCGACACCGGCATCACCGCCCACCCCGACCTGACGGGCTCCCGGTCCTCGATCACCGGCGGGAACGTCGTGGCCGGCTACGACTTCATCTCCGACACCTCCGCGTCCGGCGACGGTGACGGGCGTGACGCCGACCCGACCGACGAGGGCGACTACTGCACCAGCGACGGCACCGACTCGTCCTGGCACGGCACGCACGTCGCCGGCGTCATCGCTGCGATCCGGAACAACGCCGAGGGCGTCGTCGGCGTCGCGCCGGGAGCCAGAGTGCAGCCGCTCCGGGCCCTGGGCAACTGCGGCGGCGAGACCGCCGACATCATCGCGGCCATGCGCTGGGGGGCCGGGCTGACGGTGAGCGGGATCAGCGCGACGAACCCGACTCCGGTGGACGTGCTGAACCTCTCCCTCGGCGGCGCCGGCACCTGCTCCAGGGCCATGCAGAACGCGATCAACGACGTGGTGGCCGCCGGGGTCGCCGTCGTGGTCGCGGCGGGCAACGACGGGACGTCGCTGGCCACCTCGACGCCGGCCAACTGCAAGAACGTGATCCGGGTCACCGCGACCTCCTACAGCGGCACGCGGGCGAGCTACAGCGACTACGGGACCTCCGGCTACCCCGCGACGATCGCGGCCCCCGGCGGAACGGGCGCGAGTCAGACCGACGTCAGGGCGTGGATCGTCTCGACCTGGAACGACGGCACGACCACCGCGGGCGACCCGACCTACGCCGGTATGGCGGGAACGTCGATGGCCGCCCCCCACGTCAGCGCCACCGTGGCTCTCCTGAAGTCGCTCGACAACGACCTCAGCCCCGCCCAGCTCACCGCCATCCTCAGCGACACCGCCACCCCGCTGTCGAGCACGTGCAGCAGTGCGAAGTGCGGCGCCGGGATCGTCGACGCCGCGGCGGCCGTGCGGGCCGAGTCCGCGATGCTCGCCGGTTTCACGGCGAAGGTCTCCGGCACGGCGAAGGTCGGCAAGGTGCTGAGTGCCACGCTCGCGCCCCTCTCCTCCGCGGCGTCCGTCGGCTACCAGTGGCTCAGGGACGGGTCGGCGATCAGCGGCGCCACCGCCTCGACCTACACCGCCACGGCGAAGGACGTGGGCACCACCGTGTCGGTGCGCGCGACAGTGAGCCTCGGCTCGATCTCCGACACCGTGACGGCGAGCGCGGGCGCCGTGGCCAAGGGCAGCTTCAGCCGGAAGAAGTCCCCGTCGACCAGCGGCACCTTCAAGGCGGGCAAGACCGTGACGGCGAAGAAGGGGACGTGGTCGCCCACGCCGACGTCGTACAGCTACCGGTGGCTGCGCGCCGGGAGCGCGATCTCCGGCGCCACGAAGTCCAGCTACAGGCTCACCAGGGCGGACAAGGGAAAGAAGGTCTCGGTGAAGGTCACCGTCGCGCGTGCCGGCTACACCACGACCGCCTACACCACGACCGCCAGGAAGGTGGGCTGAGCCCCGCCCTGTCGGTGGCCCGGCGTAGCCTGCCCGGATGAGCAGTACCGAGGACTTCGCCGCGGCGGCACTGGCCGTCCTGCGGCGTCTGGTGGGCAGTGCCGAGGCGACCTTCCACGACGGCCAGCTGGACGCCATCGCCGCCCTCGTCCTGCGGCGCCAGCGGGCCCTGGTCGTGCAGCGGACGGGCTGGGGCAAGTCCGCGGTCTACTTCGTCGCGACCGCACTGCTGCGGGCGGCCGGCGCAGGACCGACCGTGATCGTGTCCCCGCTGCTGGCCCTGATGCGCGACCAGCTTGCCGCGGCCACCCGCGCGGGCGTCCGGGCGGTCACGATCAACACGGCCAACGCCACCGAGTGGGGTCAGGCCTACGCGGCCCTGGAGGCCGACCAGGTGGATCTTCTGCTGGTCAGCCCGGAGCGCCTGAACAACCCGACCTTCCGCGACCAGCAGTTGCCGGCGCTGGCGCGGCGCTGCGGGCTGCTGGTCGTGGACGAGGCGCACTGCATCAGCGACTGGGGCCACGACTTCCGTCCGGACTACCGCCGGATCCGCGACCTGCTCGCCACCCTGGGTCACGACGTGCCGGTGCTCGCCACCACCGCGACCGCGAACTCCCGCGTGGTCGACGACGTGGTCGAGCAGCTCGGAGCCGGCGGGCACACGGTGCTCACCATCCGCGGTGGCCTCGCCAGGGACTCCCTGCGACTCGGCGTGCTGACACTGCCCCATGAGGAGACCAGGGTCGCCTGGCTGGCCACGCACCTCGCGGACTTCACCGGCAGCGGCATCATCTACACGCTCACGGTGGCGCAGGCGGAAGACCTGGCGGCGCTCCTGGCCCGCCACGGGCACGTCGTGGCCGCCTACACCGGTCGCACCGATCCGGCCGAGCGGGAGGAGCTGGAGGCACGGTTGCGGGACAACCAGGTGGCGGCGCTGGTCGCGACGTCTGCGCTGGGGATGGGCTTCGACAAGCCAGACCTCGGGTTCGTCATCCACCTCGGCGCGCCCAGTTCGCCGGTCGCCTACTACCAGCAGGTGGGCCGTGCCGGTCGCGCCGTCGCGAGCGCCGACGTGCTGCTGCTGCCCACGGCCGCCGACCGCGACATCTGGCACTACTTCGCCACCGCGTCGATGCCCTCGCGCGCGGATGCCCAGGCGGTCCTGCGCGCGCTCGCCGACGCGGATCGCCCGCTGTCCAGCGCAGCCATCGAGCCGCTGGTCGACCTGCGCCGTGCCCGACTCGAACTCCTGCTCAAGGTGCTCGACGTGGACGGTGCCGTGACCCGCGTCCGCGGCGGCTGGCAGGCGACGGGCGAACCGTGGGCCTACGATGCCGAGCGCTACGAACGGGTGGCTCTCGCCCGCACGCGAGAGCAGCAGTTGATGCGGGACTACCTCGACACCCCGGGCTGCCGGATGGCTTTCCTGCAGCGGACGCTGGACGACCCCGCACCTCGCGACTGCGGCCGGTGCGACCGGTGCGCGGGAGCCTGGTACGCGGCGGCGGTGGGCGAGGCCGACGTCGGCACGGCGCGGGCCGAACTCGACCGGGTGGGGGTGGAGGTCGCACCGCGCAGCCTGTGGCCGACGGGGATGGCCAACCTGGGCGTACCGGTGACGGGGCGGATCGCCGCCGGGGTCTGCGCCGAGCCGGGCAGGGTCCTGGCCCGGTTCAGCGACCTCGGCCTGGGCCAGCGGTTGCGCGACCTGGTGGCCGCGGCGGACGCGCCGGTTCCCGATTGGGTGCACGCACCCTGCGTCCGCGTCCTGCGGGAGTGGGACTGGACGCGACGCCCCGTCGCCGTGGTGGCCGTGCCGTCGCTGCGTCACCCACGGCGGGTCTCCTCCCTCGCCGCGGGGATCGCGCGCAGCGGCCGGCTGGCCGATCTCGGCAGCCTGGAGACCGTCCGGGAGGAGGAGTGGCAGGAGCCGGCCGCCAACAGTGCCTACCGGCTGCGGCAGGTCTACGGGCGGTTCCGGCTCAGTGCTGCCCAGGCCGAATGGCTGGCCGCGGCTTCCGGACCGCTGCTGCTGGTCGATGATGTCGTCGACTCCCGCTGGACGATGACGGTGGCGGCGGGGCTGCTGCGCGAGGCCGGGGCGAGCGGGGTGCTGCCGTTTGCGCTGGCCGCCGTCGGCTGACGGAGCTCCCCCAGGGGCACGGCACCGGCGGTGCGCGGCCCCCAAACAGGGGGAACGCCCGCCACGAACCCTCGGGTTCTGCGGGCACTGCCGGGGGGCAGCCAGTCCAGCTCGGGGGGAACCGGATCTGAAGGAGACCTGGTTCGGGGGGAACCGCTGGCCTCGTTCAGAACTTTATTCAGATACGCGGCCATGGTGCAAGGGTTTCGAACCCCCACTTTTTCGGGATTTTGGGACGTCACCCGGAATGGTGACAATCCTCGGTCACTCCTAGTGGGGACACGGTCCGGCAGGTCAGGCCGGACCTTTCGGGATATCCGCCGAAAATGTCGGCCGAAATGTCACCCGTGAAGGTGACACCCGGGCCGGGACGCGCGTCGGGGAGATGCGTGGACGGTGGCGTAGAGTTGTCCCTCGTGACTGCCGCAGACCTCCAGGCCGACCTGGCCGTCCTCGACCGAACCCTCACCTCCATCGAGGCCGTGATCGACCCTGCGGCGAAGCGTGCCGAGATCGCAGAACTCCAGGAGCAGGCTGCCGCACCCGACCTGTGGAACGACCAGGAGAACGCCCAGCGAGTGACGTCACGGCTCTCCCGTCTCCAGGCCGAAGTCGACCGGGTGGCCGCCCTGCGCAACCGGGTCGACGACCTCGGCGTCCTGATCGAGCTGTCCGTCGAGGAGGATGATCCCGGAACGCTCGCCGAGGCGCAGAAGGAGTACCGGACGCTGTCGGCCGACATCGAGGCCCTCGAGATCCGCACGCTGCTGTCCGGCGAGTACGACCAGCGCGATGCGCTGGTGACCGTCCGCTCCGAAGCCGGTGGCGTGGACGCCGCCGACTTCGCCTCCATGTTGTTGCGGATGTACCTGCGCTGGGCCGAACGGCACGGCTACTCCACCGAGGTCTACGACACCTCCTACGCGGAGGAGGCCGGCATCAAGTCGGCCACCTTCACGGTCCGGGAGCCGTTCGCCTACGGGATGCTCTCGGTCGAGCAGGGCACGCACCGGCTCGTCCGCATTTCGCCCTTCGACAACCAGGGCCGTCGCCAGACGTCCTTCGCCGGTGTCGATGTGCTGCCCGTGACGGAGGAGACCGACCACATCGACATCCCCGAGCAGGACATCCGCGTGGACGTGTTCCGCAGCTCCGGTCCCGGCGGCCAGAGCGTGAACACGACCGACTCCGCGGTCCGGATCACGCACCTGCCGACCGGTCTGGTGGTGTCCTGCCAGAACGAGAAGTCCCAGCTGCAGAACAAGGCCGCGGCGCTGCGCGTCCTGCAGTCGAGGTTGCTGGAGCGCGCGCGGGCCGAGAAGGAGGCCGAGATGCGCGAGCTCAAGGGGGAGGGAGGGAACTCCTGGGGCTCCCAGATGCGCTCCTACGTCCTGCACCCCTACCAGATGGTCAAGGACCTGCGCACCGACTTCGAGGTGGGCAACCCCGATGCGGTCTTCGACGGCGACATCGACGGCTTCATCGACGCCGGCGTGCGCTGGCGCCGGCAGCAGGGGGAGCGTTGACACGCCGGAGGATCGGCGCGGCGCCCGCAGGAGCTTCGCCTAAGCTTCTGCTGAGACCGGCCTCAGCCAACGTTGAGAAACTTCCCCACTGCCTACCCGGTCCGGGTGAGTCACTGTGATCAGATTCGAAGACGTCTCCAAGACCTACGACGGCCAGACCCGGCCCGCGTTGAAGAACGTGACCGTGGAGATCGCGAAGGGCGAGTTCGCCTTCCTGGTGGGCGAGTCCGGCTCCGGGAAGTCGACCTTCCTGCGCCTGATCCTGCGGGAGTACCTCCCGACCTCCGGGCACATCCACGTGGCCGGCCGGGACCTGAGCCGGCTGCACAGCTGGAAGGTACCCGCGCTGCGCCGGCAGATCGGCACGGTGTTCCAGGACTTCCGGCTGCTGCCCGGCAAGACCGTCAACGAGAACGTCGGGTTCGCCCTCCAGGTGATCGGCAAACCGACCTCCTTCATCCGCAAGGTCGTCCCCGAGACCCTCGAGCTGGTCGGACTCGGCGGCAAGGGCGACCGGCTCCCGGAGGAACTCTCCGGTGGGGAGCAGCAGCGGGTCGCGATCGCCCGTGCGTTCGTGAACCGGCCGGCGATCCTCATCGCGGACGAGCCCACCGGCAACCTCGACCCCAACACGAGCATCGGGATCATGAAGCTGCTCGACCGGATCAACCGGTCGGACACCACCGTGATCATGGCCACTCACGACTCGAACATCGTGGACCAGATGCGCAAGCGGGTGATCGAACTCGCCGGCGGCGAAGTCGTCCGCGACCAGAGCAAGGGCGTTTATGGCTATCAGTGAGCAGCGAGGACGGGACGGCTGGACGGGGGCGACCCGATGAGGCACACCTTCAGCGAGGCCTGGTCGGGGCTGCGGCGCAACGCGTCCATGACCCTGGCCGTGATCGTGACCATGTGGGTGTCGCTCACCCTGTTCGGTGCCGGCCTGCTGGTGGCCCAGCAGGTGGAGCGGCTCAAGGACGACTGGTACGACCGGGTGGAGATCAGCGTATTCCTGTGTGTCGCGGACTCCCGCGGCGGCAACTGTGTCGCGGGCGAGGGCGCCACGGACGCCCAGCGCAGTGACATCGAGCAGACCCTGAAGAGCAATCCGGAGGTCGCCGAGGTCTTCTACGAGACCAAGGAACAGGCCTACCAGCAGTTCCGCGAGTACTACGCGGACAACGATCCGATCCTGCAGTCAACCACCGTCGACATGATGCAGGACTCGTTCCGGGTGAAGCTGAAGGATCCGGAGGAGTACCAGGGCGTGGTGTCCGCCGTGAGCGGCATGCCGGGGGTCGAGCAGGTGCAGGATCTGCGCAAGATCCTGGATCCGATGTTCGCCTGGCTGAACCTGGCCCGGTGGGCGACCGTGGGGCTGAGCGTGCTGCTGCTGCTCGCCGCGGCCCTCCAGATCGGCAACACCATCCGGCTGGCCGCCTACTCCCGGCGCAGGGAGATCGGGATCATGCGGCTGGTCGGGGCGTCCAACTGGTACATCATGCTGCCCTTCCTGCTGGAGTCGCTGATCGCGGCCGTCGGAGGGGCGGTGATGGCCTGCCTCACCCTGGCGGCCGTCCAGCAGTTCGTCGTGGTCGGCCGTGCCGAGGCGGAGATCCAGACCATCCGGTGGATCGACTGGGCGAATGTGGGCTGGGCCATGGCGTGGCTCGCCGTTCTGGCGGTCGTTCTCTCTATCATTCCTACATTGATCGCGACCCGGAGGTTCCTCCGGGTCTGACCAGACAAAACCGATTGGGGCAACTCGTGCAGGTGTCTTCCCCCACCGCACGCGGACCCCGGGGTAGCCGCCTCGGCCCGCTGGTGAACGCTGTCAGGACAACGACCCTCCTCGCACTGATGCTGGCTCTGGTCTTCGGGCTGAGCCCGACGGCGGGTGCCGAGGACCTCAAGGACGCCAGGGACAAGGTGCGCAAGGCGCTGGTCCAGGCCAAGAAGGACGTCTCCTCCGACACCAAGGCCGTTCGGACGGCTGCCGACCGGCTCAAGGACTCCGAGGCCGACCTGGCCAGGGCGAGGTCCGAGCTGGCCTACGTCCAGGACAAGCTGGCGACGGCGAAGGAGAAGGACGCCGCCGTCGCCGCCGACCTCGCTGCGGCGCAAGCAGCTTTCGACACTGCCGCTGCGGCCGTGGTCAGCGCGCAGGCGGACGTCGAACGGCAGCGCGCACTGGTCGCAGTGGCTGTGCGCACCGCCTATCAGCAGCACACCGACCTGCAGGGGATGACCGTCGTGCTCGGCACGGACTCCGCCTCGGAACTGGCCGATCGGGTGCAGTGGGCCAACACGATCTTCGACACCTCCACCGCCCGGCTCGATCGGCTCAACCAGCTGCAGGCGCAGCTGGAGACGGCCCGCACCGCGCGGGCTGACGCCGAGGCGACCCTGACCGACCGCAAGCGGGCCAGCGCCGCGCAGGTCGCCGACGTGAAGGAACTCACCGCACAGGCCGCGTCCCGCAAGGCCGAGCTGGCCGACCTGGTGGTGGCGAACCGGAAGCTCAAGGCGAAGGCGAGCGACGAACTCGAGGCCAGCAGGTCGGAGTACCGGAAGCTGGAGAAGCAGGAGGCCAGGATCACGGCGAAGCTGCGCGGGGACAGCTACAACACCGTGAACTCCGGCGGCTTCATCAAGCCGGTGAACGCTCCGGCGGGTTCGGGCTTCGGGATGCGGTTCCACCCGATCCTGCACTACTGGCGGATGCACTGGGGCACCGACTTCGGGGCGGCCTGCGGGGCGCCGATCCGCGCGATGGCGAACGGCAAGGTGGTCTCGGCCGGCTGGACCACCTACGGATTCGGCAACTTCACCCTGATCAGCTACGGCCGCATGAAGGGGGCCCAGCTGGTGAGCGGCTACGCCCACCAGTCGAAGATCATCGTCAAGGCGGGCGAGCACGTGAAGCAGGGCCAGGTGGTCGGTTACGTCGGCACGACCGGCCTGAGCACCGGCTGCCACCTGCACCTGCAGATCTACCGCAACGGCGTCCGGGTCAACCCGATGAACTACCTCTGACCGGATTCCCGCCTGCGTCCGGGCGCTCGTCGTCCGGTCCCGGTGCGGCAGCCACGCTTGGTAGGCTGGACGGACGGGTGAGTCGCGGGGGAGAGGAGCCGTCATGCCACGACCACAGGGCCGGATCATGGTGGCGCAGAACCGCAAGGCGCACCACGACTACCACATTCACGACCGGTTCGAGGCCGGCATGGTGCTCACCGGCACCGAAGTGAAGTCGCTGCGGGCCGGACGCGCGTCTCTCGCGGACGCGTTCGCCACCGTCGACGACGGCGAGGTGTGGCTGCGCAACGTGCACATCCCCGAGTACGCCTTCGGCACCTGGACGAACCACGCCACCCGCAGGAACCGCAAGCTGCTGCTGCACCGCAAGGAGATCGCGAAGCTCGAGCGCGAGACCACCGCGTCCGGCAAGACCATCGTGCCGCTGGCGATCTACTTCTCCGACGGGTACGCCAAGGTCGAGATCGCGATCGCCTCCGGCAAGAAGGACTGGGACAAGCGACAGACCATTGCAGCCAGGGACGCCGACCGGGAGGCCCGGCGGGAGCTGGCTGCCCGGAACCGGGGCGAGCGATGAGCCGGCGGGCGCCCGGCCGATGGCCGGCAGCGCTCGCCGCCCTCCTTCTCACCGGCTGGATCCTGGTCGGCGTCGCGCCGACGGCCAGAGCCGCGTCGGCGGACGTCTTCGACTCCTTCGATGTCGCCGCCACCCTCGACGCCGAGGGCTACGTGCACGTCACCGAGACGATCGTGCTCCGCTTCGGGTCGTCCTCCGGCAGGCACGGGCTGGAGCGGACACTGATCACCCGCGAACCCGACGGTGACGACCACGACGTCGTCTACCAGGTCGACCAGGTTCGGGCGACCAGCCCGACGCCAGGGGTGTCGACCAAGGTGGACACCTCCGAGCAGGGCAGCGGACGCAACACCTACCTGAGGATCCGGGTCGGCTCCTCGGACCGGACCGTCTCGACCGCGACGGCGACCTATGTCCTCTCCTACCGGGTGCTGGGTCTGGTGCGGACGTCGGGGACCTACGACGAGCTCTACTGGGATATCAGCGGATCCTCGATGCCGACGATCACGATGGCGACGGCGAAGATCACCGTCCCCGGCGGCGCGCTGGACGTGTTCTGCTCGGTCGCGCTGCCCGGCCGGACCGGGGACTGCACGAAGAGCGTGATCAGCAACGAGGTCGCGCAGTTCGCGGCGTCCAGTATCCCGACCGGCGAGGTGATGACCGTGTCGGTGAAGATCGCCCCCGGCCTGGTCACCCACAACACGCCGATCCAGGTGGAGAACGCGGACGCGGCGGCCCAGCGCCAGACGGCCTGGGCGTTCGGCGGCTCGCTCGCCGGTGCGGCGCTGGTCCCCTTCGTGGGCTGGTGGTACCTGCGCCGCCGCTCCCGCGACTACCGGTGGGAGGGCGTGCCGCCGGGCAGTTTCCCCGCCCGGGGCCAGCAGGCGAGCGAGGTGCTCTCCGACCCGCGCACGGAGATCCCGGTCTGCTTCGCCCCGCCACAGCTCGGGGTGGCCGAGGCCGGCCTGCTGATCGACGGCGAGACGCAGGTGCGCGACACCACCGCGGCCCTGGTCAGCCTGGCCGTGGCCGGCGCCATCCAGCTGCGCAGTGACGACACCCAGCAGGTCCGGCTGGTCGACCCGTCCCGGGCGCCGGACGCGACGAGCACCATCATCCTCGCCGAGCTGTTTCCCGCCGGCAGCCGGCCCGGCCGGGTGGTGGACCTCGGCGAGCCGGGGACGCTGTCCCAGGCCCACGAGCGGGTGCAGCGGACGGTGCTGGCCAGGGCTACCCAGGAGCACTGGTTCGCCCGCCTCCCCGGCGCCGCCGGCGGTCTGGGCTGCGGGATCGGTGGGCTGCTGTTCCCCCTGTTGACCGTCGGCATCGTGGGCAGCGCCTTCGTCGGGGCCTGGCTGCTGCTGGCGTTTCCGCTGCTGCTCTCTGTCGCGGTCACGGCCGTCGTCGTGCAGCGGAAGCTCCGCCGCGGACAGCGGAGCGCGTACGGTCGCGCGCTGACCGATCAGGTGGAGGGCTTCCGCACCTACCTCGCCACCGCCGAGGCCGAGCAACTGCGGTTCGAGGAGGGTGAGGACATCTTCAGCCGCTACCTTCCGTGGGCGATCATGTACGACCTCACCGAGCGCTGGACGCAGGTGTGCCAGCGGCTCGTGGAGCTCGGCCGGATCCCGGACGTGGCCCCGACCTGGTACTACGGGACGACCTGGAACCTGAACAGCTTCGTGTGGCAGTTGAACACCTTCGACAGCTCCGTCGGCACCTCGATCGCCAGCCCCGCGCCGACGTTCAGCGAGTCTGGCTTCGGCAGCGGCGGATCGGCCTTCGGCGGGGGCAGTTTCGGCGGCGGCGGGGGGTTCTCCGGCGGCGGTGGCGGTGGTGGCGGCGGCGGAAGCTGGTAGCCGACCCCGGCGCCCCGACCCGCCGGCCCTCCGGACCCCGGATCGCCCCGGATCGCCCCGCCCGACCCCGCGTGGTGCCCCTTTTCGGGAGCAGACGGGACGACGAACGACTGGCGGCTACTTCACCCCGACCAGGTCGCAGACGAAGATCAGGGTCTCGCCGGGGCCGATGACGCCGCCGGCGCCGCGCTCCCCGTAGGCCAGGTGCGGCGGGATGACCAGCCGGCGGCGGCCGCCGACCTTCATGCCCGCCAGACCGTTGTCCCAGCCGGCGATGACGCGGCGGGCGCCGAGCGGGAAGACCAGCGGCTGGCCCCGGTCGTAGCTGGAGTCGAACTCCTCGCCAGAGGAGAAGGCCACCCCCACGTAGTGCACGGCCACGGTCTTGCCCGGTACCGCCTCAGGGCCCGTGCCCTCGTCGAGGTCGATGATCTCCAGGTCGGTCGGTGCGGGGCCCTCGGGCGGGTCGACGAACGGTTTCTCCATGCCGGGCACCCTACCTGAGGGGGCATGAGCGACCGTCGTGTATGCTTGGGAAGCTGGACGGGCAACCGTTCGGTACAACTCAACAGGGGGTGACTGGTTTCGACTTGGGACGGTAGTTCCAGGAGAAGCGGGCCGAGGATCCGGGGACATCTCGTTAACGACTCCCGGAAACCAATAAGTGCCGATTCCAATCGCACTGACTTCGCTCTCGCTGCCTGAGCAGTGATCGAAGGGTCAGCCCGGACGTAGCCTTCCGTCCGGTTCCTGGCCTCATCTAGAAGGCTTACCGTCCTGACCTCGTTCCAGGGTCTGCGGCGGGACATTCATGGAACTGGGCTTGTTCGCCACGTGCTGACGCGAGGGTGAGAGCCGAGTAGAACGTCTGGTCAGCTGCGCCCGGAGAAGTCCTGGTTCACCTCTTGAGGACGCGGGTTCGACTCCCGCCACCTCCACCCCAGAGGGCTTCTTGCAGCCCTCGACATCGAAAGTGCCGGTGACGAGTTCCCCGAGCATGGAGATGACAGAGCCGCCCTCCGGCTGGAGGGCGGCTCTTGCGCTTCTGGGCGTGCCCGGGTGACCCGGCCTGTGCGCGGCCGAGGCGCTGCTGGAGTTGTGCCGTGATGACGACGCAGAGACCCGCTACTACGCCTTGTACGCGCTGCTCGACGAGGTCACCTGTATTGACCCACAGAAGCTCGACCCCGCCCTGGCGCGTCTTGCGAACGACCCGGATGAACAGATCCGCACCATGGCACGCAGCCGTCGCGTGGACGCCAGCTGACGAGTTCATCAACCCACTGGCATCAGCCGCGGCGGGGCAGCGCTGGTCAGAAGTCGTCTTGGGTCAGGCCGAGTTCTGCCCATTTGGCGCTGGCCTAGCCGGGCTTGAGCCAACCGAACTCGTACACCTCGGGCCCGCCGCTCTCGGGGTAGTGCTCGAAATACCCGGATTCGAGTTCGCGAACAGTGAACCACTTGGGACTGCAGTCCTCGAAGGCGGTCCTTGCGTCCGTCAGCCCAGACGATGACGAACCACGGCCACCACTGCCGGGCAGGGAACGACATCTCAAGGCGCACGCTGGCCAGATAGCCCTTCAGCTCGCCATTGAGGCGGAGCTCGCCCAAACCGTGATCGTACGCGGCAAGGTCTGGATCTGGCAGATCGTAATCCGGAGGCTCGCCGAACCACTGCTGGAACCAGCGTCGGACCCATTCGACCACAGCAGGATCGTCGCACACGCTTCCACCCACTGTTAGGAATCTCCGCCTGCGGTGTGGCGCTGAACATCCTGTTCCGCCGCGAGTTCGGCGTCCTGGTGACGGTAGCGTTCCTTCGGCCCTGCCGTACGGCGCGTGGTCTGTCAGGATCTGTGCGTGCCGAGACTCACTTTCATGGACGTGTATCCGCAGACAGGCTTGCACGACCGCCGGTGGGGGACGCCGGCCGAGGACGCGGTGGCGCGGACCGCCAGACGCGTGTGTGAAGCCCACAGCGTTGGCCTGCGGGGTCTGCGCCTGGAAGCGCCCCGCGCCAGCTACCGCCTGTTGGTCCGGGAGGAGGATGCGGAGACGGGCCTCCGGGTGGAACTGATCGATGATCCGGATGACCACAACATCGGGATCCTGCACGTACCGGTCGGCGCACACGAGTGGGAACCGCAACCGCGAGCCGCTGCGGTGTTGGACGCCATTCACCAAACCACGGTGTTGCTCGGGGAACGACTTGGTTGGGACCTGACCGCCCTGCGGGAGGTCAGGGACGTGGTTGCTGCGAGCGGCGGCCGGTTCGGGTGGGAGGGGCGGTGGAAGACCAGCCCTGACCGGTCTTCGCGGGCACGGGTGCGCGCAGTTTGGGACGACGATGGGTTCGGGCGGCTGAGCGTGCAGGTCGAGGGAGGGGACGGTGCGTTGTACAGCGCGCCGGTGATCTCGTTCTCGACACCCGAAGGGCTCCAGCGGTCGATGGACACATTGACGTGGACGCCGAATGGTGGCCTCTGGGTCCTGCCCAGCGTCCTGCCGTTCGGCATCCCGGACGGTCCGGCGCTGACCGTGGCCTCCGGTGACCTCCTCGACCACGACCCACTCATCCACCTGCCCGTGCCCGGAGGTGACTTTCTTTCCCCAGTGGCAGTGACGGCCGCCTGGGAGGATCCGGACCCGTACCTGCTCGACAAGACCCACATCTCCACAGGCTCTGATGCTTGGGGAACGCCGCGGCAGGTGGAACGAACCGTCGACCAGGTCAATGCCGGCCTGGGGCCGCTGCTTCGGGACTGGCTCGATGTTGCAGGTGTGCGGGAGGTGGAGTGGTTCTACACCTACGACTCGTATGCGAAGACCCACCTCCGCATCTACGACAAGCGCCCGAAAATCCAGATCTTCCAGCAGCGGAGCAAGGCTGACCTGACCGACCCGATGACCTGCACCACGGTGCTTCTCGACGACTTCCAGCGTGCCCTCGACAGGCTCGCAGCGAAGCTAGGAACGGGCCCTGCGCCCCGCCTCCCGCGCTAGGGACCACCTCGACAACATCCGGTCCTGCCGCGAGTATGTTCCTCAGAGTCGGATGACCGCGCGTTGCTCCGGTGCGCGCCGGAGCTGCTTCGAGGCTGTGACGGTGACTGTGCCGGTCGCGAGTCGCTGGGCGAGAGAAGTGAGAAGCGCGTCATAGTCGGTGGCGGCGAACTCGAAGGAGATTACGACGTCGAGCCGATCGAAGCCGTCGTCGCGGGGGACCTGCCAGCCGAAGTCGGACCAGCGCACCGTGGTCGATGTCCGGGTGACTGGACGCTGAGCGCGCCGCACTCGAGATCGCCGCACTGCTCGCAGACAAGTAGCGCTGCCCGGCCATCGGGGAACTCGCCCCGGTCCGGGAGCCTCACGCTGTCAAGCCAGGACAGCCCGGCATCCAGGTCCCAGCCCGACACCATGGCGGTCGACTCCCGTGGAGGGTTCGCCCAGCCGAGCATCGTTCGGAGGAGACGGCCGTTGACCGTCCAGTCCAGGAACCGGTGCTCTCCCGCGTCGGCGCCGCTTTCCGGGGGGAAGGTCGTCGTAGCCGGCACCTCGACCACACCGAGCAGATCCACGGTGAGAGCCTAGAACTCCGAGTCGCCGAGGTCGGCCAGCGCGCGGATCTGTCACAGATAGGTCGATGGAGGATGAGTTCCAGCCCAAGCTCGGCGCCTCCGTCAGCCACCCCTTGAAGGGCGCCAATCTGTACTCTGAGGCGCCTCACGACCTTGGACGCGGTCTGTCGGCCGATGTCTACCGCTCGCCGAGTTCCTTCATGGTGACGCCAGCCTCGTAGCCCTCGACGATTCCTGCCGACTTGGTCGCTTCGCAGTTGATGGATGCTCCGTCGGGGGAGCAGGCGCCGTGATCTCTCTGGAGTGCCGGGTTGGGACCCGGATCCCGGAGGGTGCGCTGGCCGGCGTCCCCGTGTCGCCAGGGACGGCGGAGGGCATGGCGAGGATCGTCCGGGACCTGGCCGAAGCAGCGCTCGAGTCGGCGACATTCTCGTCGCGCCACTCGGCTGATCCGGGACGGCCAGCGCATCCGGGTGAACGGCACCGACGGCTGGGTGGAGGTCGTCTGACGGTGCCCGACCGGGGCCACGCGAGCCGGATCGAGGTGCCGCAGTCGCGAGTGCGAGACTTGGCACGAGGAGGTGTCATGCAGAGCTTCGGGGTGGGTGACCTGCTGGTCGCCGGGATCTCGATCACCGACGGGATCTTCGACGGCACGGTGGTCCTGCTGCTGGACGCGGACGAGTCCGGCACGCTCGGAGTCGTCCTCAACCGGACCACCGACATCGACCTGTCCGGCGCCCTGCCGGCCTGGTCGGACCTGGTCAGCGACCCGCAGGCACTGTTCGACGGCGGCCCGGTCTCGCAGCAGGGTGCGGTGTGCCTGGCCGAACCGTGGTCGGAGAACGAGGAGCCGCCGGGCTGGCGGCCCGTGTTCGGCCACGTCGGCCTGCTGAACCTCGACACGCCGGTCGAGATCGCGGAAGGCACCTACCGCCACCTGCGCGTCTTCGCGGGCTACGCCGGCTGGGAGGCGGGGCAGCTGGAGCAGGAGCTCGAGTTCGAGATGTGGCACGTGGTCCCCGCCCGGCCCGAAGACGTCTTCGACCCCGACCCCGCCACCCTGTGGCGGCGGGTGCTGCGCCGCCAGGGCGGGGAGCTGGCGCTCCTTTCCACCTGGACCGCGTCCGCCGACCTCAACTGAGACCGGCCTGGGCCCCGGTGCCCTCCCCGGCGGTACCCGGCCCCGCGCGCGACTAGTATCTTCAGCACCGACGACCAAGGGAGGGCGACAAGGTGAGTGAGGCTCCCCGGGCTTCCGCTCCGCGGATCCTGGTGGTCGACGACGACGAGGCCCTTGCCGAGATGCTCCACATCGTGCTCGGCTCGGAGGGGTTCGACGCGAGACTGTGCCACGACGGGGCGTCCGCGCTGGACGCCTTCCGCGACTACCGGCCCGACCTGGTCCTGCTCGACCTGATGCTGCCCGGCAGGGACGGCGTGGACGTGTGTCGTGACATCCGCGCCACCTCTGGCGTCCCGATCGTCATGCTGACCGCCAAGAGCGACACGATCGACGTGGTGGACGGGCTGTCGGCGGGCGCGGACGACTACGTGGCCAAGCCGTTCAAGACCCAGGAGCTGATCGCGCGGATCAAGACCCGACTGCGGCGCCACGTCACTCCGGAGCCCGATGTCGAGAACCTGCGGATCGGCGACCTGGTGATCCGGGTCAACGAGCACACCGTGCGTCGCGGCGAGGACGAGATCACCCTCACCCCGCTCGAGTTCGACCTGCTCCTGGCCCTGGCCCGCCGACCCCGGCAGGCGTTCACCCGAGAGGTGCTCCTCGAGGAGGTCTGGGGCTACCGCCACGCGAGCGACACCCGGCTGGTGAACGTGCACGTCCAGCGGTTGCGCTCGAAGGTGGAGAAGGACCCGGAGCGTCCGGAGATCATCGTCACCGTCCGGGGCGTCGGCTACCGGGCCGGTGAGCCCAAGTCGGCCTGATGCGAGGGCTCGCCCGATTCGGGCCGATCCGGTTGTGGGCACGGTCGCTTCCCTTCCGGGTGGTGCTGAGTACCATCGCCGCCGCGATCGTGATCCTCTTCTCCACGGGCTGGTTCCTGATGGACCAGTCCAGCCGGGGCATCATGGACGGCAAGACCCAGGCGAGTGTCGCCGAGGCGTCCGCCGTGGTCGCGAGCATGCAGACGACCCTGTCCACCACCGACTTCCGGACCACCTCGGCCAGCGAGCAGATCAGCCGGCTCGCCAGGGACGCGGCCAGCCGCGGCCAGGCCGGCAGCCAGTACTTCGTCGTCGTGGAGACCCCGATCTCCCAGATCGGCACCGCGGGGCTCGCCGCCGACAGCATCCCGGACAGCATCCGGCAGGCCGTCGCCAACGGTGACGGCGACGGGCTGTGGAGTACCCCCACCATGATCCGGTTCACCGACCAGCGGGAGGAGGAGCCCGGCCTGGTCGTGGCGGCCAACCTCGACGCTCCCGGCCAGGAGCCCTACCCGATCTTCTTCCTGTTCTCGACCAGCCAGGAGCAGCGCACGCTCGCGGTGGTCCAGCAGGCCACCCTGGCCACGGGTGTGTTCGTGCTGGTCGGCCTGAGTGCCACCGTCTACCTGATCGCCCTGCAGGTGCTCCGCCCGGTACGTGCCGCCCGCCTGGCCGCGGAGAGCCTCGCCGCCGGTCACCTGGAGGACCGGATGGACGTCGTCGGCACCGATGACCTCGCCGCGCTGGCGCGATCGATGAACCACATGGCCGAGGAGCTGGACAAGAAGATCACGCAGCTGCAGAACCTCTCGCTCGTCCAGCAGCGCTTCGTCTCGGACGTGTCCCACGAGCTGCGCACCCCGATGACCACGATCCGGATGGCGGCGGAGGTGCTGCACGCCCACCGGGCGGCCTTCGACGCGGCGTCGCGGCGGTCCAGTGAGTTGCTCTCTGCCGAACTGGACCGGTTCGAAGGCCTCCTCACCGAGCTGCTGGAGATCTCCCGGTTCGACGCCGGCGCGGCGGAGCTCTCGCTCGACGACGTCGACCTGGTCGGTCTGGCCGGCGACGAGGTCAACTCGCTCCAGCGGCTCGCCGAGGGCACGGGGAGTGTGATCTCGCTCGACGCGGACGGCAGCTGCGTGGCCGAGGTCGACGGCCGCCGGATCCGGCGGATCCTGCGCAACCTGATCACCAACGCCATCGAACACGGCGAGGGTCGGCCGATCACCGTCCACCTGCGCAGTGACGACCAGGCGGTCGCGATCGCCGTCCGCGACCACGGCGTGGGCTTCTCCGCCGCGGACGCCGGACAGGTGTTCAACCGGTTCTGGCGTGCTGACCCGTCCCGCGGCCGGCGGGTCGGGGGAACCGGGCTCGGCCTGTCGATCTCTCTCGAGGACGCCCGCCTGCACGGCGGCTGGCTGAACGCATGGGGGCGCCCGGGCCTGGGCGCCCAGTTCCGGCTCACGCTGCCCCGCAGGGCGGGCGAGGAACTGCACGGCTCACCGTGGCCCGTGGTCCCCCCGGATGTGAAGGACCTGACCCGTGTCTCCATCCGGTAGCCCAGGCCGCCCGCGCCACGGCGGCGCGGCCGCGCTGGCCTGTGCGCTCGTCGTGCTCTCCGGCTGCGCCACCGTCCCGACCAGCGGCGACGTCGCGCACCACACCCCGCAGGCCAGCGGGGTGAACTCGGGCGTCCAGGTCGACCCGCTCCCGCCGGCGGACGGGGCCAGCCAGCTGCTGGTCGTGGAAGGCTTCCTGCACGCGATGGGCACCTACCAGCCCAACTACGAGGTGGCCAGGCAGTACCTCACCGACGCGGCGAGCGCCGCCTGGCGCCCGGAGTCGGGCGTGCAGGTGTACGCCGACGGTTCCCCACCGACCGAGACCGAGCAGTCGGTCGTGCTGTCGGCGCGGGTCACCGGGAAGGTCGACGCGGCCGGCACCTACACCCCGGTGGGCAACGACGCGCCACCGCTGCGCCAGGACTTCGGGCTGGTCAAGAACAGCGCCGGCCAGTGGCGGATCTCCAGCCCGCCTTCCGGCCTGCTGGTGTCGAGGTATGCCTTCACCACCGGCTTCATGGCGGTCAGCCTGCACTTCACCGATCCGGCCGGTTCGGTGCTGGTGCCGGAGCCGAGGTTCTTCGCCGCCGGGGACCAGGCCGTGGCGGCCGCCGTCGCGGCGCAGCTCGCCGGGCCGGCCGCCTGGCTCGCCCCCGCGGTCCGGAAGCTGACCACCAGGGGGATCACGGTGGACTCGGTCGAGGTCGGCTCCACGGGCCTGGCGGAGGTCGACCTGGGCGGCGACACGGGCGGGCTCACCGTGGACCAGCAGCGGACGTTGCTGGCGGAACTGACCTACACGCTGTCCGGCTTCAGCCAGGTCAGCACCGTCCAGGTCACGGCGAACGGGGAGACCTGGCGCGATGACTCCGGCCAGTCGGTGGTGCGGACCGACTCCTTCGCCGCTCTGGCCCCGGTGGCCGCCACGTCCCAGCACGCCCTGTTCGTGGTGAAGGACCGCAAGGTGCAGCGGCTGAAGGACACCTCCGACTGGGACGACCTGGTCGAGACGACCGCCGCTCTCGCCCACCCCGAGCAGGTGGCGGTGAACGCGGACCTGAGCGAGGTGGCGGCCACGTCCCAGGCGGCGACGAGGCTGCAGGTGGAGCGGACCGACGCCGACAAGGTCACCCTGTTGCGGACGGGCACTGGCCTGTTGCGTCCCGACTACGCAAGGAACGGTGAACTGTGGTCGCCCGCCGAGGGCGGCGTGGCCGGGCTGCAGGTGTTCAAGGGCGACCAGCGGCTCAAGGTCGCGACCGGCGCCCATCCGGTCCCCGCCCTGAGAATGCGGGCGCTCTCGCTCTCCCCGGACGGCACCCGGGTGGCGCTGATCCTCGCCGACGGAGGCCAGACCCGGCTCGGCCTGGCCACGGTGGAGCGCGGCGACGGCGAGGTCACGGTGAGCGGCTGGAGCCCGCTGGACCTGTCCGTGGTCACCGGCAGCTCCGGCGCGGCGATCGACGTCGGCTGGGTCACCGCGACCGAGCTGGTGGTGCTGCAGGCCAGCGACGAGGGCACGAACGTGTTCCGGGTCAGCCAGGACGGGGCGAGTTCCACCGACATCGGCCCCAGCGAGAACCTCACGCTCAGCCAGCTCGCCGTGGTGCCGCAGCGTCCGATCGCGGCGCTGAGCCCCAGCGGCAACGTCTACCGGCGCGACGGCGAGTTCAACTGGAACCTCGCCATCGCCTCTGTGGAAGCAGTGGCCTGGTCGGGCTGACCCTGTGGACGGATGACCGGTCTGCGCCGATCCTGCCGAGGATGCCGGCGTGCGCGCGCGGGACGTGGTCGCAAGTGCGGCCGAGTTGGTGCTCGGCGCCCGGTGTGCGGGCTGCGGGCGTCCGGGCCCCGGCCCGTGCGGTGACTGTGTGCGGCGCCTCCGTGGGATGCGCCCCTTCGTCGTGCCGGGCCTGCCGCCTGAGCTGCCCGAGGTGTTCGCCGGCGGCGCCTACGACGACCGGTTGCGCCGGCTCGTCCTCGCCGCCAAGGAGCGTTCGGCGCTCGGCCTCGTCCCCGTCCTCGGTGGGCGGCTGGCCGCGGCGGTCGCCGCCGCGGTGCTCGCCGGCGGGAGCGCGCTGCCCGTCCTGCTCGTTCCGGTGCCCACCGTCG